>JADGHJ010000108.1 GCA_019686175.1 Chloroflexota bacterium | reverse complement strand
CGACGGGGGCCGACGCGGGGCGGGGACGGGGCCTCGTGCGCGTCAGCCCCCTGCTGAGAGGGGGGAGCAATGCGTCACCTGTTGCTCCGGCTGATCGTCGCGCTGCTCTGCGTGAGCGGTGTCCCGGCCGCGCCCGCGCGCGCGCACGCACATTTCGCCGACGCCACGCCGGCGCCGAACAGCGTGCTGGCCACGCCGCCGCCGCGGGTGCAGGTGCTGTTCGACGAGGAGCTGGACGAGGAGGAGAGCCAGGTCGCGGTCTACGGCCCCAGCGGCCAGCGTGCCGATCGGCGCGATCGCCAGGTGGATGGGACGCGCCTCTGGGTCAGCCTGGCCGACCAGGGGCCGGGCGTGTACCGCGTCCGTTGGAAGGCGGTGACGGCCGAGGACCGCGGCGTCGCACGCGGCGAGTACACCTTCACCATCCAGCCACGCTTGCCGATGGGCAGCCCGCAGCTCAGTGTGAGCCCGAGCGCGGTGGCGGCCGGCCAGGTGGTCGCCCTAGCCGGCCAAGGATTCAGTCCGAGCGGCCCCGTGGTGGTGACCGTCGGGGACGCGGAGGACCTCCTGACGGTCGCGCAGGCCGATGCTAGTGGCCACTTCACCGCGCAGGTGGCATTGCCCGCCACGCTGCCGTTCGGGCGCCAAGTGGTGCAAGCGGCGGACGCGCGGGGCCACTACGCTACCCACGCCCTGTGGGTGCCCGTCGGCGGCCAGCCGGCTGCTACGGTGCGGTTGAGCGCCGAGGCCGAGGCGGGGCGCATCACCTACACCCTGCGCGTGGAGAACCGCAGCGGCTGGCACTTGCGCAACGTGGTGGTGCGCGCGCGGGTGCCCGCCGAGGCTCCCGTGTTGTTCGAGGGCTTGGAGTCGCCCGAGGGGGTCGAGCCGCCCGAGCTGCAGGACGATCAGCTCGTGTGGCACTTGCGGACTCTGCCGCCGCACACGGTCCGTGGGCCGTTCAGCTTCACCGTCAGCACCGCGGGGCTGACCGGCCGCCCCACGCTGACCAGTGTCGCCAGCCTCGAATACCTGCACACCGCCTCGGACCCCCAGGTCCGCGGGCGCGCGCAGTCGCCGGAGGTGAGGATCCAGCCAGCAGTCCGATAGTGCCGTCGTGGTTGCGCAGCGCCTCAGGCGCTGGGCCAGTCTCGATGTTGCAGGAGGGTTATCCGATGCGCCGCTTCGTGGTGTCCCTGGTCGCGGCCGTGCTAGCGCTGAGCCCGGTGGCCAGCGCTAGCGTGCAGGCCGAGGAGACGGCGATCAACGAAAACCCCGAGTGCCAGCAGCTGTGGCACCAACTGGCCGATCCCGTGCTCGCGCGGATGCTCTGGTACCTGAATGCCGCCGACCAGTATCCGGTCCTGCCCAACGGACGGCCGCCCGTGGGCGCCTACCCCTGGGGTCCGGCCGTATGGGCGCGGCCCGGCGGCCCGTCGTGGTTCGTAGCCAATAACTACCTGCCGTACGGCGCGCTGAACGTCGGCCTGACCACCGCCTATGGCTACCCGTTCGCGCCGTTCAACCCGCTGACCGGGGCCACGCCGCTGTCCACGGCGTTCGTGGCCCAGCAGGTGGCACAGGCTGCTGGCGGGCTGAGCGCGGTCGGGGCCGGGGATCTCATCGCCCTCGCGGGCCTGCGGCAGAGCGAGATCGGCAACGTGTTCGCCGCCGGGGGCCTGCGCGAGGCGGTGATCGGCAACCGGCTGGCCGCGGCCGAGTTCAACCTGAACTACGCCGGCTACCCGATGGCCCAGGCGGTCAACTACCGCGAGATCTTGGAGGGCCTCGACTTCTACGTGCGCAACTCGTGCCCGCGTGCCCCATCGGAGGACCGCAACGGCAACGGGAACGGCGGCGCGCCCGCGAGCAACGGCGACCGGCGCTAACCTAGCGCATAGCCGGCGCGCGCCCGGGGGGCGGGGCCCCCCCCCCCGCGCGTGGGGGGGGGGGGGGGGGGGGCGCGGGCCCCCCGGGCCCGCGCTTGGTGCGGGCGCCGGGTTAGCTGGCCACGTTGCTGGGGTCGATCGTGTCGAAGATCGAGGCGTCGCCGCCCAGCGCGCTGACCATCGTGCGGAGGTTGTTCAGCATCATGCCGATATAGGTGTGCTCGGGCGCCCCCGGCGGGCCGGGCAGGTCGTCGTCGCGCAGCGTGTCGATGTACCGCACCCCGGTCTCGCGGCCGATCGCCTCGAGCACCCGGCTAGGGAACACCTCGGAGCCGAAGATCGCCGGCACGCCACTGCTGCGCACCTGCTCGATGATCGCTGCCACGTCGCGCGCCCGCGGCTCGCTGAAGTCGGACGGCTGGATGGCGCCGATGACCTCGAAGCCGTACCGCTGGGCGAAGTATGGCCACGAGTCGTGGTAGGTCAGCAGGCGGCGATTGTTCGGGGGGATCGTCTGCACGGCCGCGAAGATGGCCTGGTCGAGCTGGTCGAGCCGGGCGAGGAACTGCTGGGCGTTGGCCTGGTACGCGTCGGCATTGGCCGGGTCCATCTCCACGAGCTTGTCGCGGATCAGCTCGGCGTAGCGGCGCGCGTAGGCCACGTTGAGCCACAGGTGCGGGTTCGGGTTGCCGCGGCTCTCGGGAAAGCTGCGGTCGAACACCCACTGGTCGCGGGTGATGGTGTTGTCGGCCAGCAGCAGCACCTGCGCGCCGGGCTTGGCGTTGGCGTTGATCAGTCGCAGCGTCGGCAACTCGAGGTTGAGGCCGTTGAGCACGAATAGGTCGGCCTCGGCGATGAAGCGCACGTCCGACGGCCGCGGCTCGAAAGTGTGCGAGTCCACGCCGTCAGGGATGAGCTGGGTGAGGTCCACGCGCGAGCCAGCGACGTTGCGGACGAGGCTGGCGATCGGCGCGACGGTGGCGACTACCTTCAGCCGGCTCTGGGCCTGGACCGCCGGCGGCCACAGCGTGAGCAACAGCAGCAGGGCCAGGACGGCGCCGCCGAGGGCGCGGAGCGCACGCACAGAGCGCATGGAGACCCTCCTCACAGGCCAGCGGGCGGCAGGTCGGCCGCGCCCGCTCGGTTATTGCAAATGCCTGCAATTGCGGATTGTAGCGACCTGGAGCCATTGCAGCAATTGCCGTGCTTGACAGCGCCGGTCGCGCGCCGCTAGGCTCTCCCTCGGCCACCCTATGGTGACCGCTCGCCCCTGGTGACCTGTGCCGCTCGTGGAGACGTGCTGTGATGGAGGCGTCGCCCCTGCCGCTGACCGGCGTGGCCGTGCTCGACCTCTCCCGGGCGGTGGCCGGGCCGGTGTGCGCCATGATGCTGGGCGACTACGGCGCCGACGTGGTCAAGCTCGAGCGCCCGGACGGTGGCGACGACACGCGCGGCTGGGGGCCTCCGTTCGTCCACGGCCAGAGCACGTACTTCCTGGGCCTCAACCGCAACAAGCGCAGCATCGCCGTCGACCTCGGCACCCCCGAGGGACGTGCCCTCACGCGAGCGCTCGCCCGGCGCGCCGACGTGGTGCTGGAGAACTTCCGCCCGGGCACCATGGAGCGGCTGGGGCTCGGCTACGACACGCTCGCCGCCGACAACCCACGGCTGATCTACTGCAGCATCTCGGGCTTCGGGCGCACGGGGCCCCGCCGCGAGCAGGCCGGCTTCGACGTGATGGTGTCGGGCTTCGGGGGGCTGCTGAGCATCACGGGCTATCCTGACGGCCCGCCGGCCAAGGTGGGCGTGCCCGTACTCGATATGGCCACGGGGCTGTCGGCGTTCGGTGCTATCACCACCGCGCTGTTCGCCCGGGAGCGCACTGGCCGCGGCACGCGCGTCGATCTCTCGCTGTTCGCCACCCAGATCGCCATGCTGATGAACGCTGCCAGCGACTACCTCGTCGCCGGTCAGGTGATGGGGCGCCACGGCACGGCCCACCCGTCGATCGTGCCCTACCAGGGGTTCCCGGCGCGCGACGGCTACCTGCTGATCGGCGGGGCCAACGACCGGCTGTTCCGCCGCATCGCCGAGACGCTCGGCCATCCCGAATGGGCCGACGACCCGCGCTTCCGCACCAACGCCGATCGCGTGCGCAACCGGGCGGCGCTCGAGGCGGCGATGGAGGCGGTCCTGCGCACCCGCGACGTGGCCGATTGGGTCGCGGCGCTCACGGCCGCGGGCGTGCCCGCCTCCCCGATCAACACCGTCGACCGCGCGCTCGAGGACGCGCAGGTGGAGGCGCTGGGGCTAGTATGCGAGCTGCCGCACCCCGCGCTGGGCCGCGTCCGGCTCACCACGCCGCACATCGAGTTCGGCGGCGCGCGGCCGGTGGTGCGCCGCCCGCCACCACTGCTGGGCCAGCACACCGCCGAGGTGCTCCAGGAGTGGCTCGGCCTCGACGCGGGCGCCATCGACCGCTTGCAGGCGGCTGGGGCGGTCGCGCTCGGCTGATCTCGCGTCCCATCCCGGGTGTAGAATTCCGCGCCGCTCGCCGGACCCACGACCGGCGCGAGAGGGAGTGAGGAGACCACCATGCCGTTGCACGTCAAAGCTGCGGACGTCCCTGTGCGTCGCATCACGCTGAAGGCCGGCGCCGAGGGCAACGGCACCATGGAGGTGCGCAAGGCGTTCGGGCGCCAGGCCAGCCTGATGATCGCCGAGCGCGCTCCCGGGTACCACACCAAGCCGCACCAGCACCCGGCCGAGCAGATCAACTACGTGCTGCGCGGCGAGATCTGGTTCTTCGTGGAGGACCAGGCGTTCCACTGCCGCGCGGGCGACTTCCAGCGCATCCCGGCGAACAGCGTGCACTGGGCCTGGAACAAGTCGGACCAGCCCGCGCTGGTGGCCGAGGTCCACGCCCCGCCGCTGATCGCTGGCGAGGCGGCCGAGGGCTCGGTCTCGCTGCTGGCCGCGGGCGAGGAGCCGCCCGCGGCAGCGGCCGACAACGAGTTCGTGCCCTACGACGCCGCGGCCGTCGAGGCCCGTACGGCGGACCAGGGTACTTGAGAGGCGCGGCAATGGGATTTCGTCTCGCAGTGGCCGTGCTGGTGCTCGCGGCCGGCTGGCTGGCCGGCTGCCAGAGTACGCCCACGGCGCCGAGCCTCGCCTCGGCGCCGGCGAGCAGCTCTACCGCACCCACCGCGGCGCCCCCGGCGCGCCAGCACGTCACCGTCGCGATCACCTCGCCCAATGAGATGTTCGCCATCCCCTGGGTGGCGCAGGATAGCGGGATCCTCGCGCGCTACGGCCTCGATGCCGAGGTGGTGGTGGTCGGGGGCAGCCCGCGCGTCACCCAGTCGCTGGTGGCCGGCGATTTCGACTACGCCATCGCGGCCACCGCCGCCCTGATCCGTGCCCGGGCGCAGGGCGCCGACCCCCAGATCATCGCCGGCACCAGCGACCTGGCCATCGGCCAGAAGATCATGGTCGCCCCGGGCGCGGCGGTGCGCTCCCTGGCCGACCTGCGCGGCAAGACCGTGGGGATCACGCAGTACGGCTCGGAGGCCCACACCTTCATCCAGCTCGCGCTGGCCCGCGCCGGCCTGGATCCCAACGACGCGACGATCCTCCAGCTCGGGGCCAGCCCGCAGGTGGCCGCCGCCGTGGCGAGCGGGAACGTCGATGCGGGAGTGGTGAGCGGGCCGGCGGGCCTGCGCGCCCAGCGCGCGGGGGGCGTGGTGCTGGTCGAGTCCCGCGACCTGCACATCCTGTCCCCGCAGGGCACGCTGGCCACCACCCGCCGGCTGATCGAGCGCGATCGCGATCAGGTGCTGCGCTTCCTCTCGGCCTATGTCGAGGCCATCCACTTCTTTAAGACCAATCCCGAGGAGACCAAGCGCATCCTGCAGCAGCGGATGGGCGACCTCCCAGCGGATGAGGTGGCCTACCTCTACGAGGAGGTCAAGGACGTGTACCAGCCGCTGCCGACGGTGAGCGCCGAGGCGATCCAGGCCGTGATCGAGCGCGAGGACGACATTCCCAAGACCGTTGGGCCCGGCGACGTGCTCGACATGAGCCTGCTGCAGGAGATCGAGCAGCGCGGGCTGCTGCGCCAGCTCTATCCGTAGCGCACGGCCAGCCGCCGAGGAACGTCATGTACTTCGAGGACTTCACCGTCGGGCAGGTGCTGCGCACGCGTGGCCGCACGGTGTTCGACCACGACATTGGCGCGCTGATCGCCCTCGCGGGCCTCTACGAAGAGCTGTTCATGAACCGCGAGTACGTGGAGCGGGCCAGCGTGTTCGGGCGCCGCGTGGCGCCGGGCCTGCTCACCCTCTGCATCGCCGAGGGCCTGGTGATGTCCGAAGAATGGTACCGCAACACCGGCCTGGCGTTTCTCGGGCTCGACGGGCTGCGCCTGCACGCGCCCGTGAGCCCGGGCGACACGCTATGGGTGACCGTGCGCATTGTGGAGACACGGCCCGGCCGCCAGCCGGACCGCGGCGTGGTGGTCGCCGAACACACCGTGGAGAACCAGGCGGGCGTGGCGGTGATGACGTTCCGCATCGCCCGGCTCGTGCGCCGGCGCCCCGTGCTGGATGTGGCGGGGACAGAGGGCTCCGGCTGAGCGCGGCGCAGAGGTGTTACGGCCGGGCGGCCCGCGCGGCGGCCAGCTCGCGCAAGGGTCCGGCGTCGAGGCCGTAGAAGGCGATCGCGTTCTCCCCCAGCAGGCGCCGCTTGACGGGTTCGGGCAGGGGCGCCTCCGCCCAGAAGGCATACAGTGCGCCCCGCCGCGAGTCGTAATGAGGCAGGTCCGAGGCGAGGAGGATCTTGTCCGATCCCAGCGCGGCCACCGCGGCGGGCACGGTCACCTCCTCGGGCTCGCAAGTGGCGAAGCACTGGCGCCGGAAGTACTCGCTGGGGCGCAGGGCGAGCCCAGCGAACTGCGGGCGCAACGCCGGGTGCTCGAAGTGCTCGTCCATCCGCCACAGCCAGTAGGGCAGCCAGCCGCAGCCGGCCTCGAAGAACCCCACGCGCAATCGTGGGAAGCGCTCGAGCACCCCGCCGCCGATCAGCGCCAGCACCGCGAGCATCTGCTCGAACGGGTGCGAGATGAGATGGGTGAAGGCGTACTGGTCGGGGCGGTCCACGCCGTAGCGGTCGGCGCCCGCAGTCGGCAGCACGCCCGTGGTCTCGTGGACGATCAACGGCACGCCCAGCTCCTCGATCGCCGCGTAGAAGGGGAAGTAGGCGGGGTCGTCCAGCCGCCGGCCGCGCAGCGGGTTGGGGCGCACCATCACAGCGCGCAGCCCGAGGGCCACGGCGCGGCGCGCCTCGGCGATCGCCGCCTCGACATCGTGCAGCGCCACCAGGGCTACTCCGAGCAGCCGCTGCGGGGCAGCGCGGCAGAAGTCGGCCAGGTAATCGTTGTAGGCGCGCACGAGGGCGAGGGCGAGCCCGGCATCGGCGCCGGCCGGGAAGAACGTGGCTTTGGACGGGAACAGCACCATGGCGTCGATCCCCTCGGCATCCATTAGCGCCAGGCGCGCCGCGGGCGGCTCGGGCATGCCCCACGAGGCCTGCTCACCGACCGGGAACGGCGGCAGCAGACGCCCCTCGTACAGCATCCGCCGGCCGCCCCGCTCGTCGGTCACCAGGCGCGGCGCGCGGTGCCGGAAGGCGGGGGGCAGGTAGTGATCGAACAGGTCCTGGCCTTCGAGGATGTGCGCGTCCGCATCGACCACAGGGAACGGTGCCCCGTGCATGCCTCTCCCCTTGAGCTGCACCGGTAGGGCGCTCGCGCCGATTGTAGCGCGCCGGGACGCCAGTGCGCCGCGCTGACGGTCCCTGGCCGCTCGACTACAATTGCGGGTGTGGAAGCGGCGCCTGCGCCCTGGCTAGTGATCGTCAATCCCGCGGCTGGTGCCGGCCGCGGTGCCGGACGCTGGCCGGCGCTGGCCGCGCTGCTGCAACGGCAGGGCGTGGCTTTCGAGGCCGTCCTGACGCAGGCCGCCGGCCACGCGGCCGAGGTGGCGGCACGGGCGGCGCGCGAGGGCCGCGCGGTGGTCGTGGCCGCAGGCGGTGACGGCACGATCAGCGAGGTCGTCAACGGCCTGCTGAGCGCGCAGGTGGCCGCCCGGTCCCTGCCGGCCCTGGGCGTCCTGCCGCTCGGCACCGCCCAGGACTTCGCCCGCAGCCTGGGCTTGCCGCTCGCCCCCGAGGCCGCGGTCGCCTCCCTGGTCCGGGCACGGCCCGCGCCCATCGACGTGGGGCGCATCCGCCTGGCCGATGGCGCCGTTCGCTACTTCGTGACCTACGCCGGCACGGGGTTCGACGCGCTGGTGGTGGCGCGCGCCCAGGCCTGGGCCCCGCGCTGGCGTGGCGCCTGGCCGTACATCATCGGCTTCTTCCACGTGCTCCGCGGCTACGCCAACCGCCGCTTTAGCGTCTGGCTCGATGGCAAGCTGCTGGTAAGCCGTCGGCGTATCAACATGGTCATCGTGGCCAACGGCGGCAACTACGCCGGGCTGCTCCGCATCGCCCCGAGTGCCAGCATGCGCGATGGCTGGCTGGACGTCGTCGTGGTCGGCGACGTGGGCCGGCTGGAGTTCCTGGTGTCCTTGCCTCTGGCGCTGATCGGCCGCCACCTGGCGCACCCCAAGGTGGCGGCTTTCCGTGCGCAGCACGTGATGGTGGCCGCCCGTGAGCGGCTGCCCATCCAGCGCGACGGGGAGGTGGCGGGACGGCTGCCGGCCAGTTTCGATGTGCTGCCCGGCGCGCTGCCGGTGCTGCTGCCGGCTACCGAGAGCGCGGGCTGAGCGCGCGTCGGTTGCTCGAAAGCACGTGGCGCGCCGGCTGCATAGGGCATAATGAACCGGGTAAGCCGAGGGCAGGAGTAGATCATGGCAAGCAGGGGGCGCGCGTTCGGTACCGGGTTACTCATCGGGGCGGCGGCCGGCGTGCTGTGGAGCGCGGCCGAGCGCTATGGCCAGCGCGCCCCACGCCAACTGGTGGACTGGGCGCTCGTGCGAGGTGTAGCGGGGCGCACCGCGGGTGAGGGGGCGCCGCTCACCGAGCCGGAGCGACGCCTGCGCGAGGCGCGGTACCGCGCGACGCTGGAGCGCATCGAGGCGCCGATCGCGGCCTACACCCACACCCAGCTGCCCCTCCAAACCACCGAGGTGCGCGTCCTCGACCGGCGCGAGTGGATCGACACCAACGCCACGAATTTCCAGGAGCTGCTCCGCCCGCTGGAGGAGTTCTACCGAGAGCGCGAGGGGGGCGGCTCACTGGCCACCGCTGGCATCGGCCGCTTCGTCCTCAGCGGCCAGCTCGGGGTGCTGCTCGGCTATCTCGCGCGCCGCGTGCTCGGCCAGTACGATATCAGCCTGCTGACCCAGGAGGCGCCCGCGGCGGGCAAGCTGTACTTCGTCGAGCCGAACATCCAGGCGCTGGAGTCGCGGCTCGGCGTCCCTCCCGATGAGGTGCGCACCTGGATCGCGCTCCACGAGGCGACCCACGCCCACGAGTTCGAGCTGCATCCCTGGGTCCGCCGCTACTTGCACGACACGCTACAGGCCTATCTCCGCACGATGGTGGAGGAGCTGGGCCAACGCCGCAACGGCCATGCGCCCCTGGGAGGGCTAGTCGGCCGGCTGGTCGATGGGATCCGCAGCGGCCAGAACCTGTTCCAATCGCTCATGACACCGGAGCAGCGGGCGCTGGTCTCGCGGCTGCAGGCGCTGATGGCGCTGCTCGAAGGCTACAGCAACCACATCATGCACCAGGTGGGCCGCCGGCTCCTGCCACACTTCCAACAGATCGAGGCGGGCGTCGAGCGCCGGCGCCAGCAGCGCTCGCCCGCCGAGCAATGGTTCCTGCGCTTTACCGGCCTCAACATGAAGCACGAGCAGTACGTCCTGGGCGAGCAGTTCGTGCGCACGGTGGTCGCCACGCGCGGCATCGACTTCCTGAACCGTGTCTGGACCGGCCCAGCCGCGTTGCCTACCGAGGACGAGCTACGAGCGCCCCCGGCTTGGATCGCTCGACAGGAGCAGGCACTGGCCGCCTCCTCCTGAGCCCTTCGGGGTTCCCCTGGCAATCCGGCGCTGACGACGCCGCCCTATTGGGCACGTTGCTGACTGCCGATAATCCGCCTGAGCCGGCCGGTATGGACTGCTCCACTCGCGGGAGCTAGGCCAAGCTGCCGGCTACACTACCGGCCCCGTAGTGGTCACCGGCCCGTGGCAGACGAATGGCAACAGTGTGTCCGCTGCTGCTGGGCAGCGCAGTGCCCGAGAGCATTTGAGGGGAGCCCCGCAGAGATCATGCGCCGCTGGATCGTTCGTCCCGAGACACGAACCCTCTGGCTCTCCCTGATCATTCCCGCCCTGCTGCTGGTCGTCGTCAACGCGGGCGTTCTCGCGCCGGTGCTGATCGTCTCCGCCCAACAAGAGGCCGAGGCGCAACTGCGACTGCGCGGCCTGGGAGTACTCTCGACCGTGCAGACACAGTGGCAGGAGCGCCAGCAACACCTGGCGACTATCGCCCGCTTGCTCGCGGCGGACGCCCCGCTGTGGCAGCCTGCGGCCAGCGGCGATTGGACCGCGGTGGCCGAGCACCTGCAGGCCGCGCGCGAGCGACTCGACCTCGATTATGTCGTAATCGATACTCCCGCCGCCCGCCACGTGTTCGCGGCCGGGGTGCCTGCGGGTCAGGCGCTGCCCGCGACCACCGCGCCGCCGTCTCCCGCGCTGGTCGGACTGCTGGAGGGCGAGCCGGTCATCCTCGCCGAAGCCCCCCTGCCGGACCTCGGCGGGGTGCTACTGGTGGGCCGGCGGATCGCGCCGCCAGAGCTGGCGGTGCGGCGTGAGCGCACGGGCGTGGATGTGCTGCTGCTCCAAGCCGACCGCGTGCTCGCCCCGCCGGACGTGGAGCCCACGGTGCTGGAGCTGGCGCGTGCTACTCTGCCCCTGCCCAACGGCGTGGAGCGGCTGCGCACAGAGCTGGCGCGGCATGATCTGCGCCCCATCGAACTGGTGCTTGCGCCCGACACGGCTTTGATCGCCCTCGTCCCGATGGCCGAAGTGGAGCGCGTGGTCCGCGAGCGCGGGCTGGTCCTGTTGGCCGGGCTGGTGATGCTCGCCCTCTCGCTGCTGGTAGCGCGCGGCCTGTTCATCCGCGACATCGCCCGGCCGGTCCAGGCGATGGCCAAAGTGAGCCGCGATCTCGTGCAGGGGCGCTACGACTCGCGCGTGCCCCACAGCCCCGTCCACGAACTGCACCAGGTAGGGGTGGCCCTGAACCACCTGGCCGAGCAGCTCGCGGTCGAGATCGCCGAGCGGCGCCAGAGCGAGGCGCAGTTCCGCGCCGCCTTCGAGCACGCCGCCGTGGGGATGGCGCTGCTGGCGCTCGATGGGCGCTGGCTCCGCGTGAACCCGGCCTTGTGCGAGCTGCTGGCGCGGCCAGCGGCCACGCTGCTGACGACTACCAACGCGGCGCTGACGCACCCCGACGATCTGGCCGCGGAGCGGCCCTTGCTAGCGGAGCTGCTGGCCGGGCATCGCCGGGCCTATCAGCTCGAGAAGCGGTATCGGCGCCCGGACGGCAGCGAGGTCTGGGTGCTGGCCAGCGCGTCGGTCGTGCGCGACAGCGAAGAGCGCCCACTGTATCTGATCGGCCAGTTCCAGGACATCACGGGGCGCAAGGAGGCCGAGGCCACCCTGCGCGAGCGCGAGGAGCAGCTCCGGCACGCCGCCAAGATGGAAGCGATCGGTCGCCTGGCCGGCGGGGTGGCCCACGATTTCAACAACCTGCTCACGGTGATCCACGGCTTCGGCGAGCTCCTGCAGGCCGAGCTGGAGCCCGACGACCCGCACCGCAGCCACGTGGTCGAGATCCTGCAAGCGAGCGAACGCGCGGCGGCGCTGACGCATCAACTGCTGGCGTTCAGCCGGCGCCAGATGCTCCAGCCCGAGGTGCTCGACCTGAACGACGTGGTGCTCGAGATGGACCAGATGCTGCGCCGCGTGCTCGGCGAGGACATCACGCTCACCACGGTGCGGCGCGCTGGGCTCGGGCACGTGCGGGCCGACCGGCGCCAGCTCGAGCAAGTCCTGCTGAACCTGGCCATCAACGCCCGCGACGCGATGCCGCAGGGCGGCAAGCTGACGATCGAGACCGCGAACGTCGAGCTGGATGCGGAGTACGTCCAGCGGCACATCACGGTCTCGCCCGGCTCCTACGTCATGCTGGCGGTCAGCGACACGGGATGCGGGATGGACGCCGAGACGCAGGCGCACATCTTCGAGCCGTTCTTCACCACCAAGGAGCCAGGCAAGGGGACGGGGCTCGGCCTGGCGATGGTCTACGGGATCGTCAAGCAAAGTGGTGGCTACATCTGGGTGTACAGCGAGGTCGGCCGCGGGACGACGTTCAAGATCTATCTCCCGCGCGTGCAGGCCGTGGCGGCCGCCACGCCGCGCCAACCGATGGTGCGCCCGCTGCCACCCCAAGGCCGCGAGACGATCCTGCTGGTGGAGGACGAGCCACAGGTGCGTACACTCGCCCGGATCGTGCTCGAAGGCTGCGGCTACACGGTACTGGCGGCGAGCTGCGGGGCCGAGGCCACCCGACTGGCCACCGAGCATTGCGGCCCCATCCACCTGCTGCTGACCGACGTGGTGATGCCGGGCATGAGCGGCCGCGAGCTGGCCCGCACACTGGCGGCCCACGGCCAGCCGGTGCGGGTGCTGTACATGTCCGGCTATACCAACGATGCCATCGTGCAGCACGGCGTGCTCGACGACGAGTTCACGCTGCTGCAGAAGCCCTTCACGCCTGACGCGCTGGCATGGGCGGTGCGACGCGCACTCGATGCGAGCCCGGTGGCCTCGCCAGCGGTCAGTCGGTAACTACCCTCCCGCTCGCGGGTTCCACCCGGGCCGGTGGTCTGCTCTGTAGCAAATCGGTGGGTAACGTGGTAAACCGATGAATAGACCGACAGAAGCCGATCTCTTGAGGCGTGTGGGATAGCGCACCTGGGCTGCCGCGCCCGCGAGCCGTGCACGGTGTGAGCGCACGGCGGCACGAGCAGACAGGGGGGAGATGCGAGCGTGCCGAGCGCGGAGGAGCGCCCGGTTAGTCCGGTGGAGCGCCGGGTCGTTGAGCGGGTGCGCACTGGGCGGCCCGGGGACCTTGTCGTCCGTATCCACCGGCCGAAGTTCGCGGGGTTTCGCCGTGCCGGTCCGGGCCGGCTCGAGGCG
>JADGHJ010000107.1 GCA_019686175.1 Chloroflexota bacterium | reverse complement strand
CCGACGATACTGCCCCCGCAGGGGGTGGGACAATAGGTCGTCGCCGCCCGCCCACCCACCGCGGGGTAGAGCAGCGGTAGCTCGTCGGGCTCATAACCCGGAGGTCGTGGGTTCGAATCCCACCCCCGCTACGCTTCAGCCCTCTGAGCGCCGCTCAGAGGGCTGTCTGCTGTTCGCTCCGTTCCCTTTGCTATACTTACTCACGGCATCACCTGGCGTGCCAGCTCGCCCCCATCGTCTAGTGGACTAGGACGTGGCCCTTTCAAGGCCAAAACCGGGATTCGAATTCCCGTGGGGGCACTCTTCGCCGCCGGCCCGAACCTGGGCCGGCGGCTTTTGCGTCTGGGCTCCTCCGCAGGAGCCTACTCCCGCGGGCCCGCTTCGCCGCCCGGCAACACCGCCTCCTCCACCAGCATCACGGGAATCCCCTCCCGGATCGGGTAGCGGCGCCCACAGGTCCCGCACACCAGCCAGTCCCCGTCCTTCTGGACGCTCGTCTTGCACACTGGGCAGGCCAGCAGCGCGAGGAACTCCTCGTCCAGGGCCTGTGCCGGGGCCTCGCCCCCCAGGTCGTCGGTCGGCAGTTCGTCCTCCAGTCGGTCCCCGCTGCGGCGGCTCAGCAGCTCGGAGACTGCCACAGCCCCCAGGCCCAGCCCGGCGGCTAGGGCACCGAGCACGAATCCGACCATGGTGATCCGCAAGATCAGGCGGGCGAGGCGCGCCAGCATCGGTCACTCTCCATGAGTCAAGGTTAGTAAGCTAGTACAGACGAACTGCGGGTCGCCGGGAGCGAGCTTCGTCTGTCGCCGGGGAGTCTACCACCCGACGGATGTGGCGGTCACTCCCCTCCATCGGCACCCATCCTGGCCGGCGCGCCGGCCCGCCTGAACAGGAGACATCACTGCGGTCCGCTCGGCGCCGCAAGGGTATTGAGGCGATGGGTACACTCTACCTCGTGGGTACGCCGATCGGGAACCTGGAAGACATCACGCTTCGCGCGCTGCGCGTCCTGCGCGAGGTGAGCCTGATTGCCGCCGAGGACACCCGCGTGACGCGGAAGCTGCTGAGCTACTACGACATCCATACCCCGCTGACGAGCTTCCACGACTACAGCGGCCCCGGGAAGCTGCGCTTACTGCTGGCCCGGCTAGAAGCCGGTGACGTGGCCCTGGTCTGCGATGCCGGGATGCCTGGACTGTCGGACCCGGGCTATCCGCTGGTGCGCGCGGCGCTGGCAGCCGGCGTGCCGGTCACCACGGTGCCCGGTCCCACGGCGTTCGTCTCGGCGCTGCTGCTGTCGGGTCTGCCGACGCATGCCTTCCACTACCTGGGGTTCCTACCACGTAAGACCGGCCCCCGCCGCCGGCTGCTCGCGCGGGTCGCCCAGGAGCCTGACACCTTGGTGATGTACGAGTCGCCGCATCGCCTGGTGGCAGCGCTGCGCGACATGGAGGCCGAACTGGGTTCGGACCGCCCGGCAGCGGTGGCGCGCGAGCTGACCAAGCGGTTCGAGGAAGTGGTGCGCGGCACGATCGCCGCGGTGCGGGCCCACTTCGAGGCCCACGCCCCGCGCGGCGAGTTCACGGTACTGGTGGGCGGGGCGCAGGAAGACGCGGCGAACACCGTGCCCGATCGCGCCAGTTGACTGGGCTCCCAGCACGCCGTCGACCTGTGCCACACGCGGCCACGCACCTAGACCCGTGTCACATTGACCACGGCCGATGCGGGCCCGCAGCCCTGGTGTGCCGCTGTGCTAGAATGCGGCGTGAAGCTCGTTGACACACACGCCCACCTGATGGACCCGGCCTTCGCGGCGGACCTCCCGGCGGTTGTCGCGCGCGCGGGCGCCGCGGATGTGACGACGATCATCTGCGTGGGCTACGATCTGCCGAGCAGTCGGGCAGCCGTAGCACTGGCGGCCCAATGGCCATCGCTCTGGGCAACAGTCGGCATCCATCCCAACTACCTGACCAGCGCCCCGGCGAACTGGCTGGCGGAGCTGACCGACCTCGCCCAGGCGCCGCGCGTCGTGGCCATTGGCGAGACGGGCCTGGATTACTATCGCGAGTACACGCCCCCGGCGGTCCAGCGCCAGGGGTTCGAAGAGCAGCTCGCGCTCGCGGCGCGGCTCGGCCTGCCCGTGGTCGTACACTGTCGCGAGGCAGAAGCCGATGTAGTGGCCATGATCCGGCAGTACGCGCAGCCCGCGGGCGGCGCTGGCGTGCTCCATTGCTTCTCGGGCACGGAGGACACGATGCGCGCGGCGGTGGCCGCCGGGTACTACATCTCCTTTGCCGGCCCGCTGACGTTCAAGACCGCCGAGCCGTTGCGGAGCGTGGCGGCCCGCGTGCCGCGCGACCGACTGCTCGTCGAGACCGATGCGCCGTACCTGAGCCCGATGCCGTTCCGGGGCCAGCGCAACGAGCCGGCGCGGGTGCGCTTCACGGCGGAACGCCTGGCCGCGCTCCACGGCCTATCGCTGGCTGAGCTAGCCGCCCTGACCACCCGCAACGCGTACCACGTGTTCCACCGCATCGGTGAGGCAGCAGCGTGAGTCTTGCTGGAACGCTGTTCGCGCCGATCCAGAGCGACCTCGAGCGGATCGAACAGGTCTTGGCCGACGTGGCCAACGTCAGTGATCCCCTCCTCAGCTCGATGCTCAGCGAGGTTCTGCGCGCGGGCGGCAAGCGCCTGCGGCCCGCGCTGGTGCTGCTAGTGGGCCGGCTCAATCACTACGCCGTCGATCGCTTGATCAACTTGGCCGTGGCTACGGAACTCCTGCACACCGCGACGTTGCTCCACGACGACGTCGTCGATCAGGCCACGCGGCGCCGCGGGCGGCCCGCGCTCCATACGCAGGTGGGCAACAAGGCGGCGGTGCTCGTGGGCGACTACATGTACGGCAAGTCGGCGTACTTCGCCACGGCGACGGGCAGCCTGCGCGTGATGCAGCTGTTCGCCGACTGTGTGATGCTGATGTGCCAGGGGCAGATCGAAGAGGGCACGCGCCGCGACGACAGCTACGCCGATCGCAGCATCGAGACGTATTTCCGGACGATCAGCAGCAAGACCGCCGCGCTGTTCGTCCTAGCCTGCGACGCGGCCGCCGAGCTGAGCGGCGCCAGTGCTGGCGACGCCGCCGCGCTACACCGCTACGGGGAGCAACTCGGGCTCGCCTTTCAGATCATCGACGACGTGCTCGACATTGCGGGCGACGAACAGACGCTCGGCAAGGCGGTGGGCGGCGACCTCCGGCAGCGCATCGTGACGCTGCCGGTGATCTATGCTCGCGACGTGGTGCCGGCGATGCTGCTGCGCGAGGTCTACGAGGGCGACGGCGCCGCCCCGCCGGAGGAATCGGTCCAGGCCCTGCTGCAGGCGATCCAGCGCAGCTCGGCACTGGATCGCTGCTACGCCACGGTGCGCCAACTGGTGGACAACGCGCGCCGCGCCCTCGAGCCGCTAGCGCCCAGTCCGGCCCGCGACGCGCTGATCGACCTCGCCGAGTATGTGGCCAGTCGGCGGGCCTAGCCGCTCCTACCCGCGGCGACTGCGGAGCCAGCGGCGCAGGCACAGGATCAGCCGATCGACATCCCAACGGGGGCCTGAGGACGACATCCCACCCCAGCCATAGACGCGATAGGGGCGCCGCGCTCCCTGCCACACGGCCAGCCCCAACCCGCCGAAGAAACAGACCACGGCGAGCAGCGCGAGCAGGCCTGCCTGGGCCACGCCGGCGAAACGCACCAGCACGGCGGTGAGCAGCAGCCCCACGGCCGCCAGGAGCAGCAGCTCGACGGGCGACGCGTGCGCCGTAGCGGCGGTGACGCGGCGCCAAGCGCGCACCCAGGGGGGCTGCCGTCGCCGCGGGCGAAACGGGATCGGGGCGCGATCCTCGGCCTCGAGCCGCCGCAGCAACTCGTCGATCTCGCGCTCGTACCGCTTCTCCGCCATCTTCCGCCGAGGCTCCCGCCGCTGTCGCCGCCACGCGAGCGAGGAGATTCGCAGCGATTATAAACCACCCACGGGCATCATGAGGGGGGTGGTGCCGGCACGAGGAAGTCGGCCGGCGCCCAGCCGCGATTCCCCTGCGCGTCCTGCACCTGGCGCCAGACGCGCCCCTCGGACACCTCGTCCGGGCCAACCACCTCGAGAACGGTGTTCTCCGGGCGCGCGGTCACCCGGGGGGCGTTCGAGTGAGGCTCGCGCCGCAAGGAGATCCCCTGTCCACCGGTGTTGGCCACACGCACGAATTCGGCGGCCGCCGCGGGCGGAGGCTCGGCATCTGGCACGGCCTCCACGAGCTCGGGAGGCGGCGGGGCAGTCGAGCGTGGCGCGGGCGTAGCCGAGGGAGCAGCCGGCGCAGTGTCGGCGATCAGGGCCTGGCTCGCGAGCACGCCCCACACCACCACCAGAAGCACACCGAGGGCCGCCGCCAGCGCCGCCCCAACCATGAGCCACCGCGCCGCGACCGGCGGCCGCGCCACTGGGCGAAACGCCCGCCCGCACCAGAGACACTCAGGAACATCCGGGGGGTTGCGGCCCCCGCATCCCACGCAGGGCGCCTCGCTCGCCATGTCCATCGTTCCCGGCAAGGCCGAGGCGCTACTGGCCGCTCTCGATCCGCTTCTTCACGCAGTCGAACATCTGGTTCATGAGCATCTTGGCCACGCCGCCCAGCATGCGCTGGCCCACGCCGGCCACTGTGCCCCCGACCTGCCCGTCGCCCTTGACCTTCACGATCGTGGCGTTGGTATCCTTCGGCATCAACTCGATGATCGCCTCACCGCGAACGAAGCCGGGCCCACCGCTCCCCTCGACCAGCATCTTGTAGCGATTGGGCGGCTCCTTCTCGCTGATCGCCACCCGGCCCTGATACGTGCCCTTCACGGCCGCGACGCCCACTTTGAGGGTCGCCTCGTAAGTGTCCTCGCCCGCGGGCGCCAGCTTCTCACAGCCGGGAATGCAGGCCTGGAGTCCCATGGGATCCATCAGGTAGTCCCAGACCCGCTGCACAGGCGCGTTGATGGTGTATTGCCCTTCGACTTGCACCGCCGTATTCCTCCAGGAGGATGCTGCCGCGACGACGCGCGGGCGGTTAGCTGGGCCCTTGCAGCGCCGCCACCCGGTCGTGCCAGGCTGGGAAGGTAGCCCGCGTCCGGGCGACCGCGGCCCGATCGATCTCGGTGGTAACGATCGCCTCCTCGTCGCCGGCTTGGGCGATCGCGACTCCCCAGGGGTCGACGATCCGGCTATGGCCCACAAGCCGGCTGCCCCGATTGACCCCCGTGCAGTTGGCCGCCGCCAGGAACACCAGGTTCTCCAGCGCGCGCACCTGCGTCAGGAGCAACCAGTGCTCCAGGCGCGGGTAGGGCCACGCCGACGCGACCAGGAACACCTCGGCGCCCCGCTCCGCCAGGCGCCGGTACAGCTCTGGAAAGCGCAGGTCGTAACAGGTCGTGATCCCCAGCGCGCCTAGCTCGGTCTGCGCCACCACCACCGCACGCCCCGGCGTGAGCAAGCGCGCCTCGGCTGAATCATAGCCGAACAAGTGGATCTTCCGATACACCGCCACCACGCGCCCGCGAGGGTCGAGCAGCACCGAGGTGTTGTACAGGGCGTCGCCATCGCGCTCGGGGAAGCTCCCCGTGAGGAGATACGCGTTCAGCCGGCGCGCCTCCGCCGCCAGGGCGGGCACCGTGCGCTCCTCGAGCTGCTCGGCACCGGCGCGATAGGCATCGAAGGAGAAGTAGCCGATCGTCCACATCTCCGGCAGGAGCACCAGATCGGCGCCCTGGGCGCGCTGGATTAGGGCACGCACCCGCGCCAGGCGCGCCTCGTACGACTCGTCATCGTGCAGCTCGAGCTGGATCGCCGCCACTCGCATGCGTCGCGCCTCCGGTTGCGCCTGAGAGGCCCGTGGGGTCGAGTCAGTCTAACAAGAACGCGCCCGGCGAGCCACCGGTCGCGGGGCGACGCGAGCGGGCGAACCCGTGACGCGGCGGACGAGATTCGCTACTATTGCGCCCACCAGCCCGCCTGGCCGGCGGTAGCCGCCGGCACACCGCGTGGAGGAGGCAGCATGAACCCGCGTCTCGCTGGATCCCCGGAGCGGCTCGGCCTGGCCCTGCTCCTGATGATCGCCCTGCTGGCCTGCCAGGCACCGTCCCCCGCGGCGTCGAAACCCCAGCCAGCAGCGTCGGGTACGGGCGCCGGCAGCGCGGCAGCGGCGGCCAGCACGCCGACCAGTGCGCCCGCTGCACCGCCGGCCGGAGGCCTGGAGGTGGTCCGCATGGCCGACACGCGGGTCCTGGCTGGCGGCCCGATCTACCTAGCCGTGGAGAAGGGGTACCTGCGCGAGCAGGGGATCGACCTCCAGTTCGAGACCATGGCCGGTGCGGCCGACGTGGTCCCCTTCCTCGCCACCGGCGACCTCGATCTGGCCGTCGGGGCCATCGCCGTCGGGTTGTTCAACGCCTTCGATCGCGGGCTGGACATCCGCATCATCGCCCCGGCCGGCATCATGACCCTGGAGGACAGCCCCCTGCCGCTCGTGGTCCGCAAGGACCTGTATGACAGCGGCGAGATTCGCACGGCCGCCGACCTTCGGGGACATCGCGTAGGGGTGAACACGCGCGGCGGCAGCGTCGAGTACGTCCTCGACAAGATCCTGACCAGCGCGGGCCTCACCATCCAGGATGTCGAGCAGGTTCCGATCCCGTTCCCGGACATGCCGGCCGCGCTGGCCAACGGCTCGCTCGACGCCGCCATTCCGGCTGAGCCGTTCGCGACCCGCTCGGTGGACCTCGGCGTGGGGCACAAGCTGATCACCACCGTGATCCCCGGCCAGATGACCACCTGCATCATCGCCTCCGGCAAGTTCCTGCGCGAGCGGCCGGACACCGCCCAGCGCTTCATCCTCGCCTACATGCGCGCCACACGCGACATCCAGCCGCCTCAGCTCGGCACCTTCGACCCGGAGCGGTTCTACAAGCCCGAGCATCTGGCCATCTTCGAGAAGTACACCGGCGCTCCCGCTCAAGTGCTCCGCAACCAGGTACCGTACACCTGGGACGTGGACCTCGTGATCCAGGCGGATAGTCTCATGGACCAGCAGCTCACGCACATGCGCAACGGCCTGCTGCAAATCGCGCAGCCGGTGCCATACGAGCGGATGGTGGACGAGACCTTCGTGCGCTATGCACAACAGACGATGGGACGCCTGCGGCAGTAGAGCCGCGCGCCGCGGGGAAAGCGATCGGGCAGCCGGGCGGCGGGGTCAGACCGGCCAATCCACCCCGAGCGTGGAGGCCAGCCAGTAACGGAGCGCCGCTAGTGCGAGGAGCTCGGCCACGCTGACCAGCAGGCCGCCCAATAGCGGAGTGAGCGCCTGCGTCCAGGTGTGCGCCTGCTGTGGACGGCCGAATAACAGCACGAGAGCGTAGCTGTTCGCAATCGTGAACGAGGCGAGGACGCCCAACAGCATCACTCCGGCTACCGGGTAGAATAGCCCGCCCAGTCCGGACAGCGTGGCCGCCTGGATGGCTGCCAGCAGGCCCAGCGGCGCCAGCAGCTCCGCCGGCTGGGCCAGGCTGGGCTCCACGTCCCAGTCGCGCCACAGCGTCGCGGCCCACACGGGCGCCGCAAGCAGCGCGACGGCGAGCCCGCAGAGCAGGCCCGTGGCCAGCCGCAGCCAGTTCTGGGGTGGGTACAGCGCGGGTAGGCCCAGGTCGTACAGCAGGGCGTTGGTGCCGTCCAGCGCCAGGGCACCAACGCACCCTAGCAGGAGCGCCTGGAGCGGGCGTGGCGGCAACAGTCCGGCGCGCTCCCGCCCCGCCCACCACAGCCAGACGATGCCTACAAGGAAGCCGGCGAAGATTCCGCCCATGCGCGCTTCCAGGGGGAGCTGGGTGCCGCCCAGGAAGTAAGAATGGTCGGGCCGCTGGCGACACACCCCCGCGGCCAGGAGGGCCAGCTTGTCGGGCCAGGGGCCCGGGGCCAAGGCGAAAGTGACCAGGACGGCCCCGACCGCGCCCGCCAGGAGCGTGGGTGCGCGAACGCGCCGGTGCGTCTCCGTGACCACGCGCATCCCACCGGTCCCCTCGGCCAGGTCTCCTCTGGTAGGCTAGCACAGATGGCCCGCGGAGGAGCGATGCCCGACCCGCGCTTGGCGCCCCGCGCCCTGCTGATCGACCTGGATGGCGTGATCTATCGCGGCCGGCAGGTGCTGCCGGGCGCGCACGCCCTGTTCGCTCACCTTCACCAGCACAGGATCCCCTACCGGCTGCTCACGAACAACGCGACTCTAACGCCTCGGCAGTACCAGGCCAAGCTGCGCGCCATGGGGATCCGTGTGCCGGCCACCAGCGTGCTCACCAGCGCCGTGGCCACCGCCGCCTACCTGCGCGAGGTGGCCGGCCCCGGTGCCCGCGTGCTCGTCGTCGGGGAGCGCGGCCTGCGCAACGCGCTGCGCGCCGCGGGCTGCGTCCTGGTGGACCGGCAGGCGGACTACGTGGTGGCCGGGCTAGACCGGACCGTGTGTTACCCGCGCCTGACCGCCGCCTGCCTGGCGATCGCGGCCGGGGCCACGTTCATCGGTACCAACCCCGACCCGGCGTTCCCCACCGAGGAGGGCCTGTGGCCCGGCGCAGGCGCTATCCAGGCGCTGCTCACCGCCTGCACCGGCGTGCGCCCACGCGTGATCGGCAAACCGCAGCCGACCATGCTGGAGCAGGCGCTGCGGCAGCTCGGCGTCGCCCCGGCCGACGCGTTGATGGTCGGCGATAGCCTGCTGACCGACGTGGCTGGCGGCCGGGCGGCAGGGGTTCCCACGGCGCTAGTGCTCACGGGCGTGACCCGCGCGAGCGACCTGGCCGCCGCGACCGTGCGTCCCGACCACGTGTTCCGCGATTTGGCCGAGCTCCTTGCCGCCCTCGGCGCCCGCCATGAGCTGCTCGCGTAATGTGCCCCGGCTTGCAGCGCACGTCCTATAATGGCAACCGGCGATGGACGGGCGCGCCCAGCGATGCCTGGAGGGAGCGCTGGGGGACACGAGGTGACAGAACAATCCGAACATCCGCCCCGGGCCGAGGGGGGCTGGCGAGTCTGGCCACTCGCCCTGGTGGGCGTCGTTCTGGTCTGCGGGGTGCTCCTGCTGGCGAGCGCTGGCTGCGCGCCGGTCGCGCGCTCCAGTCCGCACGAAGAGCCGCTGGTGCCACCGCCCGCCATGGTGGCCGCGCATACCGGAGATGCCACCGCGACGCTAACCAACCACACCCTGGCTGCAGCGTCCGAAGACCTCGTGGCGAGCCCCACCCCACCGCGGCTCCCGACTGCCACGCCTACCCGCGTGCCCGCACCCCCGGTGCGGGTCCGCGCGCTGCCCACGCCGCAGATCACGGCTGAGATGGCGGTGCTCGTCGATGAAGCATCGGGGGCCGTGCTCTGGGGCCACGACGAGCACCGCGAGGTGGCGCCGGCCAGCCTGACCAAGATCGTGACGGCGATGGTGGCGATCGAGCTGGCAGATCCGCGCGAGCGCGTGACCGTCGATGTGGACAGCCGGGTGATGTGGGACAGCACCGTGATGGGGCTACGCCCCGGCGAGGAGGTGAGCCTCGAGGACCTGCTGTACGGGCTGATGCTGCCGTCCGGCAACGACGCCGCGCTGGCGATCGCCCGCTACGTCGCCGGCTCGGAGGAGCGGTTCGTCGAGCTGATGAACGCGCGGGTGCGCGCGCTCGGCCTCCAGCACACGCAGTTTCGCAACCCGCACGGCCTCGACGCCGAGGGCCACTACTCGTCGCCCTACGACATGGCGATGCTCGCCCGCGAGGCGATGCGCGACCCACTGTTCCGGCAGCTCGCCGCGGCCAAGGAGTGGGCTTGCAGCGGGCTGCTGCAGAGCTACCACCTGGTCAACCTCAATCGACTGCTGTGGCGCTACCCTGGTGCCGACGGCGTGAAGATCGGCTACACCGACGACGCCGGCCGCACGATGGTCGTGTCGGCCACCCGCAACGGCCACCGCGTGTACGCGTCGTTCATGCGCAGCCGCGACCTGGTCCGCGACGGGACGGCGCTGCTCGACTACGCCTTCGAGGCCTACGCCTGGCCGCAGCGATGGTGAGGCTGGGCGCGGCCAGGCAGCTCGGCGAGAGGGGCCGGGCCAGCCGGGGCAGCGATGCGCCGACCTAGGCGCACGCGTCGTGATCGGGGAGGGGACGACGCCGGGGGCGGCCGGGCTTGCCCCGCAGGCGCATCCGCCAGGTCTCTACATCCTCGTTGCCATACAGGGTGGGAGCAGGCGGATAGCTGACCTCCCCGCACCACAGGCAGGTATATTCGCCCTCGTAGCCGGGGTACATCTGGCCCGTGCAGCGCCCACAGCGCATCGCGCCGGTGACCATGTTGACGGCCATCTCCCTAACACCTCCAGGCGAGTCGTCCTCAGCCTACGGGTCAGGGATTGTGGCCTTGTTAGCGAGTTGTTAAACGTTTGCTAAAGGCGGAGCGCGGCTTCGTGTGCCGAACGGACACCGTCGGGCAGTGAGATCGCCGGTTGCGTGCCGCGCGCAACGGTGAGAGCCGCGTGTCGCGCGCGTTAACCGCGGCTGGTGGCGAGATCGCCGACCCAGCCACGGGCGGCCAGGAAGTGGGCCACAGCCGCGCGCGTCTCGTCGAGGTGGTCGCCGCCGAACTTCTCCTGCACGGCGCGCGCCAGCACCAGCGCCACCATCGCCTCGCCCACCACCGCTGCAGCGGGCACGGCACACACGTCGGAGCGCTGGTACTCCATCTTCGTCTCGGTACCCGTAGCGAGGTCGACGGAGTCCTGGCGGGTCACCGTGGTAGCGATGGGCTTCATCGCGGCGCGGAGGACCAGGGGCTCGCCGTTGGTCGTGCCCCCTTCCAGCCCGCCGGCTCGGTTGGAGGTGCGCATGGGCCGCCCCCCGCCCCCCCGGGGGGGGGGGGGGGGGGGGCGCTGGGCCCCCCCCGCCCCCCGGGGGTGGGGGGCGGGGGCGACGGTGCCGGGCAGGCGAGCGACGGCGAAGCCCTCGCCGAACTCGACTCCTTTGATGGCGTTGATGCTGAGGATGGCCTGGGCCAGCAGCCCGTCAAGCTTGCGGTCCCACTGGGTGTAGCTGCCCAGGCCGGGCGGGAGCCCCACGGCGGCCACCTCGAAGATCCCACCCAGCGACTCACCGGCCCGCTTGGCGGCATCGATCCGTGCCTTCATCCGCTCGGTCGTGGCCGGATCGGCGCAGCGTACCTCCGACGCCTCGGCCCGGCGGAACAGCTCCTCCCACTCGAGGTCGTACGGCCCGGCCTCGACCTCGCCGATGGCGACCACGTGGCTGTACACGTGGATGCCGAGCTGCGCCAGGAACGCTTTGGCCACCGCGCCAGCGGCCACCCGCGCCGTCGTCTCGCGGGCGCTAGAGCGCTCGCCGACGATCCGTAGGTCGCGGTGACCGAACTTCAGCGCCCCCGACAGGTCGGCGTGGCCCGGGCGCGGCACGGTGATGGGTGGCGGGTTCTTGTCCTTCCAGTTGGCCCAGTCGCGGTTCTCGATCCACATGGCGATGGGGGCGCCCGTGGTCACACCATGCGCCACGCCGCCGCGCAGCTCCGCGCGGTCGCGCTCGATGAGCATCCGCCCGCCTCGCCCGTAGCCGCTTTGGCGCCGCCGCAAATCCTCGGCGATCGCCTCCTCGCTGAGCGGAATCCCCGCCGGCACCCCATCCAGCAGGACCGTGAGGCCCGGCCCGTGCGACTCGCCCGCCGTGAGAAACCGCCACATGCGCCCGCTCCCGCCACGTTGGTCCCCTGGCCACTATACCGAACTGGCCTGCCGGCCGCCAGCCGTGCGCCTGCCACCGCCGGGCGGAGTTTTGCTATACTGCCGCGGCCGACCGTGAGGTCCCGGGCCGCGCAGGCCGTGGCGACAGGAGCAGCCATCCTGCTTGGAGCGGCGCGGGGGGATTCCCTACGAGGAGGGGGCGAATGCAGGGTGTGATCCGGGGTGTAGTGCTCGCCGCGCTCCTGCTGGGCAGCGCGCTGTTCCCAGTGCCCGCGGGCGCCCAAGACTACTATGACCCGAATTACCAGCAGTATCCCCAGTACTACGACCCCTACGGCCAGGGGCAGTACGGCTACTACGGCTACCCTCCACCGTATGGGGCCTACGGCTATAACCCCTACGGGCAATACGGCTACAACCCCTACGGCTACGGGCAGTACGGCTACAACCTCTATCCGTACACGTACCCGTACAGTCAGTACGGCTATTCCTACGGGCAATACGGCTACCCACCGTACGGGTATGGGACGTACGGCGCCTATCCCTATGGGCCGTATGGCTATGGGCAATATGCCTACGGCCAGTACGGCTACCCGGCCTACGGCGCGCCGTATCCGGGCTGGGGGCCGTACCCGGCCTGGGGCTACCCGCCGCTCGGCTCCCTGTACCCTCCGTATGGGGGCGCACCTGGTGCCCCCTGCTACGGCGGCGCCGGCCTCACGCTCAACGTGACCCAGACCGGGAACACCGCCTTCCTGAGCTGGACCGCCTACCCGGGCGCCACGAGCTACAACCTGCTCCAGGGCATCAATGGCGCGCCGCCGACCCTGCTGAAGAACCTCCCGGGTGCCACCACCGATACCGAGGTGCTGCTGCCGGGTAACTCGTACGTCTGGCAGGTCCAGGCGATCGTCAACGGCGCGCCCGTCGCCACCTCGCCGCCCACGCAGCCCATTACCGCCACGGCGACCAGCTTCACCGGCGTGCAGTCCGGGATCGTCAGCCCCACGCTCTCCCGCATCGTCGCGGGCCAGCAATGCGCGTCGATGGCCGCCGGAACGACGGTGACGGTGCAGGTCCGCGATACCAACAACGTGCCGATGATCAACCAGCCGGTGTGGGTGCAGGCGCTGAGCCCGAACGCGATCGTGACCCCGAATCAGTTGAACACCGACGCCTCGGGCAACACGCCGGCGTTCTCCGTGCGCGCGCAGTATCCCGGGCCGGTCCAAATCGGCGCGAGCGTGAATGGGGTGCCGATCCAGCCGCCGGTGACGATTTACTTCCAGTAGCCGGCGGCGCGCCGTTGCGGCGCACATTCTGGTGGGGGGCGGCCGCGCGGCCACCCCCCACTGCATGGCGTTCGCGGGG
>JADGHJ010000106.1 GCA_019686175.1 Chloroflexota bacterium | reverse complement strand
CCCTCCGCGTTCTCCAGCACCGTCGGCTCCCCCGCCTCCATGACGGCCACCACCGAGTTCGTCGTCCCTAGATCAATCCCCAACACCTTGGCCATAACGGCCTCCTTCAACCCGTTGTTCTTAAGATGCGCTCGCTCAGCGCGTGCGGAACGACTCCCGCATCAGGCCGTCGATCAGCGAGCCGACGAAATGGACCAGCGGGACAGCACGCCAGTATGGCATCCGCGTCGGCCCGACGATCCCGACGATGCCGCGCGTCTCGGCGTCTGGCCCGTAGGCGGTGAGCACGATGCTGCAATTGCGGATCGCTTCGTGCGGCAGCTCGTCCCCGATCAGGACGCGCACACCCGATTGCGGAAGGGTTTGCAGCAAGATCGGTGCGAGAACGTGCCCCTGCTCCAGCGCCTCGACCACGGGCTGCAACTTGGCGCTCTGGGCGAACTCGGGCTGGGCGACGATGAAGCGGATGCCTGCGTACAGGAGCCCTTCGCCCACTTGCTGCTCGGCGTGCTCCAACGCCTGGGCGACCGCTTGCAGCACCTGCCCCTCGTTCACCGTCGCCGCGGGCGCGGTGCGGACCTCGGTCGCCGTGTGGCCCGCCAGCAGATCCGTGAGCCGGTTGCTGAGCTGGATCAGGTCCTCCCGGCTGGCCGGCTCGACCAGCGGCACGACCTGCTGCCGGATGTGGCCCGAGTGGAGCAGCAAGACGAGCAACACCAAGCCGTCGTGCAAGGGGACCAGCTCGATACGCCGCACACGCGCGCGGGGCGCCAGCGGGGGCGTGACCACGGCGGCGCTGTGCACGGCCTGGGCTAGCACCGCGCGCGCCAGGGCCAACCACTCGTCGATGGCGAACTCCACCTGATGGAACTGGTGGTAGATGGTGCGTAGCTCGGCCGGCTCGAGGTCGGCCGGGCGCATCAGCTCCTTGACGTACAGGCGATAGCCCGCATCTGACGGGACGCGGCCGGCCGAGGTGTGCGGCTGGTGCACCAGCCCGAGCTCCTCCAGCGCCGCCATGTCGTTGCGCACCGTGGCCGTGCTCACCCGCACGGGCGCCCGACGCGCGACGGTCTCCGACGACACCGGCGTGGCGCTGGTGACGTACTCCTCGACGATGTGCTTGAGCACCCACCGCCGCCGCGGCGTGAGCTCTGGCCGCATGATCCCTAGCTCCGTAGAAGCAAGCCCGGGCGTCCGCCCACCCGCGTGGGGTGGGGCAGCCACGCCGGCCCGCCCGGCTCTCCATCGACTAGCTTAGCACTCCACCCACGCGAGTGCTAGGACGCCCTAGTTCCAATCAGACTATCAAGAATTCGCTACCCAATATTGTAGCCGATGCGTCGGCCCAGCGGGCGGGGGCGCAGGCTGAATCGTTTCCAGCCCGCCTCGCATCTAATGGACAAACAGCATACCCAAGCGGCCCGCCACCTGCAGCGGGGCCGTCCGTCACTGGGAGGGTACACGCGATGAGGCTGATCGAGCGGCTGGAGCAGCTCCGCGCCGCGGAAGCGCAGCTCGCCTGGGAGGGGCCGTTCCACGAGTACTACGAGCGCGTGCTGGAGAATCCCGCGCTGGCGCGACTCTCGCATGCGCGCATCTACGACATGATTATTGCCGCCGGGGTCGAGGAAGACCGCGAGCGCGGCCGGCGGCGCTACAAGTTCTTCACCGACGACCTGTTCGGTCTCGAGAAGCCGCTCGAACAGCTCGTCGACTACTTCGCCTCGGCCGCGCGGCGCCTCGAGGTGCGCAAGCGCATCCTCTTGCTGATGGGGCCGGTGGGCGGCGGCAAGTCGACGATCGTCACCCTGCTCAAGCGCGGCCTCGAGCGCTACACGCGCACCCCCGAGGGCGCCGTGTACGCCATCAAAGGCTGCCCGATGCACGAGGAGCCGCTGCACCTGCTCCCCGAGCCGCTCCGCCAGGAGCTGTACGACGAGCACGGTATCTACGTCGAGGGCGACCTGTGCCCGGCCTGCCGGCAGATGCTCCAGGACCGCTACCAGGGGCGCATCGAGGATGTGGTCGTGCATCGCATCGCCTTCTCCGAGAAGAACCGCGTGGGCATCGGCACCTTCTCGCCGTCGGACCCCAAGAGCCAGGACATCAGCGAGCTGACCGGCAGCATCGACCTCGCGGCGATCGGGCAGTACGGCGTCGAATCGGATCCGCGCGCCTACCGCTTCGACGGCGAGCTGAACGTCGCCAATCGCGGCCTCATGGAATTCGTCGAGATGCTCAAATGCGACGAGAAGTTCCTGTACGGACTCCTCACGCTGTCGCAAGAGCAGTCGATCAAGACGGGCCGCTTCGCGATGATCTATGCCGATGAAGTAATCATCTCGCACACCAACGAGAGCGAATATAACAACTTCATCGGCAACAAGCGCTCGGAGGCGCTACACGACCGGATTATCTTGGTCAAGGTACCGTACAACCTGCGCGTCTCCGATGAGGTGCGCATCTACGAGAAGCTGCTGCGCGAGAGCGCCGTCCGCGACGTGCACATCGCGCCCAACACGCTGCGTGTGGCCAGCATGTTCGCCGTGCTCAGCCGGCTCGAGCCCTCCAAGAAGGCGGGCATGAGCTTGATGAAAAAGCTGAAGCTGTACGACGGCGAGGAGGTCGAGGGGTTCGGCCAGAAGGACCTGAAGGAGCTGCAGGACGAGACGGTGCGCGAGGGGATGGACGGCATCTCGCCGCGCTACGTGATCAACTGTCTGTCGGCGGCTCTGGCCCGCGACGGCACGACCTGCCTCAACCCGATCGACGCCCTGCGCGCGTTGCGGGACGGGCTGGGGCAGCACCCTGCCCTCGGCCGCGAGCAGCGCGAGCATCTCCTCAACCTCATCGCCGAGGTGCGCCGCGAGTACGACGAGATGGCTAAGAAGGAGGTGCAGCGCGCCTTCGTCTACAGCTTCGAGGAGTCGGCCAAGACCCTGCTGAACAACTACCTCGACAACGTCGAGGCCTACTGCAACCGGACGAAGCTGCGCGACCCGATCACCGAAGAGGATGTCGAGCCCGACGAGCGCCTCATGCGCTCGATCGAGGAGCAGATCGGCGTTTCGGAGAACGCCAAGAAGGCGTTCCGGGAGGAGATCTTGATCCGCCTCTCGTCGATGGCCCGCCGCGGCCAGACGTTCGAATACACGAGCCATGAGCGGCTGCGGGAGGCGATCGAGAAGAAACTGTTCGCCGATCTGAAAGACATCGTGAAGATCACCACCTCCACCAAGACGCCCGATGTCGAGCAGCTCCGCCGTATCAACGACGTGACTGATCGCTTGATCCGCGAGCAGGGCTACTGCGGGCTGTGCGCCAACGAGCTACTCCGCTACGTGGGCACGCTCCTGTCGCGGTAACCGCGTCCGAACGAGAGGTACATCGTGGGCGGCATGCATTCGATCTCGCTGCAGAAGCAGGACTGG
The DNA here is from genome assembly GCA_019686175.1 of Chloroflexota bacterium. GTDB lineage: Bacteria > Chloroflexota > UBA6077 > UBA6077 > JAJPHF01 > JADGHJ01. The sequence goes on along the minus strand of JADGHJ010000106.1, from coordinate 9,767 downwards.
TCCCTGCACCGCAAGGGACCAATCGACCAGGCGCGCCACAACGCCAAGGTGCGCGAAGCGATCAAGCGCAACCTGGCGGACATCATCAGCGAAGAGGCGATCATCACCGCGGACGGCGACAAGATCGTCAAAGTCCCGATCCGCTCGCTCGACCTGCCGCACTTCCGCTTCGACAATCGGCGCAACAAGCAGGCGGGCCAGGGTAGCGGCGATTCACGTGTCGGCGACGTCATCGGCGGCAATGGCCAGCAGGGCCAAGCGCCCGGCAAGGGCCCGGGCGCCGGGGAGATGCCCGGCATCGACTACTATGAGGCTGAGATCAGCGTCGACGACCTCGCGGCGCTGGTGTTCGAAGACCTGGGCCTCCCCAACTTGGAGGATAAGGGCAAGGCCGAGGTGACTGCTCCGGACGTGCGCTTCAACGAGATCCGCCGGCATGGGCCGCTGTCGAACCTAGACAAGCGCCGCTCGCTGCTGGAGAACCTGCGCCGCAATGCCCGCGAGGGCCACGCGACCGTGGGCAACTGGTCCAACGACGACCTGCGCTTCAAGACGTGGGTCCAGGACATCCGGCAGGAGAGCAACGCCGTTGTCCTCGCCATGCGCGACGTCTCGGGCTCGATGGGCGAGTTCGAGAAGTACATCACGCGCAGCTTCTACTTCTGGATGGTGCGCTTCCTGCGCACCAAGTACGACAACGTCCGAATCGTGTTCATCACGCACCATACCGAGGCCAAGGAGGTCGACGAAGAGGCCTTCTTCAACCTCGGCGAGTCGGGCGGCACCAAAGTCTCGTCGGCCTACCAGCTGGCGCTGGAGATCGTCAAGGAGCGCTACCCGCCAGCGCTGTGGAACATCTACCCGTTCCACTTCTCGGACGGCGATAATTGGGGCGAGGTGGACAACCAGCGCTGTTTGGACCTGGTGCGCCAGTTCCTCCAGATCTGCAACCTGTTCGGATACGGCGAGATCCAGGAGGGCGGTCGCCGCTCGATCAGCACGCTGATGTCTACCTTCCACCACATCAACGATCCGAAGTTCGTCGGCGTCACCATCACGTCCAAGGAGGACGTGTATCCGGCGCTACGGCGCTTCTTCCAGGTGCGGGAGGCCTTGCCAGCATGAACGCAGCGGAGATGGCAGAGCTGGAGCGCGCGGCGGGGCAGATCTGGGACATCGCGCTGCGCCTGGGCCTCGATCCGTTCCCCACGCACTTCGAGGTGGTGCCGGCCACGATCATGTACGAGTTCGGCGCTTATGGCATCCCGGGGCGCTTCTCGCACTGGACGCACGGCCGGGCCTACCAGCAGATCAAGACGATGTACGATTTCGGGCTCAGCCGCATCTACGAGCTGGTGATCAACGCCAACCCCGCCCAGGCATTCTTGCTGGAGAACAACACGGTGCTCCAGAACAAGCTCGTGATCGCGCACGTGCTGGGCCACTCCGACTTCTTCAAGCACAATGCGCACTTCCAGGGCACGTCGCGCCAGATGGTCGAGACGGTCAACGTGCACGCGGAGCGCATCCGCCGGTACGAGTTCGAGCATGGGCAGCAGCCGGTCGAGGAGTTTCTCGACGCGGTCCTGTCTATCCAGGAGCACGTCGATCCGTTCCCCCGGATGCGGCCGCGCGAGCCCGCCGAGCCGCCTCGCCCGCCGCGGAGGCCAGAGACGGCCTACGACGACCTGTTCTACCTCGGGGAGGAGAAGGTGCCGGTGGCGCCACCCGCCCCGCGCAAGGTGCCGCCGGAGCCGGAGAAGGACCTGCTGTTGTTCATCGCCGAGCACGCGCGCCAGCTCGAAGATTGGCAGCGCGACATCCTCCACATCGTGCGGCAGGAGCAGCTGTACTTCGTGCCGCAGATGCGCACGAAGATTATGAACGAGGGCTGGGCCGCGTACTGGCACCTGCGCATCATGCGCGAGCTGGACTTGCCCCACCGCGACTACCTGGAGTTTGCCCAGCTCCACGCCAACGTGCTCGCGCCCTCGCGGCGCCACATCAACCCGTACCATGTGGGTCTGAAGCTCTGGGAGGACATCGAGCGGCGCTGGGAGACCCCCTCGGCCGAGGAGCGCGAGCGGTACGGGCGCCCGGGCGGCCAGGGCCGCCAGCGGATCTTCGAGGTGCGCACCGAGGAGGACGACGTCTCGTTCCTGCGCAACTACCTCACGGCCGATCTCGTCGAGGAGCTCGACCTGTACCTGTACCAGTATGAGAACGGCAAGTGGGTGATCGTGGAGAAGGACTGGCGCGTGGTGCGCGACACCCTGGTCGCGAGCATGACCAACTTCGGCCAGCCGTACATCGTGGTGGAGGACGGCGACTACCGCGGGAACCACGAGCTGTACCTGCGCCACCGGATGGAAGGCAACGAGCTGGACATGGATTACGCGCAACGGACGCTGGGCTACGTGCAGCGGCTCTGGGGCCGCCCGGTGCACCTGGAGACGGTGCTCGATGGGAAAGTGGTGGTGATCAGCCACGACGGGACGCGGCCCAGCACGCGCGTGCTCGAGGGGGCGCGCGGCTAAGGCCGCGCCCCGTAGCGCGCGCCGCGCAGGGGGTGTATAATGACCGCGGCTTGCGGCGACGCCGGGCGACGGTTCCAGTCGCCCGCGCCGCCGAGTGGCTACCCCGCGCCTCGCCGCACGGGTTGCCTCGGTTGGCGATCGTGCTGCCCGGCCGTTCGCGCTCAGCCGTTGACGGCTATCGTCGATAGACGGAGTTCCCAGACAATGAGGTCGGAGCGGAGTCCGCTCTGTGGCGACACCCCGCAGGGGCAATTCCACTGGTCAGCGGGAGGTGCGTGGTGACCTACGCGGATGGCAACGCCGAGAGCGTAGGCTCGGTTCTTAGCCAGCACAACGGACGCCCGGCCGGCATCGAGCTTGCCGACCTGAGCCACCAGGACGTCCGCGATCGCCTGACCGATCTCTTGGACAACGCGCTCGACGCGACCGAGGAGGCGCGGCTCCGGCGGCACCTGGCTGCTTGCCCCGAATGCGCAGCCTACTACCGCACCCTGCGCCGCACTGTCGAGCTGTTGCGCGCGCTCCCCTCTCAGCCTGTACCCGAGCGGCTGCGCGGCCGGCTGCGCACCATCCCCTCGGAAGAGCCCGTGGCCTGAGGCCTTGTCGTCCACTCCGTCGAGCCGAGGCGCCGGTGAGCGAGTTCGTCCTCTGGCGCTTCGGGCCCGCTGAGGTCCGCGGGCACGACCTCTGGCAGGCGATCAGTCTGGTCGCGGGCTTGACTGGCGCGGCGTTGGCGGCGCGCCGGCGCGGTCTCGACTGGCCCCTGTGGCGCGACGCCGTGCTGTGGACGCTGCCGGAGGCGTTGGTCGCCGCGCGCCTCGGCTACGTGCTGACCCACCTCAATGTCTATCTGCTCGCCCCCCTCCAGGTCTGGCAAGTGTGGGACGGTGGTTATGCACTGGGCGCCGGGGTGTTCGTCGGCCTGCTCGCGGGTTGGCGCTTCGCCCGCGCCCGGCGATTGCCGCCCCAGTCCCTCGCGGCGGCCGCGACCATCGGCCTCGCTCTCTGGCAGCTGGGTCGCGCCCTCCCGACGGCCCTAGCCGAGCCAGCGCTCGCCGAGGCTTCCCGCGCCGCCCTGGTCGCTGGGTCGGTGTTGGTAGTGGCCGGCGTGGGCGCGGTCCGCGGGCAGCACATGGCCTTCTTGCTCCCACTCTGGCTCGCGCTGCAGACGGTCAGCGAGCTGGCGCGCGCCGTGCTGCTCACCGACGGCCTCGGCCTCTGGCTGGCCCCGCTCGGCTGGGCGGGGCTGCTGGCGCTGGCCACACTCCTGTTGGGCCGGGGCCCGGCCCCGCCCGCCTCCAGCGCCTGACCTGGATGGCCGCGGTTGGCAGCCAGCCGTCCAAGGGTTATACCGGTACACACGAGCAGTGCGAGCCCTCTGCGCGGGCAAACCGCAGCTATCGGCGCGCCCATCTCGACAGGGTGGCCGCGGTCAAGGAGGCGATGGCCATGCAAGCGCGCTCAGTTCAGGCCCGCCACGAGACGGGCGAGTCCGACAGCAGGCTGGCTGGGGGCGCGCGATGAGCTGGCCCGCGACCTTGGGTCGTCTGGCACTGCGCATCGGCACGGCCCTATGCGTCGTCGCGATCCCCATCGCGCTGGTGTGCGCCAACGTGCGCCTGGTGACGCTCGATCGGAGCTTCTACCTGGCCGGCTTCGCCCGCTACGGGGGTGCCGCCGCGGTCGGGCTCTCGGCCGACGAGCAGCGCACCGTTGCCGACACGTTCATCGCCTACTTCCTCGGCCCGCCCGGGCGGCTCGACGTGCAGCTGGCCCGCGAGGGCACCTTGCGGCCCCTATTCAACGAGCGCGAGATCCAGCACATGGCCGATGTCCAGGCGCTCATGCAGCTGGTGTTCGGGCTGGGCACTTGGGCGCTGGGGTACATCGTGGTCTGGGTGCTGGCGAGCGCGGTGGTGCTGCGGGGAGGCTTCCGGCCGCTGCTCGCTCGGGTGCTGGTAGCCAGTGCGGTGCTGACGCTCGCGGCGATGGTCATGGTAGGCGCGCTGGCACTGGTGGATTTCGACGCGCTGTTCCTACGGTTCCATTTCCTGGCATTCGACAACGACCTCTGGCAGCTCGACCCGGCGCGCGACAACCTGATTCGTCTGTTCCCCGCGGGCTTCTGGTTCGAGGCCGCCCTGCGCGTGCTCGTCCTGACGGTGGTGGAGGCGTTGGCGCTGGGCAGCGCCGGCGTGCTCGGCTGGTGGCTCACGCGCGAGCGCCGACGTGCGGCCCGGCCGACGCCAGCGCCGCGGCCTGCGACGACGCAGAGCTAGCAAGCCTTCTTGAGCTCGCCAAGGACTCCCCCTGGCCGGCGGCAACCGGTTATGATGCGCGCAACCCGATTGTCTGGGCACCATACGAGCCGGGGGAGTGATGGCCAGCAGCGGCTACGGGCTACCGAGAAGAACACCGCGCGACGAGGCAGTGGAGCGCCTCGACCGCGAGCAGTTGGCCCAGCACCAACTCGCGCGCCTGCGCCCGATGCTCGACGTGCTGCTTGCCCATAATCCGTTCTGGCGCGAGCGTCTCCGCGCCGTAGGGCTTCGCGGCGGCGCCGACATCGAGTCGTTGGCCGATTTTCGTCGGCTGCCGTTCCTCACCAAGGCCGACCTGGTGGCGGACCAGGAAGCGTACCCGCCGTACGGCTCCAACCTCACCTACCCCGAGGAGCACTATGTACGCCTGCTGCGCACCTCCGGCACTACCGGGCGCCCTCTGCGCTGGCTGGAGACCGAGGAGAGTCTGACCTGGGGCGCACGCAACTGGGTGGCGAGCTTCCGGGCGGCGGGGATCGGCCCGAGCGACCGTATCTTCTTCGCGTTCTCGTTCGGCCCGTTCCTTGCCTACTGGGGCGCCTGGGAGGGGGCGCGGCTCCTCGGCGCCCTGGCCATGTCCGGCGGAGCGATGAACTCCCTCGAGCGCCTGCACTTCCTGCTCGACCACCGGGCCACCGTGCTGGCGTGCACCCCCACGTACACGCTGCGGCTCGCCGAGGTGGCTGCCGAGCACGGTCTGGACATCCGCAACAGCGCGGTCCGGCGCACTATCCACGGCGGTGAGCCCGGCGCCTGCATCCCCAGCACCAAGGACCGCATCGAAGCGCTGTGGGGCGCGCGGAGCTGCGACACCGCCGGCTCCACCGAGACGGGCCACTGGGGCTACGAGTGCCTGGCGGCGCGCTGCGACCTGCACGTCGAGGAGAGCGAGTTCATCGCCGAGGTGATCGACCCCGACACGCTCGCGCCCGTGCCGCCGGGCACGCCGGGCGAGCTGGTGCTGACCAACCTGGGGCGCTGGGGTATGCCCGTGCTGCGCTACCGCACGCGCGACCGCGTGATCGCGACCGAGGAGCCGTGCGATTGCGGGCGCACGTTCCTGCGCTTGAAGGGCGGCGTGCTGGGCCGGACCGATGACATGCTGGTGGTGCGTGGCATCAATGTGTTCCCCAGCGCGATCGAGAACATCGTCCGCCAGCACGGCGCGGTGGTCGAATACGAGATCGAGGTGCGGCAGGTCCGCGGCATGGCCGAGCTGCGGCTGCGGCTGGAGCTAGCGCCCGATCTCCAGGCGGCCGAGAGCCAGCAGGCGGTGCTCCACGCGGTGCTTGGGGCGCTGCACCAACAGCTCCACTTGCGCCTCGATGGCGAGGTAGTACCGCCCGGCACGCTGCCGCGGTACGAGCTGAAGGCCCGACGGGTGCGGATCGTCGCTATGGGAGGGCCTTGAGGTAAGCGAGCAGGTCTCGCCACTCCGCCTCGCTCAGGCGCCAGCGCGGCATGGGCCAGGCCAGCGGTTTGCCCTCGGCATCGACCCCCTGGACCACCGCACGGCGGATCAGCCCGTCGGTGTACGTCGACCCTCGGCTGCCATCCGGCTCCAGCATCCCTGCTGGATCAGTGAGGTTGCGGTAGGTGATATCGGGGCTGATGAACATGGGGGTTCGCAGGCCGTGGCCGTCGGGGCCGTGGCAGTCCGCACAGGACAACCGCATCATCATGCCCCCGCTGTACGGCAGGGGGCTGCCGTCGGGCCTGGTGCCGGTGCGGAAGATCCAGGCACCCCGTGCCGCCGGCTCATCCAGCGCCGCGCGCGGTCCCAGCGCCCCAGCACTCAGCAGCGCCAGCCCAGCGACTCCGAGCCCCAGGGTGATGAGCCCGGCCAGGAGGAGGCCCCGCTGCCGCATCGCGCCGACCTCTAGGCTTCGAGATCGCGCCGCATCTGCTCGTACTGCTCGCGGGTGAGCTCACCGCGTGCGTACCGCTCCTTCAGGATGTCCAGCGCATGCTGGCCGCGTCCGGGGCTCGGGGCGAGCTGCTGGACCGCCCAGACCGCCAGCAGCCCGATCCCCACCAGCACCAGCACCCAGAACAGGAGTGGCAGGAGCATCCACCAGGGATTGCCGCCGCCCCACCAGCCACCCATCATACCCGGTCCCATCATCCCGCCCATCATCAGGACACCACCCAGGAGCGGCAGCCCGACGAGCAGCACGATGGCGACAACGATCAGCAGCACCACGGAGCGCGTTGCCTCGGCCATGCACAGCCCCCTTGCCACCACGACCGCTCCCGATCGCCTGGAGCGTGACCCAACAGTGGTGGAGGACGCGAACTCCTCGCTGTTGCCCGAAGGATAGCCCGTGCTGGAGGCGTCAGCAACGGCCGCGCCCTCGCACGCGGGGCTCCCGGCGTCGGCCGGCCTATCACGGCCATGGCACCTGTTCTCCACCTCCCGCTCCACGGTGGCGCGGCTGCACGGCCGGGGCCACACGGCCTCGCGCCGTCGGCACGGCTTGGACAGAGGCCACCGACCCGCTGCTGTGCACGCGTACTAAGCGCACCCGCGCCTACTCTGTGCAGCCAAGCCGTCGCGATAGGGACCCAAGGCGCCTAGGCTCTCCATTGGGAGGCGTTGCGCGATTCGTCGCGCGGGCCTGTCCACCGAGAGGCGTCAAGGGGCTGGGAGATGGTGCGAGAGACGATCGTCGCGTTTGCTGCCGCGGCACAGAAGAAGGGCGAGCTCTTGGAGGCCTCGCTACCGCGCTACCTGATCCTGTCCACGCTCGCTGGCGCGTACATTGGCCTCGGCATCGCGCTGATCTTCGCCATCGGCGCGCCGCTAGCCGCCGTCAACTCTCCGTTCTTGAAGGTGGTGATGGGCGCGTCGTTCGGCGTGGCGCTGACGCTGGTGATCTTCGCTGGCGCCGAACTGTTCACCGGCAACGCGATGGTGATAACGGTCGGCGCGCTCAGTGGTCAGACGCGCTGGGGCCAGCTCGCCAGTCTATGGCTCTGGTCGTATGCCGGCAACCTCGCGGGCTCCCTGGCTGTGGCGCTCCTACTCGCACAGTCGGGGGCGTTGGGCGCCGAGCCACAGCGCTCGTTCGTGGAAAGTGTGGCCGCGGCCAAGATGGCTTTGCCCTTCGGCGCGGCGTTCGCGCGCGGCATCCTGGCCAACTGGCTGGTGTGCCTGGCCTTGTGGTGCGCCGCGCGCACGACCAACGACGTCGCCAAGCTGGCCCTGATCTTCTGGTGCCTGTTCGCCTTCATCGGCACCGGCTTCGAGCACAGCATCGCCAACATGACCCTGCTCGGGCTGGCGCTGTTCCAGCCCCACGGCGACGCGGTGTCCTGGGCTGGCTACGGCTACAACCTCGTGCCGGTAACGCTCGGCAACCTCGTCGGGGGAGCAGTGTTCGTCGGCGCGTTGTATTGGCTCTCGGCACCAGTACGCCAGCCCGGGCCGCAGCCACGCGCTATGCCCGCCGCAGCCGGCTGCGATGAGCCCATGGCGGAACCCCAGCGCCTGCGTATCGCCGACGTCCAGGTGGACCGATAGTGGCGAAGAGGAGCGAGACGTGAACAAGTTCGAGCAGATCAAGGCAGCCAAGGACGGGCTGGACATCCTGCCGGACATCGCGCGCTACGCCCGTGAGGGCTGGCAGGCGATCCCCGACGACGACAAGGCGCGCCTGAAATGGTACGGCCTGTTCTTCCGCAAGCACACCCCTGGCTACTTCATGCTACGTATCCGCATCCCCAACGGGATCGCCACCCCCGCCCAGCTCCGGACCATCGCGAGCATCGCCAGGGACTTCGGGCGCGGCGAGCTGGACCTCACCACGCGCCAGCAGGTGCAGGTGCGCTGGTTCCGCATCGAGCACGTGCCGGAGATCTTCGCGCGGCTGCGCGCGGTGGGGCTCGACTCCCGCCAGACCGGCATGGACAACGTCCGCAACGTCATGGGCTGTCCCCTGGCCGGCCGCACGCCCCACGAGCTGGTCGACGCCGCGCCGGTCGTCCGCGAGTACACCGCCCAGTTTCTCGGCAACCGCGCCTTCAGCAACCTGCCACGCAAGCTCAATGTCGCCATCACCGGCTGTATGGACCACTGTCTGCCGCTGGAGTCCCAGGACGTGGCCCTGGGCCCGGCCCTGAAGACCATCGATGGCCAGTGGGTCGCCGGCTTCAACGTGCGAGTGGGCGGCAAAATGGGCTCTGGGGGCTTCACGCCCGCCCGGGCGCTGGACGTGTTCGTGCGGCCCGAGGAGGCGGGGGCGCTGTGTGCAGCGATCACCTTGCTGTTCCGCGACCACGGGCCCCGCGAGACGCGCGGCCGGGCGCGCCTGGCCTTCTTGTTGGAAGACTGGGGCCTGGAGCGGTTCCGCACCGCGCTGGAGGAGCGGCTCGGCCGCCCGCTGGAGCGCGCGGGCCGCGACGTGCAGAGCCCGCACCGGACCGACCACCTGGGCGTGGCGCCGCAGCGCGAGCAGGGCACCTACAGCGTCGGCCTGGCGGTGCCCGTGGGCCGGCTGATGGCCGGCCAGCTCCTGGCGGTCGCCGACCTGGCCGACACCTACGGCCGCGGCGAGGTGCGGCTCACGCCCAGCCAGAACCTGATCCTGCCCGACATCCCCGACAGCCGGCTGCGGGCACTGCTGGCCGAGCCGCTGCTAGCAGAGCTACGCCCGGATCCCGCGCCGGCTATCCGTGGTACAGTCAGTTGTACCGGCCTGGGCCTGTGCGACCTGGCGCTGGCGGATACCAAAGCCGACGCGCTGGCCACGGCCCGGCGACTGGAGCGGGCGCTGCCCCAGAGCCGGCCGCTCGCTATCCACTGGTCGGGCTGTCCTGCCGGGTGCGGCAACCACCAGTTGGCCGACATCGGGCTCCAGGGCGGACGGGCCCGTGTGGGTGGGGAGGTCGTGGCGGTGTATCGCGTGTA
>JADGHJ010000105.1 GCA_019686175.1 Chloroflexota bacterium | reverse complement strand
GGGGCGGGAGTGGGCCCCGGGGTCAGGCGCAGCGGGGTTGGCGTGAGGCGCGCGGCGCCGCCACGGGACAGGTCCACTCCCGCACGCCCCGCCGCTTCGTCGATGGCCGGGTCGAGCCTTCCCGGCTGGGCGGCGGTCGCTTCCGCGGCGCCGGCCGGCATCGCGGTGAGCAAGGCGACCAGCGTCGGCCGAAACGCGTCGGACACACGCTCGACATCCACGGTGGGGAACGCCGTGTCACCCGCCGGCACCGCGGTTGGTAAAGTCGAGCTCTCGTCGAACAGGGGCGCCGCGGGGACGGGGCGCCCCCCGCTGTCAGTGCTCTCGGCCAGGGCCGTGTCCAAAAGGGAGCGTCCGTCCGGAACCGCTCTGCCGCTTCTGGGGGACGTAGGTGATGCGGGGTCGCGGGGTGCCGTCTGGAAGGCGACGCTGGTCATCAGGACGAAGAGGAGAAGTCCCAGGGCTCCAAGGCGGGATCGCCGACTGGAAACAGCGCGCTCGCTCAGAAGGTCTCTCCTAATCGGATCGTGGGGGACGTGCGAACAGCGCATTATGCCACGGCCGCGCCGCCCCATCTGCATTTTTCCGCGCTGGTAGGGTCGCCGGGCCGCACAGGCGTATCACAGCAGGCGCTCACCGCCGCCGCGGCGCAGGGCGCGGACGTGCTCGCTCGGCGCCGGCCACGTGTGCCTCCGCCGCGATCGTGGGCGGCACGAGCCAGTCGCGAAGCCGCTGCACCAGTGGCGCCGGGACCGCGCCCTTCTGGCGATGTAGATAGCCAGCCACGTCGCGTGCCTGCAGCACGGGGTACGCGCACTGGTCCACCTCGAGCCGCACACGGGGGTCAGTGAACACGATCAGCACGGACACGGGCACGTCGGCCAGTTCCCCCAGCTCCGGGACCTGCCGCAGGTGCTCGCCCAGTCGCTGCAAACTCTGACGTGCTTCCAGCGAGGGGTTGCGCACCGCGTCGGCCCCTAACAGCGAGGCCCAGCGCGGCGTCTCCTTGCGCGACCAGCGGTCGTTGCGGCAGCGGATCGTGCCGCTGGCGCTGCGAGCCACCAGGATGGCGATCCCGTGGGGACCCAGCAGCAGGTAGTCGGGCAGGCGCGGACTGGCGAAGCAGATCAGAGTATAGCGGTTACTCAGGCCGCGCAGGGCGTGGCTCAGCTCGCGGTCCAGGCGGTAGCGCGGGCCCCAGCGCCGTAGATAGTACTGGTGCACCTGCCAGAGCAAAATGCCAAGGAACAGGGCGGCCAGCGAGAAGGTGCTCGCCAGCTCGCTGTGGGTCCAGGTCCAGGTCACGACGAAGCCGGCGCCGAACACCAGCAGGGCGAGGAGCAAGAAGAGATTGCCACGTCGGGTCTGCCGGCGCACGACCTGGTGGTTGACGACGACGAACACCTGCCCGCTCCTCGCTGGCGGCGGGCCGCGTGGTCTCGCGCCGCAACCGCCTTCCCGGAATCTTACAGCTCGATCTCGCCGAGCGCGGTGGAGGTTGCCAGCCCGTTGCTGGCTTCGGCCGCCTCGCGCCGTGCTAGCACGCCGGCTTCGATGTGTGCCACGAGGCCGGTCGCCGCGGCTTCGCTGGCCACCCGGATCGCGTTCTTGATGGCCTGCGCGTTCGAGCGGCCATGGGCGATGATGCAGACCCCCTGCACCCCGAGGAGCGGCACGCCGCCATGCTCGCGCCAGTCCAGGCGACGGATCAAACGTGTCACCGCCGGCGCAGCGGCGAGCGTGAGGAGGCTCCCGCCGAACAGCGCCGCGCCCAGTGCGTACAGCGCGGGGCGACGAAGCGAGGAGGTGGCCACAGCTGCCAGCGCACCGGCGCCGATCAGCGGCAAGGCGATGCGCTCCGGCTTGTGGGGCAGCAGCTCCGCGCGCACGATCCGCGCCAACGCCCGGGGGGTGCCCTCCGCAAACTTGAGCACCACGTTCCCAGTGAAGCCATCGGTGACGATGACGTCCGCCGTGCCCAGAACGATGTCCTTGCCCTCGACGTTCCCGATGAAGTTGATGGGGAGTTCGCTCAGCCGGCGATGCGCCTCCACGATCAGGGGGTTGCCTTTGCTGCGTTCTTCCCCGATGCTCAGCAGCCCGACCCGCGGCTGACGGATGCCGAGCACGCGCTCGGCGTAGTCGGCGCCCATGAGGCCGAAGTCGGCCAGGTGCTCGGGCTTGCAGGTGGCGTTGGCGCCGACATCTAGGATGAGGCAGTGGCCACATGCGTTGGGCATCACCGCTCCGAAGGCGGGGCGCTGGACGCCCTTGATCCGCTTGAGCACCGCGATCGCCGCCGCCATGACCGCGCCGCTGTTGCCTGCCGAGACGAAGCCGTCGGCGAGCCCGTCGGCGACCCGCTGCAGCCCGACGACCACCGACGACCGGCGCTTGCGCACGGCCAGCGAGGGTGCCTCGGCCATGTCGATGATCTCGGGCGCGTCGATGATGGCGAGCGGCAGGCGCTGGTGGCGGTGGCGGGCCAGCTCGGCCCGGAGCACCTCGGCTGGCCCCACCAGGTCGACGGCCACGCCGTACTCGCGGGCGGCGGCCACCGCGCCGGCGACCGTCGCCATTGGGGCATGGTCGCCGCCCATGCCGTCCAGCGCGATTCGCCGGCCCACGAAGCGCCCGGTGTCGTTCACGGTGTGTCTCTCCTGCGGCTCCGGTGGCCAACAGCGCGCACAGCCGCCAAAGTCGGACGTAGAAGTGGACGCTTCATGATACGATACAAGCGACCGCCCGCACGAGCGATCCTACCATCGAGCACCGTCGGGTGTCACAAGTGCCTGGCCGATCGGGGCTAGTCCGGCACCTCTAGAGGTGCGATACTGTAGCCAGGCGGTACGCGTGGCCTGCGTCCAGGCACACGTCGGGGGTGCGGGGCTGGCGAGCATGGACACGGATGCCTGGGACGACCTCCTCTTCTTTCTGATGCTCTGCGAGGGCGGGGCGTGTCTCCTGGCCACTTACAGCGTTATCCTGCTCGCGCTGTACGGCGCGGCACCAGAGCGACGCTTACCTTGCCTGATGATCTTCGTCACGGCCGCGGTGGCCCTGGTGCTGACCTCGGCGGTGGCCGACCTGCGAGCGGGCCACCGGGCGCGTCGGCACTTCTAGGAGGCGCGCAGTCAGACGCGCCAGAAGGCCACGCTGGCGAAGGTCACGGCGCTGTCGCCAGCCGTGTCGGCCCACTGCGTGTAGCGCAGTACCTCGCCACGGCTGGGTGGCAGCAGCCGCAACAGGGCGTAGATCGGCGCGACTCCGCAGATGCGGCGGCTGTCGCCGTCGTCCATTACCTGGTGGTAGAAGCCCTCGGCGTCGCCGGCGGCGGTGAGACCCAACATCGCGCGATCTGCCGCCTCCACGTGCGTCAGCCACGTTCGGCTCACCGGCTGGCTGTCCCCGAACTGCGGCCCGATGTGTGCCAGATCGGCCCCAGCGATCAGGCACCAGCGCCGGCCATCGGCCGCGAGCTGGGCGCTGAGCAGGTCGAGCAGCTCGGCGATGGCAGGGACCTCGCACGGCGAGCCGCCGGCGGCTACGAGGCCGTGCGGCGCGGCGCAGAGGATGGGCACCACCTGCACGGGGCCAAGCCAGCCCTTCCGCTGCAGGTAGCGCAGGTACACAGCCTGGAACTCCAGCGCGTGCTCGGCACGGTGCGCGTATTCATCGACCAGCAGCGCGGGCACGCCGTCGATTCCGCCGTTGCCAATGTAGCGAGTAGCTAGCTCGCGTACGAACGCGGCATCGGTGGGGAGCGGCCCGAACGGAGTGTCGTAGTCCTTGGTGGTAGCGGCGAATGCGACGCTCATGGGCGCATGGCAGGTGCCTAGCAGCACGATCAGTTCGGGGGAGACGGCCTCGGCCAAGGCACGGTAGGCCCAGGCGTAGGTCGGTCCACCCCGATGGAGGTCCACGTGCGGCGCGATCAGCGCTGCCAGCTCGCGGCGATCCGTAGGTGGCACTGGAAGTCCGGGGCCGCCGTCGGCGACGAAATAGCCGTCGAGCGCGGCCTCCAGCGTCGCTGGCTCGCCAGGGTACGCGCCCCCGGCGTGGACCGCGGGGCGGTGGGGCAGCGCGGCGAAAGCAGCCCGCTGCGCGGCCTCGCGGGCGTCGCGACGCGGCCCCGCGAGGAAGTAGGCCTCGTCGAGTTGCTCGGCGACGGCCGCGATCTGCTCGAGGGGGAGCGTCTGCCCGGTGCGCAGCGCGAACGCGATCTGCACCCCACGCAGGTCGCGTGTACCGTCGAACAGGCTGATCAGCAGCAATGCTTCCGGCGAGACCACGAGAGTGGGACCGTCCGGGTCGAGCCGGTCCCGCAGACAGTACACTAGCTGGCCGTCCGCGCGCGCCGGTTGCACGTCGATGGGCCGCAAGCGCGGCCGCCAGTCGTGTCGCGGCCCTCCGGGCTCCACCGCTAGCTCACCCCCGGGGACTACCAGGTAGACGGCGCATGATCGCCGTCACGATTATATCGAGCCGGCCGTACCGACCGGCCCGCCGCTTGACGACGCGCGTGTGCGCTGGCTAGAATTTGAGCGTCGAGTGTTATGCCCCCGTGGCGGAATAGGTATACGCGGCAGGTTGAGGGCCTGTGCCCGAAAGGGCGTGGTGGTTCGAGTCCACTCGGGGGCACTACTCCGGAGCGCACGTGGGCGCATAGCTCAGCTGGTTAGAGCGTGCGGCTTACATCCGCAAGGTCGGGGGTTCGAGCCCCTCTGCGCCCACCACCGCGCCGCCCCGCTGCTTCGCTTCTGAGCACGCTACCCCGTCGGCTGACGCGCCATGCGCGGCGTGCGTGCCGCGTCTGGGGTGTCACTGTCGGGGACGGAACCCCGGGGATCCTCTCGGCTCTCGTAGGGTGCCGGTCGCGATTACTCGGCCGGGCGCACGACGTCGCCGACGCGCACCACGCCTTCCTCCAGCACCTGGGCATTCAGGCCGCCGCGATGCACCAGCGCGCTACACACGCCGGCTCGGCCGCTGAGGCGCTCCATGTGCAGGCACGGCTCACAGAGCTTGATGCCCCGCAGACGCACCGTACCCACTAGGAACTCGCGCCCCACCAGGTGGCTCAGCGGCACGCCACGGGTCACGAGGTTGCGGCGGCTCTCGGCCAACCCTAGGGTGATCCCCGCGTCCCGCTGGATCGCCTCCAGGGCCTCTAGCTCGATGAGCGTCACCTCACGGTGGGGGCCTGCCTTGGCCGAGTAGGTGCCCTGGCCAGCGAAGTACCGGTCACCCTCCAGGCCCCGGCCGGGCACCGCGCGGACCTCTTCGACGGGGCGCATCGGCGCCGCCGCGGCCGATGCGACGTGGATCGCCACGATCTCGCCTTGCCACATGGTGACTCCCCGGCCCGGCTCTAGCCGCGTGCTTCGGCGGAGGATAGCACATCGTCGTGTCCCATCGCAGCAGCCAATCGGTGGGCAACGGTCATCCCTCCACCGGAGAGCCCTCTCATAGGGGGATCGCCGAACCCGGTTCCACAGTCGAAGGGGGTGAGCGGCGAACGGTCGCTCACCCCCTCCCTGGCCCCCGGCCCTCTCAAGAGACGCTCGCCAGCAGCTCTCGCTTTCGCGTGGCCATTCGCTCGCCCAGCTCGTCCAGCCGGTCGCCCAGCTTTTTCTGGACCCGGGGGAACATCTCCTGCTCCTCCTCGTCGATGTGGTGCTCGACGTTCTCCTGGAGCACCTGGAATTTGGCCGCGTACTCTTCGCTGTCGGGCGCGAGCTTCCGGATCTCCTGCCCCAGCACATCCACGACGTGGTGCTCCTGGACACCCTCCGCGACCATCTCATGGAGCTCCTCGTCGATCGCCTCGACCGCTGGATAGAAGATCTCCTGCTCGAGGCGGCTATGTGCCTCCAGCTCCCGGAGCACTTCCTCGACGATGCGCTGGCGCGTCTTATGGGCGCGCTCCCCCGTGTGCTCGTAACGGGCGAACAACTCTTTCACCCGGTCGTGGTCCTGCTTGAGCAGCTTGACTGCGTCCACGCTTCCTCCCACGCGCCTCGCTGTAAAGGCGTCTTTCGTCTGCAGGACAACGCAAGCCGCATGCCGGCCGACCTCAGGCGCGTGGTCTCGACGCTGTCACAGAATCAACGTGGCATCGCCGAAGCTGTAGAAGCGGTAGCGCCGGGCGATCGCCTCGGCGTAGGCAGCCAGCAGCCGCTCGCGGCCGATCAGCGCGCTAACCAGCAGCAGCAGGGTGGAGCGTGGCAGGTGGAAGTTGGTAATGAGGCCGTCGATGGCGCGGAAGCGGTAGCCGGGCGTGATGTACAGGTCCGTCCACCCGCTGTAGGGGGCGAGGACGGCGCCGTGCGCCTCGGCGGCCAGCGCGGCGCTCTCCAGCGCACGCACCACGGTGGTGCCGACGGCGATCACGCGCCTGCCGCGAGCGTGGGCCGTGCCTATAGCCCGGACCACCTCCTCGGGCACGCTGCAGTACTCGCGATGCATCTGGTGGGCGCGGGCGTCGGCCTCGTGGACCGGCCGGAAGGTGTCCAGCCCGACGTGGAGCACGATGTCTGCGGTGGCGATGCCCTGCGCGCGGAGTGCCGCGAGCAGCTCGGGGGTAAAGTGCAGCCCGGCCGTGGGCGCCGCAGCGGATCCCGGCACGTCGGCGTACACCGTCTGGTAGCGGTTTGGGTCGCCGTGCCATTGTCGAATATAGGGCGGCAGTGGCACCTCGCCCACGCGATCCAGCAGCGGCAGGATGTCGGCAGGACTGAAGCGCAGATGGGCAGTGCCGTGCGCCGTGCGCTCCAGCACGACGGCGTGCAGGACTCCGTCGCTGAACACGAGCGGCGTGCCCGGGCGCAGTCGCCGCGCTGGGCGAACGAGCGCTTCCCAGACACCTTCGGCTATCGGCCGCAGCAACAGCAGTTCGGCGCGCCCGCCGCCCGCGTCCGCGCGCCGCCCCACCAGCCGGGCAGGGAGCACGCGCGTGCGGTTGAGCACCAAGAGGTCGCCCGGAGCCAAGTAGCGCCCGAGGTGGCGGAACGTGTCGTGCTGTAGCGGGCCGCCGGCGCGCGGGATGACGAGCAAGCGCGCGCTATCGCGCGGCTCGGCCGGCGCCTGCGCGATCAGCTCTGGCGGGAGGTCGTAGTCGAAATCGGCGATCGGCAGGGGAGCGGTTTCGGATGGCTCAACGCTCGTGGTAGCCGAAGCCGACTGCTCCTCGGAGCGTGGAGTGGGGTTCACCGGCGACCAAGCAGGTTGAGAATGATTGTGAGCAGGACGGAGAGCACGATGCTGATCAGGAGGCTGCTGGCCAGCGGGATGTAGACCGACCAGCCATCGCCGCGCCAGCTCAGATCGCCGGGCAGGCGCCCAATGGCCGGAACGCGGCTCACCAGTAGCATGAGCAGTCCCAGGGCGACCACCACCAGGCCCCCCAGGATCAGCAGCCGACCCACTTGCTCGAGCGGCGTGCCTGGCTCCCCGGGCATCCTGCTCTCCCGCAGCACGCCGTGATTGGGCGTGTGCCCCGCCAACGGGTATCCTTACCTCGATTCTAGCGTACCGCGGGACCGCTCCTGGTGGCCCCCGGGTCGCTATCACCCCGTAAGCGAGAGCCAGCGTGTCGTTCCGCGTCCTTGCCACCTGCTCGGAGACTGCCGCCCGCGTGGGCGTGCTGGAAACGCCGCACGGCCCGTTGCACACCCCCGCCTTCATGCCAGTGGGCACGCAGGCAAGCGTGAAGGGGCTTGATCCCCACGAGCTGCGCGCCGTTGGGGCCGAGTGCCTGCTCGCTAACACCTACCATCTCGCCCTGCGGCCGGGCGAAGCGCTGATCCAGCAGCTCGGCGGGCTGCACCGCTTCATGGGTTGGGACGGTCCGCTGCTGACGGACAGCGGCGGCTTCCAGGTGTGGAGCTTGGCCCCGCTACGCGAGGTGACAGCCGATGGCGTGGCGTTTCGCTCCCATCTCGATGGCCGGCCCCTGCTGTTCACGCCGGAAGGCGTGATCGCCATCCAGCAGGCGCTCGGCGCCGACATCATCATGCCGCTCGATGTCTGCCTGGAGTACCCCGCGACGGAGCCCGAGGCCGCCGCTGCCCTGGAGACGACCTACCAGTGGCTCCAGCGCGCCCTCGCTGCCCACCGCGACGGGGTCCAGCAGTTGTTCGGCATCGTCCAGGGGGCAACCTATCCCGAGCTGCGGCAGCAAGCCGCCCGCGTTCTGGCGGCGCTGGACTTGCCGGGCTATGCCATCGGCGGGCTCAGTGTCGGGGAGCCGAAGGACGTGATGGAGGCCATGCTGGCCACGACGGTGCCCGAGCTGCCGACCGACCGCCCTCGCTATCTGATGGGCGTGGGCGCGCCGGACGACCTCCTGATGGCCGTGGAGCACGGCGTGGATATGTTCGACTGCACGCTGCCCACACGGATGGGCCGTGCGGGCAGTCTGCTCACCCGCCGGGGCCGGCTCAACCTGCGCAACGCGCGTTTCCGGCGCGAGGCCGGGCCGGCAGTGCCGGATTGCGACTGCGCGGTGTGCACGCGGTACCCCGCGGCCACCCTGCACTGGCTGTTCCAGGAGGGGCACGCGCTCGGCGGCCGCCTGGCCAGCTACCACAACCTGTACTTTCTCTGCCAGCTCCTGCGGGAGGCGCGCGCGGCCATCGCGGCGGGCCACTTCCCGGCGTTCCGCGCCGCGTTCTCACGGGACTGGGTCGCTAGCGACCCAGCCGTGGGACGCGAGCAGCGCCGGCGCTGGCGCACGGTGCAGAGCCAGCGCCGGCCAGCGCCGGTGGCCGAGAGGTGAGCGGCGTCAGTGCGTGTCGAAGATCTCCTGGTAGCGCGCCAGGTGGCGTCGGGTGGCCTCCTGCTCGGCTTCCGTGGGATGCGCGGGATCGGCGGCTGGGGGTGGCGCGCCTAGCTTCAGCAGGCAGGCCATCAGCAGCAGCCGCGCCTTGGTCGCGGTCAGATTGCTGCCAGCGATGAAGTCCGGCCGCGGGGTGGCGAAGCCCTCGGCGTTGCCGCGGCCCACGCACACTACTGGGAAGCCGCTGTACACCGCCCGCCGCATCGCCTCCTGGCGCACCGTGGAGTTCATGGTGCCGTAGGGCGACTGGCCCTCGACCACGAACCCGGCCAGCGGCACGTCGTGCAGGTTGTGGGCGATCTGGGCGAGGATGTCCACCTCGCGCTCCACCTCGCCGTAATCGACCTCCACCAGGTAGCTGCCGTCCTTGACGATCGACACCCGGGGGATGGCCGACTCCAGCAGCTCCCCGTCGGTCGTCGTCACCGGCACCGTCGTTACCACGATGCGTCCGCCCTCCAGTCGCACGCCCGGGACCGACGCGGGCAGGCGGTGGATGTTCACCTCGGAGAGGTAGGTGTGCTTGCGGGTGGGCAAGTAGGTCAAAGTCGGTGGGGCCTCGCCCCCCACCGCCCCGATGATGCCGCCGTGGCCCCCGGTCGCCACGTAGCCGCCCGGGCGTGCGTCGGCCTTCTGCACGTCACGACAGGCGAAGATCTGCTGGTCCTGGATCAGGACGACGCCAGCCCGATTGCGCCCCTCGCTGTCCGCCCAGATGCGCGAGGCGATGTACTCGACCGAGTCGACGAGGTTGCGATCACCGTCGTTGCTGAGCATCTGGTGCTTGCGCTGCGAGGCGTTGCCGCAGATGGGCACGGTGGTGTCGATGAGGAGGTTGAGCCAGTAGGTCGTCTCTTCGATACGCGGGCTGCCCTGCGTCCAGATCGCACCGTCGTAGCGACCAGTGGCTAGGACGCGCTGCACGGCGTTGGTGAGACGGGCCAGGGCGGCGCGGGGGGGTGAGGCCTGCAGGTGCCTGGGTGTGTAGGGGAAGAAGTCCTGCCCGCGCACCTCCGGCGGAATGTCGCCCTCGCCGCTATCGGTGCGCCGCGCGGCAGCCAGGCCCTTGGTGTAGCCCGCCGGCGGCAGCACGCGGTAGAAGTCGATATCCGCCCGGCTGGAGATGCGGTTGTTCCAACCATCGACCCCGAGCCCGAAGCGGTCGATCTCTTCGAACACACGCGCGCCGTCGGGGTAGAACGGCTGCCGCGCCAGGTGGGCCGGCGCGCCGGGATAGGCGCACTCCTCTTCCCAGGCGCTGCCGTCGGCCTGACGGGCCATATACGGGAGCAGGTACAAGCCGTCCTCCGGCAGGAGGGTGACCTCGTACACCGGTTTGTCGTCCGGGCCCGTCCGCTCGCGATGGAACCGGCCCTGCGGGTCGAGGTAGCCGTCGGGCGGCGCGTACAGCTCGGCGGCGTCGGCCTCCAGGGGGTGAGCGCTGAACTGCTCGATGTACACGGTGACGGGCGCAGCGAGCCGTTGGGGGCGCAGCACGTCGAAGCGGGGCCGGCTGCCATCGGGGTTCAGCCGGAGAGGTAGGCCGTACTTCTCACGGGCCTTGTTGCTCGTGACCAGCGGCGGTGAGTTCATGATGGTCGCGTTCGGCCCCGCCAGATGGGCGATGCGCACTCTCGCCATACTCTCCCCTCCCTCAGTAGGCGTGACGGCCTCACGCGCTCGGCAGCGCGTGCGTGTACCACTGGGTCGCCTGCTCGTAGGCGTGCGCGGCCGCCAGCAGCAGCTCCTCCTCGAAGGGGCGCGCCGTGAGCTGTAGCCCGAACGGCAGCCCGGCCCGGGTGAAGCCGGCCGGCACGCTGATACTGGGCAGGCCCGTCAGGTTGGCGGGCGCGGTGTTCCGCACCAGCGCCGTGGTCCACGGGAGCTCTGTGTCCGTGTTCCGACGGAAGTCGTGCACCGGCACCGTGTCGGCGTCGATGGGGAAGGCGGGCACGATAGTCGTGGGCGTCGCCAGGAGGTCTACCTCGCGGAGCACCGCTGCGAATCGCTCCATGAGCAGGCGACGCACGCGGTTGGCGCGCGCGTAGTCGCCCGCCCACACCAGGTACGCCGCGTACAGGCGCGCGCGCAGGGCCGGGCTGATCTGCTCGGGATGGGCGCGCAAGTGCGGGTCGATGAATGCCAGTCCCTCGCCGGACAGTCCCGCTCGCGCGTGCATCATCTCTTCCAGGTCGGGGATGGTGACCTCGCGCACCAGCGCTCCTTGTCGAGCGAACTCGCGGATCGCCGCGCGCACGCCGGCCTCGACCTCGGGGTCGCATAGGTCGAAGAAGTAGTTGGTGGGCACGCCCACGCGCAGGCCGCGCACGCTCCGCCCCAGCGCGGCTCGATACACGGAGCTGGGGCGATCGATGCTGAACGGGTCGTGCGGGTCGTAGCCGGCCATCGTCTCCAGCATCAGGGCCGCATCGGCTACCGTGCGAGTCATGGGGCCGATGGTGTCGGTGGTCACGATCATCGAGGCCACGAGCCCGCGCAAGCTCACGCGACCGTGAGTGGGCTTGAGTCCGACGATGCCGCACAGCGACGCGGGCATGCGCACCGAGCCGGCCGAGTCGGTGCCTAGCGCCAGGGGCACCTGGCGTCCCGCCACGGCTGCCGCCGAGCCGCCGCTGGACCCGCCCGGCACACGGTCGGGCGCCCAGGGGTTGCGCGTGGCGCCGTACCACGGGTTGTTGGTCGTGCTGCCCATCGCCAGCTCGTGGAGGTTGGTCTTGCCTACGACGATGGCGCCAGCCGCGCGCAGCCGCCGGACCACCTCGGCGTCATGGGGCGTCCAATTGTCGCGGAGGCACTGCGCGCCCGCGGCGGTAACGGTGTTCGCCACCGCGATGTTGTCCTTGACCGCTACCGGGAGCCCATGCAGGGGGCCGCGGTAGCGTCCGGCGGCGATCTCCGTCTCGGCCTGCCGCGCTTCGGTCAGGGCGGTGTCTGCGGTGCGGAGCACGAAGCAGTGCCAGCGGGGCTCTGTCGCATCGAGCCGGCTGTACACCGCGCGCACCAGCTCGACGGGCGAGAGCGAGCGCCGCTCGATGGCCTGGGCCAGCTCGAGGGCGCTGAGCGCGAGCAGATCGTCGGCCATGGCTCCTCCCTATTGGCGACGAGCCGGTTCTAGGCGTTGGGCTGACGGTACGGGCCGGTGGGATCGAACTGGAGCGACGAGCGTACCTCGGCCACGTCGAATCGGGCGATCACCGCCAGGCTCTCGCGCGTCGCTCTGGCCCACGGCAACACCCGCGCCGCTTCCTCGACATCGATCTCGATGCCGGCCAGCAGGCGCAGGCTGGCCTGGACCCACTCGGGAGTGAGGGATGCCGTATCCACGGTGTCCGCTCCTGCACATGTTGCTGCACGCCAGACGTATTGGCTGTAAGGATAGCCGCTGCCCTCGCGAGGCGCACGGCCCTCGCGCGAGCGAGCTTGCGTCGTCCGGCGCCCTCGCGCGGCAGTAAGATGGGAGGTGTCCGAGCCGACCGGCGAGCGCGTGGCCCCGCGAGATCCAAGGAGGCGGTGGAGCAATGAAGTGCAGTACCGAGCGGATCCTCACCACGCATTGCGGCAGCTTGCCCCGGCCGCGCGAGCTGCTCGATCTCATGAAGGCCCGCGCCAGTGGCCAGCCCGTCGATCCCGCGTCCTACGACGCTCGAGTGCGGAGCGCCGTGGCTGAGTGCGTGCGCCAGCAGGTCGAGTGCGGCATCGATGTCGTGAGCGACGGCGAGCAGAGCAAGCCGGGCTTCTTCGCCTATGTCGGCGAGCGGCTGCGTGGGTTCGAGCCGCGGCCGAGCGAGCGGTTCGAGCTATTCGCAGCCGAGGTGCGGGCGTTTCCCGAGTACTACCAGCACTACTTCGGCCGGGCGATGCTGGGTGGTGCCGTAGTGCCGTCCGTCCCACTAGTGTGCACCGGGCCGGTGGAGTACGTGGGGCAGGCCGCGCTGCAGCGCGACATCGACAACCTGAAGGCCGCGGTGGCCGGCCGCGACGTGGCCGAGGTGTTCATGCCGGCGGTGGCTCCCAGCGGCGTCGGGCGCAACGCCTACTACCGTACGGAGGAAGAGTACCTGTTTGCCGTGGCGGAGGCGATGCGTACCGAGTACCGCGCCATCGTCGACGCCGGGTTCGTGCTCCAGATCGACGACCCGTTCCTGACCGACCTGTACAGCTACTCGGACCTCGATGCCGCCGGCCGCCGGCGGGCCGCCGAGCTGTACGTGGAGGCGATCAACCACGGGCTGCGGGGTATCCCGGCCGAGCGCGTCCGCTTCCACACCTGCTACGGCATCAACGAGGGGCCGCGCGTGCACGACGCGTCCCTGGCCGAGGTGGTCGAGGTGATGCTGAAGGTGAACGCCCAGGCGTACTCGTTCGAGGCGGCGAACGCGCGGCACGAGCACGAGTACCATCTGTGGGAGCGGGTGCGACTGCCGGAGGGCAAGCTGCTGATC
>JADGHJ010000104.1 GCA_019686175.1 Chloroflexota bacterium | reverse complement strand
CGGCAGGATGCCGACATACAATGGCACGCCGCCGAGGATGCGCGGTGCGAGCGTGTCCAGCACCAGCTCGAAGGGGCTGAACCCTGCCGCCGTGAACTCGTAGCTACTCACAGCGCGATCGGAGAGCTGGAGGAACTCGAAGCTGGGCACGAGTTGAACGGCGGCCACCCCCAGGCCGACCACGCCCATCAGGCTGCCCAGGGCCACGGCTCGGGCCGCGCCTGGGCGATCGTGCCGCAGCTCCCATAGCCGATAGGTGCCGTACAGCGCCAGGCCGTAGAGTTGGAACAACAGGAGCTGGGGATGCCCGGCCAGCACGGCCAGCGCCAGAGCTACGCCGCCCGCGAGCGCCCAGCGCAGGCTGAAGCGATCGAGGGCGCGGATGAGGCACAGCAGCAACACCGGGAACCACAGGGCGCAGCGCATGATCGGCACTTGCTGCACCGGATAGCTGGTCATCAGCCCCGAGAAGGCGAACACCAGCGCCGCGACCAAGGCCCCGAGTCGCGAGCCGATTACCGCGCGCGCCAGCAGATAGGTGGCGACGGCCAGCAGCCCGAGCTGGAGCACGGTGTGCGCCTCCAACGCCACTAGCGAGCCAGCGTCGATATCGCGCACCAGCCAGGGCAGGACCCAGTTCAAGGGATACCAGATGGCCATCTGCGGATCCGCCATGAGCGGCTGGCCCCCATCGGACCAGGGGTTCCACAACGGCAGCTCGCCACCGCGAACGATGGTGGCGATAGCATGGATCTGCGGGAAGAACTCGATGTTGAAATCGCCCTCCACCAGCGTCATCTGATCGCGTGGGTGCGAAGTGAACAGCGGCCAGAAGCGCAGCACAGGCAGCAGACACAACACCAGGACGAGGGCCGCGTCGACGAACCATCCCGGCCACCGTCGGCCGGCGGCCGCGGGCTGCCGCTGGGAGTGGAGGAGCGCGGTCGAGGTGGGCCGAGCGACGGCGGCAGACACGTGCCGCTAGACCTTGAACGTCTGCAGCGTGGAGGGCGCGAACAGCGCCTCCGGCGCCAGGCGCTCGGGCGTGAGGCCCTGCTCGTGGGCGTACTGTGTGAACGCCTCCAGTGTCTTGCGATTCGGCTCCAAGCCGTACGCCCAATAGTCCTCGCCCATCAGCTCACGCGCCGCCTCCAACTCCTCGATCATCCAAGGCAGCATATAGGGCAAGGCAGCGGTGTTGTACAGCGCGGCCGCGCAGCGCGCCTTGGCCTCGACGAACGCCTTGTACAGGCTCTCGGCCACCCACGGGTTCGCGCGATAGATGTCGCGGCGGATGACGATCGTGTGCATGATGGGGAACAGGCCGGTGCGCCGATAGTACTCCGCCTCCACGGCGCGGAAGTCGGGGAACAGGCGCCGGACGCGCGGCGAGCGCCGGGCGAAGCAGTTGGGCATGCGCGGCGCGTGTACGGCGTCCAGCTCACCGGCTTCGAGCATGGCGTCGAGGGTCTGGCCCGGCGGGATGGGATCGACGCGCACCCCCGGGGGTAGCTTACCCATGGCCTTCTCGGCGCGGCCGGGATCATGCAGCCCGCCCTGGAACCAGTGGATGTCCTCGGGGCGCACGCCGTAATCGTGCTGAAGCAGGGCGCGCACCCAGACGGCCGCAGTGACGTTGTACTCGGGCACGCCCATGCGCTTGCCCTTGAGCTGCTCGGGGCGCTCGATACCCGCGTCCACATTGACATAAATCGCGTTATGGCGGAAGCTGCGCGAGGGGAACACGGGGATGGCGATGAACCGGTCGCTGCCGCGCCCGCGCTCGATGATGTAATTGCCCATGGACATCTCGGAGACATCGAACTCCTCGAACTGCTCCATACGCCAGAAGGCCTCCTCGGGCCCCATGGGCAGGTAGTTCAATTCCACGCCTTCCACGCGCACCGTGCCGTCCCGAAGGGCACGGGTGCGGTCGTAGTCGCCGCAGGCGAGCGTCAAGCGCAACAGCGTCATACTGATCGCTCCTCGGGCCGCAGCAGGTGCGGCCGACTGGTGCTGCCAGCACTGGGACTAGTGCGGCGGCTCGCCGGGGCCGGGGACGACCTACCCTCGGTCACGGCGGCCCCTTGCTCCTCGGTAGATGGAGCGCTGGTAGATTGCCAGAACATCTCACTTTCTGCTAACTTGGCGCTGGCTCGGTATGATACCGGCTGGGTCAGCACCGCGCCACCGTCGAGCTGCAGGCAGTGACCGTACGGGGATAGTCCGAAGCGTGGAACTGCGCAAGACCGAGTATGTCGTCCGGGGCAGTGGGTGGCCAGCGCCGCTTGCCCCGCGGCGCAGGCGGTCGTTACCGCGCGGCAAGCGGGCGTCTGTTCACGCCTGGCGACGGGCTGTGGGCTCCGGCGCCTCGCTGTGGGGTGGCTGGGTGCAGGCGGCGGGCGCGTGGTGGTGCGCCCTTCCGTGGGACACGCTGCGGCGCTGGCCGTGGCGCCGGGTGGCGCTGGGAACCGTGGCGAGTCTCCTTGTGGTCCTCTTGGTTACCAGTGTTCTGTTCGAGGTGATCTACGCCCAACGTATCCATCCACGCGTCCGGGCACTGGGGGTCGACGTGGGCGGCCTCGGCGTGGAGGAGGCGCGGACTGCGCTGAGCGCCCGGCTGGCTGAGTTTCGGCAGCAGCCGATCGTGCTGCGCCATGCGGAGTTCGAGTGGGTGGTCACCCCGGAAGCGCTCGGCTGGCAGCTCGACGTGGGGCCGATCGCCGACGCGGCGTATCGGGCGGGCCGTGAGGAGAATCCGCTGGCACGCCTGCTCTTGCCGGTGCGCACGGTGCTGGGGACTCAGGACATCCCGCAGACTGGCGCCGTCCTCGATCGCCAGCGGGCTCGGTCGGTTCTCGAAGACGTCGCCCGCACCTTGAATCGTCCGGTGGTGGACGCGCAGCTGGGGATTGATCCCGAGGGAGCGGTGCGCTACACGCCGGCTCAGAGCGGGCGTCAGCTCGACCTAGAGCGGTCGCTGACTCGACTGCAGAGCGCGGTGCTGGTGGAGGGGAGCCCAACCGTGGCCCTCGTCGTCGAGGAGACGTGGCCGCGAGTCACCGATGGCGATCTGGCTACCGCCCGGGCGCAGGCGGAGACGCTCCTGAGCGGGCCTGTGACCCTGCAACTGGGTAGCGATAGTTGGACCGTGGAGCCCAAGGATCTGGCTTCCGCCGTGGAATGGGTGGGCTCGCCCGACCGACCCGAGGGCGCCCGGGTCAATCGAGCCGCGCTGGAACGCGCGGTGACCGCGCTGGTCCAAAAGATCAATCAGCCCGCGCTCAATGCGCGCTTCGAATTCGTGGGGGGCGAGTTGCGCGTACTGCGGGAGGCGCGCGAAGGCCGCACGGTCAATGTGGCCGCCCTGGTGGAGGCGATCGAGCAGGCGATGAGCCGGCGCGAGGGGCGCACTGTCACGGTGCCGGCCGAGATCACTCCCCCGGCGGTCACCGCCGAGCAGCGCCACCAGCTAGGCATCCGGGAGCTGATCCAGCGCGGCCAGACCCGGTTTGCCGGCTCGTCGCCACCGAAGATCCACAACATCAAGCTGGCCGCGCAGCGGCTGCATGGGGTGGTGGTGCCGCCCGGGGCCATCTTCTCGTTCAATACCGAGCTGGGCCCGACGACGCTGGATAGCGGCTACCAGGTAGGGTGGGGAATCGCCGCCACTGGCGACGGCAGCCATGCGACCGTGCCGAGCGTGGCGGGCGGCATCTGCCAGGTGGCTACCACTCTCTTTCAGCCGGTGTTCTGGGCGGGCTACCAGATCGAGGAGCGCCACTCGCATCTCTACTGGATCCCTGCCTACGGGGCTCCTCCGCTGGGCCGGGTGGGCCTCGATGCCACCGTGGACGAGGACTTCGGGCTCGATTTCCGTTTCCTGAACAACAGCCCGGATTACCTGTTGATCCAGGCAATTACGGACGACAGCAACCTGTACATCAGCCTCTACGGCAACAAGCCGAGCTGGACCGTCAACGTGGAGGGACCGACGATCACCAATCGCCGGCCGCCCAACTACGACCTGGTGCGCTATCCGGAACCCACGTTGCCCTGGGGCCAGCAGCTCCAGGTGGAGTCGGCGCACGAGGGCTTCGATGTCACGATCGTGCGCACGGTCAAGGACGGCGACAACGTGCGGACCCTCCCGCTGCGGACGCATTACGAGCCGTCGCAGAATTTGGTGGTCGTGGGCGTGCGCGGTGCTCCGCCGGGGGTGGCCGAGGAGATCCGCGCCTCGAACCGTCCGGCTGCGTCGCCCGCCAACGCCGCCACCACCAGTCGTCCCAGCAGCAGTCAGCCGAGCGTGTCGCAGGCGGCCACCGCCGCGCCCACCAGTTCGGCTAGTTCCGGTACGGCGGCGACCGCGAGTGCCACCAGCTCGGCCAGTGCGGACCGCACGGCACAGCCGTCGGCCAGCAGAAGCAGTGGGACCGCCACGCCCGTCGCCGAGCGCCGCTCGCCTGCGGCGGCCTCGGCTAGCTCGAGTGCGAGCGGGACGGGGGCCGGCTCCGCCGGCGAGGCCGGGCGGGCAGCCGCTCGTAGCGCGGTGGCGCCCGAGCCGGCGCCGACGCGTGCCCCGCCCGCCGCAGCGCCCACGATCGCACCCGTGGCCCCACAAGCGCCAGCGTTGAGCGGCCCGTCAGCGGCTGGGAGCTCCGCACCTGCAGCTCCCGCCGTGCCCCGTTTCTCCGGCTCGTAGCCGTGCACCGGGGCTAGGGTGCTTCCGCGAGGACCGATCCGGTGGGAACAACCCCCACTGTCTGCAGCAGGGCGCTCGTCAGGCACAGCGGAAGCCCCACGACGTTCGTGTAGCATCCCCGCCAGCGGGCGACGGGGCGAAAGGTGGGGTCTTGGATCGCATAGGCCCCGGCCTTGTCGAACGGCTCGCCGCCGGCCACGTAAGCCGCGATCTCGTCGTCGCCATAGGCGCGCATCCACACGCAGGTGGTGAGTGCGGCGGACAGGGGCGATCGGCCCGGGACGTACACGCACACCGCCGTGATGACCTCATGTGAGCGACCACGCAGCGCCCGAAGCATCGTCCAGGCCTCGGTCGTGTCCGCGGGTTTGCCGAGCGGGCAGCCGTCGAGCACCACGACGGTATCGGCGGCCAGCACCACGACGTCGGGGTACGCGGGCGCGATCACTAGCGCCTTGGTCCGCGCCAGTCGCCGGGCGAGTGCTTCGCCGCTCTCGCCCGGCAGGGGCGTCTCCTCGATGGCGGAGACCGCGGTACGGAAGGGAAGCCCGAGGCGCGCGAGGAGGTCACGGCGTCGCGGCGACGCGGAAGCGAGCAGCAAAGGCCGTGTGATCCTGGCCGCGATCGGTTCCTCTCCACTAGCTAGGGCTCGCCTGCCCCGTGCGGTGCAGCCTGAGCGCCGAGATGTCCGGCCAGAGTGTAACATTGATGCGTAGGTTCCGTTTATTGGCACGGCCGCCTGGTGCGCGGACTGGCCTCCAACCAGTACGCGATGTGCGCGCGACGTGCTGTTGCGCGCCGCTTATAATGAGCCGGCTAGATGCGCGGTGCGGACCAGGCGTACCGCGTTGGACAGGTGTGCGGCTGTCTTGATGCGCCCTGGCGGCCCGCACGCCTCTATGAGGACACGCGCGACAGCGATCGTCGCGGGCCGGCGCGACGCTGACGTCGCAGCGCATTCCTCGACAGAGGAAGTCACGGAGGGTCGCCCAGATGGTCGAGATTGTCGGCAAGCGCTTCATCGAGTCCGCGATCAAACGCATCCTGTTCGTGGAGCCCCAGAGCGGCTACTCCACGGGCTTCAACGACACCGTACGCGTCGAAACGCTCGGCCCGGAGTACCTGGCGGGCTCTGTCAAGGATGTGGCCGAGTGCCGGTTGGTCGACCTGCGCACGCCCGGCGCCGATCTGCGCACCGCCATGGCCGAGTTCCAACCGCAGTTGGTGGCCCTGAAATGTGGTTACACGACCGATGTGCCGGTGGTAGCCGACCTGGCGCGCGAGGTGAAGCAGCTCGACCCGCACGTCCCGATCGTGGTGGGAGGTCACCATATCTCCCTGAGCCCGGAGGACCTGTTCATCCCGGAGGTCGACGGCATCGCCTATGGGGAGGCGGAAGACATCTTCCCGCTGATCGTGCGCGAGCTGGGGGCCGGTCGCTCGCTGGCCAACGTGCCGTACATGTATTATCGCGATGCCGATGGCACGTTCAAGACGACGGTCGTCCCGCGCCCGATCGCCAATGTCGTCCTGCATAACTCCCATGAGATGAACCGCCGCCCGCTGCCCCTCCGCGAGCTGTGCGACCCGTACCGCGACCACTACTACTTCCTGTACTACCGGCGCCCCTATTCCATCGAGACGGCTCGTGGCTGCCGCTACCGCTGCAGCTTCTGCTCGGTCTGGCAGTTCCACCATGGCGTGTACAAGGTCGAGGGCTGGGAGCGGACGTTCGAAGAGATCATGCGCATCCCGGATGGCTCCTACGTCAACATCGTCGACGACCTGGCGATCCAGGTGATGCCCCACGAGGACTACCGGCAGTCCGATGCGTGGAAACTGGCCCAAGCCCTAATCCAGAGTGGGAACCGGCGTCGCTTCTGGATGCAGTGCCGTGCCGACAACATCGTGCGCAATAAGGAGCTCTACGCCGCCTGGGCCGAGGCGGGCCTCGACATGGTGCTGATCGGGCTGGAGTCCGACGATCCCGCCGAACTGAAGCGAGTGAACAAGGGCTCGCGCGTCAACGTGAACGAGGAGGCCATCAACTTCCTCCACTCGCTCAAGGTCAAGATCTGGGGTGCGCAGATCGTGTTCGCCGACTGGCTGCACGATCGCTTCGATCGCCTTATCGAGTACAACAAGCGCCTGAACATCGAGTGCCCGCAGTTCACCATCCACACCCCGTTGCCCGGCACCGTGGACTGGAAGAAGTACTACGATCAGCTCATTACCACCGAGCGCCGCTACTTCGACTTCCTGCACCCGGTGCTGCCCACGGCACTACCGATCCGGGAGTTCATCGAGCGCTACGTGCAGCTCTATCGCGAGTGCCACATGAGCCGCCACGAGTTGATGGAGCTGGTGCGGGCCGGCCGCGTCACGCTCCAGGGGGTGATCGAGTTTGCCAAGAAGTTCCGCAACCTCACCGACCCCGAGACCTACCGCAGCGCGATCGAGTTGCATGAGCGCGTGATCCCGAAGTTGGCCTGAGGCGGAGTCAACCTTACTTAGGACCGCCGCCGGTCAGGCGGCTGCGGAACCACAGTCGACCCAGCCGCCTTTCCAACCGCTCGCGGACGGCCGGTCCGGACGGGTTCGGATACAGCGCCAGCGCGGTCAGCGCGGTCTCCGCGGCGCGGCGCGCGGCGACGTAGTCGTGCTCGTGGCGCTCGTAGTGCTTGGCTAGCGCCTCGAGCGCTAGGATCGCCCAAGGCCCGCCGCTCTGTGCTAGGCAGCGCCAGTGTGCCGCGGCCTCGGCGAGCGCGCCGAGCCGCTGGCAGAGCACCGCTAGCTCCCAACGTAGCTGCCGCTGCTCATCGATGGGCAGCGCCGCGAGGACGCCACGGCCCCAAGCCGCCGCGTCCCGCTGGAGCCCCGCGCGCTGGAGCAGCCGCACGCCGCCGACCGGATCGAGACGCCCTGCATACCTCTGGGGCTCGCGGAAGACGTCGTCGAGGTAGCCCAGCAGCGCGGCCATGCTCAGGATGTCCGCGGCGTTGTGGGCGAAGATGGCCGGCAACCGAGCTACCTCGCCGCGGCGCACGTAGGCGAAGTACGCCTCGGGGATCTGCCAGGACGGGATATCCGTGGCACGGGACACGCCCAGCAGCGCACGCTCCAGGGCCCCCAGGGCGCAGCTTCGCAGCCGTGAGCGCCACAAGCGCCGCGCCAGCGGCAGCAGATCCAGGTGATGTGTGGGCGCTGGCAGCGGCGTGCGACTCGCGCACCGGAACCGTGTGGCTAGTAGGGGCCCGTCGAAGGCCTTGCCATTGAACGTAATCCAGGCGGGGAACCGCCCGAGAATGGCGCTCAGGGCCTGGAGCAGCGCTGGCTCGTCGCGAGGATGGCGCATGAAGAGCTGCTGGACGACGAAGCGATCGCCATCGAGAAAGCCCAGTCCGACCAGGAAGGCATAGGTGCCGGTGCCCCCCGCGAGTCCCGTGGTCTCCGTGTCGAGGAACACGGCGTGCGCGGGATCGAAGGCGCCCCCGGCCGCGTGAGCCAGGACTTGCCGCGTCACGTGCGTCAGTGCGACGCCGCGCTCCAAGGCGAGCGCGCCATGGCGGTGCGCGAGCGGGTACTGGTGCTCGACTAGGAAGCACTCGCCGGCGGGTGTGGCCACATAGCGGCCCGGGAGGACGGCGTGCAGCGCAGGCGGCGCGGCCTCGGCGGGTCGCCAGCTCGCGCGGGCCGTGTGAAAGGCCCGCAAGGTGGCTGCCAGATCAGTCGGCATGCGCGAGCGTTCCCCGGAGCAGGCGGAGGAGGTGGCGTGCTGCGGGCTTGGGCGCCGGCATGACCTCGGTGGTTGGTCCGGCCGTGGGCCGCGGCGGTCCCACGCAGGACGGGCACCCGTTGGCGCAACCGCACCGTTCGAGATGCTGGGCTGCGGCGCCGAGCAGCTCGGCGTGCACCGCATACAAGCGCTCGGCCAACCCGACTCCGCCGCCTACCCGCTCGTACAGATAGATCGTGGGCGCGCCCGTGAACGGCGAGCGCACCTCGGCGCGCCAACCCAGATCGCGTGGGTCGCACAGGAGATACAGGGGGGCGAGGTGGGCCAGCAGGTGGCCGAGCCCCAGCAGTCCTACCTCCAACCTCTCGCCCGGCCACACGGCAGCGCGCTCGAGCGTGAGCCAGTAGGCCGCGGTGTGATACGTCTCCTGGGGGAGTTGGATCTGTCCCCACCCGACGTTCTCCTGCGTCAACAGCTTGAGCTTCTTGAACACGGTGGCCTGGAAAGTAAGCGCTACCTCACCCCAATGGCGTGCACCGTGGGGCACGGGCGCGTGGGCCTCGACGCTGAGCGGCTTCAGTTCGACAGCCAGCTCGGCGTCGGTATAGTAGTCCACGTCCACGCGCCGCACGAACGCCTTCTTCTCCGTCCAGTCCAGCCGCTCCACCTGATACTGGCGGCCCTCGTGCAGGTAGATGGCCTCTTCGTGCAGCAGCGTGGGCACCGACCAGCGGTCCATCTCGCCGATCACGCGAGGCTGGCCTGTGGCTGTGGTGTCCACGATCACGAAGTTGTCGATGGCGGCGCTACGCAAGCTGACGCTCTGGGCGGGGAAGGCATCCGCCATCCAGTACCAGCGGTCGCCGGCGCGCACCAGGATCTCCTGCTCGGTCAGGAAGTCCAGCAGCAGCGGCGTATCGTCACCACCGAAGCGCTCGTCACGGTCGAAGGGACGCTCGAACGCCGCGCACTGGAGGTGACTCGTGCGGATGTACAGGTTGTTCGGGTGGACGCGTGCCTCCTCGACCGGGGTGGTGAACAGATAGTCGGGCTGCGCGGCCAGGAACTGGTCGAGCGGGCTACTGGATGTCACCAGCACCGTGAGGCTCAGGGCCTGGCGACGGCCGGCGCGGCCCGCCTGCTGCCAGGTGCTGGCGATCGATCCCGGGTAGCCGACCAGCACGCAGGCATCGAGGCCACCGATGTCAATGCCCAGCTCCAAGGCGTTCGTGGCCACCACGCAGCGCACCTCACCGCTGCGCAGCCCCTGCTCGATGGCTCGGCGCTCGGAGGGCAGGTAGCCTCCGCGATAGCCACGGACGCCGTTGTCGCCGACGCGGCGGTCGGCGCGGAGGTGCGCCACGAGCAGCTCGACGGCCAGCCGGCTGCGCGCGAACACGATGGTCTGTGCTCCCGCGTGGAGGAGGTCGGCCGCGAGGTCGCGCGCCGCGAGCAGAGCGCTGCGCCGGATGCCAAGCGAGGCGTCGAGCGCGGGCGGGTTATAGAGGACGAAATAGCGCGGGCCGGCCGGCGCGCCGTTGTCGTCGACCAGCTCGACGGGTTCCTCGATGAGCTGCTCGGCCAGCTCGCGCGGGTTCGCGATGGTCGCCGATGTGAGCAGGAACTGTGGGCGGCTACCATAGTGTGCCGCGATGCGCTTCAACCGCCGCAGTACGTTGGCCAAGTGCGAGCCGAACAGGCCGCGGTAAGTGTGGAGCTCGTCGATGACCACGTAGCGGAGGTGCTCGAATAGCGCGCACCACTGCGTGTGCTGTGGCAGCAGCGCCGCGTGGAGCATGTCGGGATTGGTGACCACCAGGCTGCCGGCAAGGCGGACCTGCTGGCGGGCGGTCGCGGGCGTATCTCCGTCGTAGGTGTAAGCGCGTAGGGGGGCGTCGAGGGCCCGCGCCCAGGCGTGGAGTTCTGCGAGCTGGTCGTGTGCCAGCGCCTTCGTTGGGAAGAGGTACAGGGCGCGGGCAGCGGGCTCCTGGAGCAGGGTGTGTAGGATCGGCAGGTTGTAGCAGAGCGTCTTGCCCGAGGCTGTCGGGGTGACCACCACCACGTGGCGGCCGGCCAAGGCCGCGTCGAGCGCCCGCGCTTGATGGAGGTAGAGCTGGGTGATCCCGCGCTGGTGGAGTACGGCGGTGAGGCGGGAGTCGAGCGCCGGGGGCCACGGACCATAGCGCGCCGGGCGCGCTGGCAAGTGCCGGACGGCCGCCAGGTGTGGGGCGATCGCCGGGGAGCGCTCCCAGCGGTCGAGGATCGCAGCGACGCTCATACGCGGGCTATGTGCCGTGGCCGGAGGGAATACGGTAGGGTCACCGGCGCTGCTCCTCGACGGAGCGGGCGGCCCGCTCGCTGGCCTCGTTGATCTCCTGTTGGAGCTGGCGGATCTCGTGCTCCAGGGCGTCGGCAGCCCGCTCGAGCTGCCCCGCACGATCGAGGTCGATATGGGGCGCGCCGGGCACGGTGAGCTGCGCGAGGGCGGCCTCGATCTCCAGCTTCTGACTGTAGAGGCTGGCCAACCGCGCCTTGGCCTGCTCCACGCCCTTGGTCAGCAGGAGCGACTCCAGCTCGTGTTCGGCGCGCTCGCGGATCCGCTGCAGGTGCCGGCGCTCCGTCTCGGCAGCCACGAGCCGTTGCTCGATGTCGTTGAGGAGTGTCAGCGAGCGGCCCAGGTCGGTGTCACCATAGAGGCTGTAGGTGACCACGTGCTCGCTCTGCTCCCGCAGCTGCCGGCAGAGGGTGGCCAGCTGGTTGTCGCGCGCGACCACGTCGGCAAGCAGCAGGCGCAGGTGCGTGATCATCGTATCGAGTTTCTGGACACCACTGCCTCGTTGCACCCTATGCCTCCCGAACCATGCGGTGGCGGGGGAGAGACTGCGACTGAGTATAGCAACGCCCGTAACCGCTTGGCAGCCCGGAAGGCGAGCGCCAGCGTCAAGCCGCGAGCATGAACGGTGGCCACGCTCCACCCTGGCCGCGCCGGCCTGACCACAGGCGGCACCGCTGGAAGAGAAAGCAACAGCGGCCGGCACCCGGTGCCGGCCGCTGTCACGGGATGGCGTTGCGCTTAGACCGCGGGCGTGGCGACCGGCCGCTCCGCGCGCGCCGCCTGCAAGCGGCTGTTCACCGCGTCCCAGTCGATGTTGGAGAAGAAGGCCTCGATGTACTTGCCGCGCTCCGCCGGCTTGTAGTCCAGCAGGAAGGCGTGCTCCCAGACGTCCATGACCAGGATGGGCTTGAAGCCGGCGGGGTTGCCGTCCTGGTGCAGGGTGATCCAGTGGTTGCTGAGCATCCCGGTCATCGGGTCCTGGAAAAGGATGGCCCAGCCCACGCCGCGCATCCCGCCCACGGCCTTGAAGTCCTGCAGCCAGGCGTCCCAACTCCCGAAGCTCTTCTCCAGCGCCTGCATGATCGGGGAGCCGCTCTGCGGCTGGCCGCGGCCGTTCGGCGTCAGGTTGCCGAAGTAGTACTCGTGCAGGATCATGCCGTTGTACTCGAAGCCCAGGCGCCGCGTCATCTCGGCGTAGGCCGGGGTGTTGGACTGCCCCTTCTTGGCCAGCTCGAGCAGCTCCTCGGTGAGCTTGTTGGTGTTGGTGACGTAGCCGTTGTAGAGGGCGAGGTGCATCTCGATCGTCTGGTCCGAGATGCCGTTGAGCCCCTTGAGGTGGTTGAAGCTTTGGGGCTTGTATGGAGTCTGAGTGAGCAGGGCCATGCGTGTCCTCCTTACGCCAACTGGGCGCATACCGTAAGAGTAGGCGTGTGACACGTGGGTCCGTCGCACCGGCCGGTCGCCTCGGGCGCGGGCGGACACCGCTGCCATGCGCGCACGCGCTGCTCCCCCGGGATCGTAGCAAGCCGTTGCAGGCATGGTCAACTGGCGCCCTGCGCCGCGTCAGCCGTCAGGCGCGCGCACCGGCAGGAGGCCCAAGCGCGCGCACTCCTCCCACGCGGGGTCATCCAGCAGGTCGGGGCGCCAGGCCAACGTCCGCGCCAGGGCCGCGCGCCGCCGCCAGGCGGCTATCGCGGCGTGGCTACCGCCCACGAGCACCTCGGGCACGCGCCGGCCGCGAAACTCGACCGGCCGCGTGTACTGCGGGTACTCCAGCACGCCAGCGCTGTACGACTCCTCGATGCTGGAGGCCTCCGCGCCGAGCACGCCTGGCACAAGGCGTGCCACCGCGTCGATGACCACCATGGCGGCCAGTTCCCCGCCTGTGAGCACGTAGTCGCCGATCGACACCCGCTGGGCGCCGAGCACTTCGATGGCCCGCTCATCGATCCCCTCGTAGTGCCCGCACACCAGCACGAGTTGCGACGCCTGCGCCCAGGCGCGGGCGTGCTCCTGGCGAAACAACGGGGCGCTGGCGGCCAGGACCACCACGACGGCGGTGGGGCCGCGCACCGCCTCCACCGCCCGGCAGATCGGCTCAGCCATCAACACCATACCCGGCCCGCCGCCATACGGATAGTCGTCGACTACCTGGTGCCGGCCCCGCGCCCACTGGCGGAGCTGGTGCACGCGCAGGTCTAGCCGGCCCTCGTCCCGCGCGCGCCGCAGGATGCTCGCGTCAAACGGGCCCACGAACATCTCGGGGAACAGCGTGACCACGTCGATCCGTAGCGGCATCGTCGCTCCTCTCGGCCTACCCTGCCCGTGCTCAGGCCAGCAGCCGTCCCACCGCAGCACGCTCCTGCTCCGCCTGCTGTTGGAGCCGCTCGGCCTCGGCCAGGGTGCGACCGGCCTCGACGAGGGCCGCGCGCGGAGAGCGGACCTCGGCTACTTGCAGCGCGTCGTACATCGCGGACGCGGCCTCATGGCGCGCTCGCACGCAGCGCACCCACATATCGTGCAGCCGGGCGGCGGGAGGCGGAGGCTGGAGCTGGGTCAGCATCCGCTC
>JADGHJ010000103.1 GCA_019686175.1 Chloroflexota bacterium | reverse complement strand
GGTGCTGGGCACTCTACAGCGCCTAGCCCAGCAGGTCGAGCATCTCGCCGGGGGGCACGGCGATGCAGGTGAAGATGGGCGTGTCGCGCAGAGTGTACTCGCTCGCCCGGGTCTCGCGCAGCTCCATGACGAGGTCTAGGAAGTCGCCCGGATGGTCGCTCTCGAAGGCGAGCATGAATTCCTGGTCGTCGAGCCCGAACGAGTAGGTGGTGTTCAACCGCACCGAGGGATACTTGTGGCCCACCTCGATGTGGACATCCATCATCTTCTGGCGCTCCTCTTTGGGGAGCATGTACCAGGCGCGCGTCTTCACGAAGGGATACACGAACAGGTACTTGGCGGTGCCGGGCGTGATCCGCAGACGCCGTCCCTCCTGCCCCTCGTGGCTGTGCTTGTCCACGTACATCGAGCGCTTGGTCTGGGCCAGGTACGAGTAGGGGCGGGTGAGATAGCCCCCTAGCGGGGTGGCGAGCAGCTCGGCTTGCAGGGCCGTGAAGGTCTCCAGCTCCTCGCTGACTGCCCAGAGCATGAAGTCGCAGTCTCCGCGGATGCCCACCAGTGTGTAGGTGCGCAGGATCATCCGCTGGGCGAAGCGCTCGATGACAGCCTGGGCCGCCTGCTTGCCCGCCTCGCGCTCCTCGCGCGGCAGCCGGCGCCAGGCCGGATCGACCTGGTAGAAGACGAACTGCACGAACTGCCGCTGGTCCTGGTGGCGACGCGGGTACTGGCCGGCCATGCTGCCTCCCTGCGGTGGACGATCTTCTTCGCACTCTGCTCCATTATCCCATGCCTGTCCCAGGCTCTGCGTGCCGCCCGGCCGCTAGAAGGGGGCGGGGCCGCGTATCATCACCGCAGGGCTCGCAGCGCCCGGGGCCAGCCCGGAACCGTGGCGCGGTGCCCCCGGACACGCCCACCGCGATCTTGGACACTACAGGGAGGCTTCGCATGTACTCGGGCAACGGGTTGGCCAGTCGCGATTCGTGGTCCCTGCGTGCCCGTCGCCTCGTGGTGGCTGGGATGCTGACGGCCTTGCTCGTCGGTGGCATCGCTCTCGTCCCCAGAGTCGCGGTCACCGCTCCCCCAGGGCAGGACGGCCCTTGGACGACCTTCGCACCGATGCTGCAGCCGCGTTCGGAGAGCGCGGTGACGGAGTTGAACGGCAAGATCTACGTGATCGGGGGCTACCCGCAGGGGCGCATCCCCTCCAACGTCGTGCAGGTGTACGATCCGGCCACCGATAGCTGGAGCTACGGGCCCCCGTTCCCCGTCCCGCTGCACCACACGATGGCTGCGGTAGTGGACGGCACGCTGTACGTTATCGGCGGGGAGTTCGAGGGCGCCGGCACCGGGCGGCCCTCTCAGTACCTCGACTCGGTCTATATGCTGGACGAGGCGGCGGACGAGTGGGTGCCGCGCGCGCCCATGCCCACGGCGCGCAGCGCGGGCGGCGCGGCGGTGATCGCCGGCAAGATCTACGTGGCCGGGGGCCGACCGCCGCGCGGCCACGACTTCGCGGTGTACGACCCGGCCGCCGACGCCTGGACGGTGCTGCCCGATCTCCCCACGGCGCGCAACCACCTCGCGGTGGGCGCCATCGATGGCAAGGTGTACGTGGCGGGCGGCCGCTTCGGGCCGGACTTCAACAGCGAGCTGACCGCCGTCCTGGAGATCTACGATCCGGCCACCAATACCTGGACGCAAGGCCCGTCGATGTTGGAGCCACGCTCGGGGATGTCGAGCATCGTCGCCAATGGCTGCCTGTGGGCGATGGGCGGGGAGCGCGACCGTACGACGGACAGCGGTGTGTTCCCCCATACCGAGGCGTTCGACCCCAGGACGAGCACCTGGCAGCGCTTCACGCCGATGCCCACCCCGACCCACGGGCAGATCGGCGCGGCGTTCCTCGACGGGCGCATCCACATCCCGGGCGGGGCGGTCACCATGGGCGGGGACACCGGCTCGACCCTGCATCAGGCGTACACACCCGAGCTGTCGTGCCGATAGGGCGCGGCAGGAGAAGGGAGCGTGGATCATGCGAGCGGCCTGGTATGAGCGCAGGGGGCCGGCGCGCGAGGTGCTCCAGCTCGGCGAGCTGCCCACGCCCGAGCCCGGCCCGGGCGAGGTACGCGTGCGTGTGCATGTCTCGGGCGTGAATCCCTCGGACACCAAGAACCGCGCGGGCTGGCAGGGCAACCTCGCCATGCCGTTCCCGCGCATCATTCCCCACCAGGACGGTGCGGGCGTGATCGACGCCGTGGGCGAGGGGGTGGCGGCCGCCCGCGTGGGCGAGCGCGTGTGGGTGTACGAGGCGCAGCTCGGCCGCCCGTTCGGCACGGCCGCCGAGTATGTGGTGGTGCCCAGCGAGCAGGCGGTGCCGCTGCCCCCGGACGTCGATCTCGCCGTGGGGGCCTGTCTGGGCGTGCCGGCGATGACCGCGCACTACTGCGTATACGCCGACGGGCCGGTGGCGGGCCAAACCGTGCTGGTCACTGGCGGCGCGGGCGCCGTGGGTCACTACGCTGTCCAATGGGCGAAGCTGGGTGGGGCTCACGTGCTGGCCACGGTGAGCAGCGACGAGAAGGCCGCGGTGGCGCGCGCGGCCGGGGCCGATGTCGTGCTCAACTACCGGACGGAGGACGTGGCCGCGCGCCTCCACGAGCTGACGGGCGGCGCAGGCGTCGACCGCGTGGTGGAGGTCGCCTTCGGCGCCAACCTGCCCGTCACCCAGGCGGTGCTGAAACCGAACGGCGTCGTCGCGGCCTACTCTTCCGACGCCGAGCCGCAGCCGCGGCTGCCGTTCCGCGCGTTCCTCCAGAAGAACGCCGTGCTCCGTACGGTGCTGGTGTATGTGATGCCCCGGGCCGCACACGAGGCAGCGGTGCGCGACATCACGGCGGCGCTCAAGGCGGGGACGCTCCGGCATGTGATCGGCCGGCGGCTGCCCCTGACGGAGATCGCCGCAGCCCACGAGGCCGTCGAGCAGGGGGCCGTGGTGGGCAAAGTGCTCGTCGATATCACCTGAAGGGGGGATCCAGAGGAGGGCGCCCCCTCGCGGTCTTCCCGCGGCGAGGGGGCGCCGTGCGCGGAGACTAACTGGCTGCCAGGTCGTCGGCCAGGGCGCGGCGTGTCTCGGGGCTCAGCTCCGTGCTGGCCTGGTAGTTGGGGTGGTCGATACGCAGCCGGGCGGGCACGCTGGGGTCGCGCAGCAGCGCCACGCCCTCGGTGCCTACGCGGAAGCGCACGTAGTGGACGGTGCTGGTCTTGCTCTCCATGCTGCGGCCGGCTTCGTAGTCGGCGTGGATCCGCCGGTCACCCAGGTCGAGCCAGACGGTGGTCTCGATGTCCACCAGCCGCGGGAGCTCCCGC
The DNA here is from genome assembly GCA_019686175.1 of Chloroflexota bacterium. Taxonomy (GTDB): domain Bacteria; phylum Chloroflexota; class UBA6077; order UBA6077; family JAJPHF01; genus JADGHJ01. The sequence continues at coordinate 10,062 of JADGHJ010000103.1, read as the reverse complement.
CGGAGCTGCTCCATGTCGGCGATCTCGATGAACATCGTGGCCGAGAGCTCGCCCGGGTTGGGCAGCAGCGTGCTGTAGATGTCGATCTCCTCCTGGATGCGGTGCGGCTCGAAGATGCGCTCGGCGCGCAGCATCTCCTGGATCTGGTAGCGCACCGTGTCGCGGTTCTCGAAGGTGAAGGCGACCCACTCCCCCACCTTCACGCGCCGTGGCGCCTTGATCGCCGCGATCTGCTGGCGGACCTCGGCGCGAACCTTCTCGTACTCCTCGAGCGAGCGCAGCTCGTCGCGCGTGATCACTGGCATAACGGTCATCCCTCCGGGCTGGCGTCCGGGTAAGCGGCCCAGACGATCTCGATGGGGTGCACAGGGCGCAGCCCCGTGCCCTGCTCGATCTGGAGCGCGGCCAGCGAGCAATCGGTGGCCACGACATTGGCGTTGGCATCGCGCAGGCCGGCGAATAGCTTGCTGCCGACCTTCATCGACAGTTCGTGGAAGTCCTTCTTGAGGGCCCAGGTGCCGTCGTGCCCCGAGCAGCCGCGGTCGACCACCTGGACCTCGGCACCCGGGATCAGCTTGAGTAGGTCGACCGAGCGCCGGCCGATGGCCTGGTACTTCAGGTGACAGGGCATGTGGTAGGCGATCTTGCCGGGCGCGTAGGCGAAGTCGGTGCGGAGCTTACCCTCGCGGTGGAGCTTGACCAGGTACTCGGCCAGGTCGTAGGTGCGCCCGGCGACCGCCTCGGCGGCATCGCTGTGCAGGTAGTCGGGATACTCCTTCTTGAGCATCATGCCGCAGGTCGGCTCGGGCACCACGACGTCGTAGCCCGCGGCCACGGCGGCGGCCAGACTGTCGACGTTGGAGCGCATCTGGCCGAGCGCGGCCTCGAGCCGGCCCTCGTCGAGGAACGGCATAGCGCAGCAGCGCTGCGGCGGACAGATCACCTCGACGCCACTGCGCTCGAGCACGCGCACGGCGGCCATGCCGATCTCAGGGTGGTAGTAGTTCACGAGGCAGGTGTAGAACAGCGCCACCTTGCCGTTGTGCCCGACGTTGGCCGGCTTCTGGCGCTTGGCGAACCAGCCCGCGAAGGTCTGGTTGGCGAAGCGCGGCAGGAACGCCTGGCGATGAATGCCGAGGGTCTGCTCCATCAGCTCGCGCGCCTTGGGCTGCTGGGCCACGGCGTTGGCCACTGGCGCGGCCGCGCAGCCGAGCGGGCCGACCAGATCCGGGTCGCTCAACAGCCGGCGGCCGAGCGGCAGGCCGCGCTGGCGCGTCTCCACCGCCTTGGCGCGCAGCACCAGGCGCGGGATGTCGATGGCCCACTCATGGGGTGGGGTGTAGGGGCAGACGATGAAGCAGAGCTTGCACTCGTAGCACAGGGCGTCGAAATGCCGGATGTGGGCGGTGGTGAGCTTCTCGACGTCGCCGTCGGCCTCGTCGTCGATGTACTCGAAGATCTGGGGGAAGGCGGGGCAGAGATTGACGCACATGCGGCAGCCATGACAGACGTCGAGCTGCCGCCGCTGCTCCCGATCGAGGTCCTCAGGGTCCCAGTAGCGCGCGTCGAGATGCTCGACGCGTGAAGGGCGCAAGCCGCCCAGGTCAGTGGACATATCGGCTCCTCAGCAACGCGCCGCGGGCGCGAGAACGATAGCGGCCGCGACGGGAGCACGGAGCGCCCGTCGCGGCCACAACAGGGGAGGCACGGCGGGAGCGTAGCCCCCGCGCGCCACTTACGCGGTCAGCGACTCCAGGCCCTTGGCAAAGCGGCCCGCGTGCGACTTCTCGGCCCGAGCGAGCGTCTCGAACCAGTCCGCGATCTCGGGGAAGCCCTCCTCACGCGCCACCCGCGCGAAGCCCGGGTACATCTCGGTGTACTCGTAGGTCTCGCCCGCGATCGCCGACTTCAGGTTGGCCGCGCTCTCCCCGACCGGCTCGCCGGTGACGGGGTCGCCGACCTCCTTGAGGTAGTCGAAGTGGCCGAACGCGTGGCCCGTCTCGCCCTCGGCGACCGAGCGGAACAGCGCCGCGATCTCCGGCTGGCCCTCCACGTCCGCCTGGCGCGCGAAGTAGAGGTAGCGCCGGTTGGCTTGCGACTCGCCCGCGAACGCCTCCTTGAGGTTCGCCTCGGTCCGCGTGCCTTTCAGGCTTGGCATGCTCGTGACTCCTCCCATCTCACTGAACTGCCGGGATGTCTCGCGCCAACACCGCCTCTGCCCGCCGGCCGGGGCCTGGACGCAGCAGCGAGCGTGTGACTCGCCTTAGGCCTGGGCCGGTTGTCGCGCCTGGCAGCGCGGGCACAGCCCGTAGAAGTCCAGGCGGCGGGCGGTAACGGCGTAGCCGCTGGCCGCGGCGGCGGCGGCCAGGACGTGCTCCATCTCCGGCCGCTCGAAGTCCTCGATGCGACCGCAGACGGTGCAGATGAGGTGGGCGTGTGCCCGCGGCACCCGCCCGTCGTAGCGGTTGCCCGCGCCGCCGAACTCCAGCTCCAGCACCTCGCCGAGCTGCTTCAACACGCTCACCGTGTTGTAGACGGTGGCGCGGCTGGTGGACCGGCAGCGCTGGCGCGCCAGCTCGTAGATCTGATCGACGCTGGGATGCTCGTCGCTCTCGGCAAGCACCCGCAGCACCGCCTCACGCTGGGGCGTGAGGCGATAGCCGCCACGGACCAGCGCCTGGGCCAACTCCTCGAACCGGCGCGCCTCAACCGCCACGGTGTAGACCCTCTCCAAACTTAGATTCAATCTACGTCCCTATCCTACCTGCCGGGCGCTGGCTTGTCAAGTTGTTTTCCGACCAGCAGACGCGCCGGTCTCCTGTCGGTCAGCAACGACCCAGGCGCCACGGCGCGCATCGCCGGCCCGCCGCCCTACCGGGGCGGCGCACCCGTCCCCTCTCGCGGATGTCGGCCCTGGTGCGGCCATCGTCGGCCCACGGCCGGCGCGAGCTGTGAGCATGAATAATTGACATGATATCCGCTATTCTTTACCATCATGCCGAGTGAAGCCATGGGTCGTCGTATCGCCACTCCCGCCGTCCAGAACCGCGTCCGCGCCGTCCGCGTGCAGCGGGGTTTCTCTCAGCAGGCGCTGGCCGCCCGCGCCGGCTTGACGCGGCAGGCCCTCAGCGCCATCGAGAGCGGGCAGTATGTGCCGAACACGGCGGTGGCGTTGGCGCTGGCGCGCGCGCTTGGGTGCCGCGTGGAGGACCTGTTCCTGCTGCCGGAATCCGCGCGGGCGTTCGCGATCGACCTCGTCGCCCCACCGCCGCCCGACGTGGGCCGGCTCGCTGTCGTGCAGGTCCGTGGCCGCTGGATCGGCTATCCCTTGGCGGCGGAGCTGGGGTTGTACGACGGCTTCGTGAGCGCCGACGGCTTGCTGCGCCCGGACGACGGCCCGGCGCGTGCGGAGCTGCTCACCGCCAGCGAGGTCCTGGAGCGGACGGCGTTGTTGCTTGGGTGCGACCCGAGCCTCGGTATCCTAGCCGCGCACCTGGCCCGCTACCAGCGGGAGGTGCGGCTGCTCTGGCTGCCAGCCACCAGTCAGGCGGCGCTCGATGCGCTGGCGAATGGGCGCGCCCACGTGGGCGGCACGCACCTCCGGGACCCCGACAGTGAGGAGCACAACGTGCCGCAGGCGCGGGCTGCCCTACGCTCCATCGGTGGGGTGGTGGTGGCCTTCGCCCGGTGGGAGCAAGGCTTGGTAGTGGCGCCGGGCAACCCCAAGGGGCTGCGCGGCGTCGAGGATCTGGCGCGTCCGGACGTGCGGCTCATCAACCGCGAGCCAGGCGCGGGCACCCGTCGGCTGCTCGACGAGCTGCTGGCGCGGGCGGGCGTGCCGCCGCGGGCAGTGAGCGGGTACGAGCGCCTCGCCCCCAGCCATCTGGCCGTCGCTCGGACGGTGGCGCAGGGCAGTGCGGATGTGGGCGTCGCCCTGCGCGCCACCGCGCGGGCGCTCGGGCTGGACTTCGTTCCCCTCGCCGAGGCCCGCTTCGACCTGGTCATCCCGCGCGACCACCTGCAGCACCCGGCCGTGGCCCTGCTGCTCGACGTGCTCCAGAGCCGCCCGCTGCGCGCCGAGCTGGCCGCGCTGCCCGGCTACGACGTGAGCGCCACGGGCACGGTCATCGCCGACCTCCCGGCGGCGGCCTGAGGACGCGCCGTGCTCGGGCCATTCAACAATTCATAGGGAAGTTGGCGAGCGATGCGTCTAATGCGGCAGGCCCGCGCCCCGATGGCTATCCTGGGTGTCCTCGTCGCCCTCGCGCTCGGCGCGTGCCTCTCGACTCCTCGCGGGTCGACAGCCCCGTCGCTCCAGGTGGCCGCGGCGGCGGACTTGCGTCCCGCGCTCACGGAGATCGCCCAGGCGTTCGAGGCGCGCGCGGGGACCAAGGTCGTGCTGAGCTTCGGGTCGACCGGCCAGCTCACGCAGCAGATCGAGAACGGCGCGCCGTTCGACGTCTTCCTCGCCGCGAACGAGGCGTTCATCGAGCGCCTGCGCCAGAACGGCCACACGCTGGCGGGCACCGAGCGCCGCTATGCGCGCGGTCGGTTGGTTCTCGTGAGCGCGCCCCAACGCGGGCGCCCGCTCGAAGATCTGGCCGCCTTGGGCGCGCCGGCCATCCGCTATGTCGCTATCGCCAATCCCGAGCACGCGCCCTACGGCCAGGCGGCGCGTGAGGCGCTGGAGGCCCAGGGCCTGTGGGAATCGCTGCGGCCCAAGCTCGTGTACGGCGAGAATATCCAGCAGGCGATGCAGTACGTCCAGAGCGGCCAGGCGGACGCCGGCCTGGTGGCGCTTGCCCTCGCGCTGCCCTCCGATCTGCCCTGGACGCTTGTCCCCCAGGAGCTGCACCAGCCGCTCGACCAGGCGCTGGCGGTGCTCCGGCGGACGCACCAGGAGGCCGCCGCGCGGGCGTTCGCCGATTTCGTGCTGGGTCCGGAGGCTCAGGCGATCCTGGAGCGCTACGGCTTCGAGTCGCCCGGGGGCACGCCATGACCACCATCGACTGGTTTCCGTTCTTCCTGTCCGCCCAGGTGGCGGCGCTGGCCACGCTGCTCAACCTCGTGCTGGGCGTTGCCGCCGGCTGGGCGCTCGCGCGCCTGCGGTTTCCGGGCCACGACGTGCTCGGCGCGGCGGTGGCGGTGCCGCTCGTGCTGCCGCCGACTGTGCTCGGCTACTACCTGCTGGTCGCGCTGGGCCGCGGCAGTCCCCTTGGCCAGGCGCTGGACGCGCTCGGCTGGCCGCTGGCGTTCACCTGGCGGGGGGCGGTGGTGGCGGCGGCGGTGGCCTCTTTCCCCTTGATGGCGCAGGCCAGCCGCGCGGCTTTCGAAGGCGTCGACCAGGAGATCGAGCAGGTGGCCCGCACATTGGGCCGGTCGGAGCTGGAGATCTTCTGGACGCTGACCCTCCCGCTGGCCTGGCGCGGCATCCTCGCTGGCGCGATGCTGACCTTCGCCCGCGCGCTGGGCGACTTCGGTGCCACGCTGATGGTGGCGGGGAACATCCCCGGGCGCACCCAGACCCTGCCCATCGCCATCTATGACGCGGTCCAGGCCAACAACCTCGACTACGCGGCGGTGCTGGTGGGCGTGCTGACCTTGTTCGCCGTTGGCCTGTTGCTGTTGGTGCAGCGGCTAGGCCGGCGGCTGGCGACCTAGAGCAACGGTCGAGAGGTTGGGCCAGCTGTCGTGTACGGCGGGCCTCCTGCAGGGCGGCAGCTCGACCAGCCCGCCAATGGCTGGAAGTGCATGGACGTGCTGGCGATCCAGCTCCGCCACGCCTGGCCAGGCTTCACGCTCGCGCTCGACCTCGCGCTCGGCAGCGAGATCGTGGTGCTGCTCGGGCAGTCGGGCGCGGGCAAGACGCTCACCTTGCGGGCGGTCGCGGGGCTGTTCCGCCCGGCGGCCGGCCGCATCGTGCTCAACGGCCGGGTGCTATTCGACAGCCGCGCGGGGATCCACCTGCCACCGCAGGCGCGCCGGGTCGGCTACGTGCCCCAGGGGTATGCGCTGTTCCCCCACCTGACGGTGTTCCAGAACGTGGCCTACGGCATTCGCGGGCAGCCGCGCACGGTGGTGGCGAAGCAGGTCGGCGAGCTGCTGGAGCTGACGGGGCTGGAGCACCTGGCCCACCGCCGGCCGCGGGAGCTATCCGGGGGCCAGCAGCAGCGGGTGGCCCTGGCTCGCGCGCTGGCCGTACGGCCGGAGGCGCTGCTGCTCGACGAGCCGCTGTCGGCGCTCGATGCGCCGACGCGCTCGGAGCTGCGCACGGTGCTGCGCGCGCTGCAGCGACGGGTCGGCGTGCCCATGCTGTTCGTGACCCACGACCTGTCCGAGGCCACTTTCCTGGCGGACCGCATCGCCGTGCTAGCCGACGGCCGGCTGTTGCAGGTGGGACCGCCGGCCGAGCTGCTCGCCCGTCCGGCGCACGTGCAGGTTGCGCGGCTGGCGGGGGTCCGGAACATCCTGCCGGGTCGCGTCCAGGCGGTGGAGCGCGACGCGGTGCACGTCCTCGTCGGGGAGCGAACACTCGTCGCCCGGCCGCGGCCGGCCTCGGTGCCCCTCGCGGCCGGGCAGGCGGTGTACGTCTGCCTGCGTGGCGAGCGGATCACTCTGGTGCTGCCCGAGCGGGCCGACGTGCCGCGCTCGAACCTGGCCCGCGGCGTGATCGTCGGCGAATACGGCGACGGGATCGCCGCGATCGTGCGCCTGCGGCTCGACGGCCCGCGCCTGGCGCCCGAGCGCGACTACGACCTCGAGCTGGAGCTGCCCATGTACGTGTACGAGCGGCTCGGCCTAGCGACCGCCCGCACCTGGACGATCTCCATCCATCGCGATGCCCTGCACCTGCTGCCCGCAGGCTAGCGCCTCATCGCGCTGCGGGCGCTAGCCGGACACCTGGAGCACGCCCTTCCCGCGGCCATGGCCGGCATCGAGCCGCTCGTGTGCCCTGCGGACTCCCTCCCATGGCAGCACCTCGGCGATGAGCGGCCGCACCTGCCCGCGCTCCAGCAAGCGCGCCGGCGCTTCGAGTCACCACCGCCCGCGTGTCGAGAAGACGCCGTACAGCGTCTGATGGCGGAAGTATAGCGGCGTGAGGTCGCCCTTGGGGCCGAGGATGGTAGCGAGTCGTCCGAAGCGCTGTGTAGCTGGGAGGCTCCAGGCCACGACCGGCCGCTCACGGTATCGAACACCGCATCGACGTCCTCGCCGCCCGTCTCGCGCAGCGCCACCGCCGTCGGATCCTCGTGCTGGTAGTCGATCGCGACGTCGGCGCCCCCTTTCATGAGCCGGCCTCGGGCCTCCAGTGGCTCGAGTCCTGTAGGATCGGCGCCGGCCCAATGACTGCGCCGTAGTGCACCATAATGCTGGTATGTGGAGCCGCCGCGCCGGCTGGCCGGCGCTCGCGACGAACCGTCCCGAAGTAGAAGGGGTGGCCATGCATGGAGCTGGGTGTCGTTTTTCCCCAGACCGAGATCGGTAGCGACCCGATCGTCATCCGCGACTACGCGCAGGCCGCCGAGCAGCTCGGCTATCACCACTTGCTGGTCTACGACCACGTCGTGGGAGGGCACCCCGACCGCTTTCAGGGCGCCCTCCGGGCGCCGTACACGCACGAGCACCCGTTCCACGAGCCGTTCGTGCTGTTCGGCTACCTCGCGGCGCTCACTACCCGCCTGGAGCTGGTCACCGGCGTGCTGATCTTGCCCCAGCGCCAGACGGTGCTGGTAGCCAAGCAGGCGACCGAGGTCGACGTACTCAGCGGCGGCCGGCTGCGCCTCGGCGTGGGGATCGGCTGGAACTTCGTGGAGTACGAGGCGCTGGGCCAGCCGTTCCAGAATCGTGCCGCGCGCATTACGGAGCAGATCCGGTTGCTGCGAGCGCTGTGGACGGAGGAGTTGGTGACATTTCATGGCCGCTACCACACGATCGACCGCGCGGCGATCCTGCCGCGCCCGGCACGCCCGATCCCGATCTGGATGGGTGGCACCGCCGATCCGGTCCTGCGGCGCGCCGCGCGGCTCGCCGACGGCTGGTTCCCGCAGGCGCCGCCGGGCCCGGAGCTGGAGGACCAGCTTGCCCGTCTGCGCCGCTACGTCCGCGAGGCGGGGCGGCCCGAGGATGCTGTGGGGGTCGAGGGGCGCTTCACCCTCGCCCAGATTCCGGAGGCGCAGTGGGCGCCGACGGTGCAGCGCTGGCGCGAGTTGGGCGCGACGTACCTCAGCGTGAACACCATGGGCGCCGGCCTGGCCTCGCCCCAGGCTCACATCGACGCCATCCGACGGTTCAAGGAACTGGTGGAGGGGTGAGCGTGGGTGCGCTCGCGCCACGGTCCTCGCGGGCCGCTGAACTGGGCTGGCTGCTGGCGTTCTTCGGAGCCAGCTTCGCCGCGGCGGCGCTCGGCGCGACCGCCACGGCGCGTTCGGTCGACACCTGGTACCGCACGCTGCGCAAGCCGCGCTGGACGCCACCGAGGCAGGTGTTCGGTCCAGTATGGACGCTGCTGTACACCCTGATCGCTGTCTCCGGCTGGTTGATACGGCGGCAGGCGCACGAGCGGCCGGCGCGGGCGGCCGCCGGCCAGCTGGCGCTGGGCGCCTGGCTGGTGCAACTGGTCCTCAACGCGGGATGGTCGATCATGTTCTTCGGACGGCGCCAGATCATCGGTGGGCTGGCCGTCAGCGCGGCCCTCTGGATGGCGATCAGCGTCTATCTAGCGCTCTCCGCGCGCGTGTCACGCTGGGGTGCCGCGTTGCTGCTGCCTTACTGGGCGTGGGTGGGGTTCGCTACCGCGCTCAACGCGCGCATCTGGCGACTCAACCGCGCCCGTTAGCGACCTGGCTACCAGCCGTAGAAGCGGCGGGCGTTGTCGGCCAGAAACGCCCGCTTGGCCGCCTCGTCCAGGTCCGGCCGCTCCAGGAGCTCCGCGACCGCCCCGTACTCCCGGTCCCCGTGTGGCATGTCCGAGGCGAACAAGAACTTGTCCGCGCCCCACCGCTCGAAGCAGTAGGGCAGCAGCGCCTCCTCCACCTCCGCCGACAGGAACACATTGCCCCGCGCCAGGTACGCGCTCGGCCGCTCGCGGGCGTCGTAGTTCCACCGCCCGCGCTCGACCGCCACCTCGTAGTAGTGCTCCAGCCGGTCGAGCAAGAACGGCACCCACTGGCAGCCGGCCTCCAGGAACGCCACCCGCAGCCGCGGATGCCGATCCAGCACCCCGCCCGTCAGGATGTCGGTAAACCCCGTGAACAGCGAGAACACGAACGGCAGGGTGATCGCGTCGTATACGTTGTCGTAGATGCGGCCCAGCGACGGCGACGACCACCCCACGTGCACCGCCACGGGCAGGTCGAGGTCGGTGCAGGCGGCGTAGAACGGGTCCAGCGTCGGATCGTCCAGCTTCCGGTCGCCCGCCGTGCCCAGGATCACCACCGCGCTGGCGTCCAGCTCCCGCCGACAGCGCCGCAGCTCCTGCACCGCCCCAGCCACGTCGTCCAGGTTCACCACGCAGGCCCACTTCAGTCGGTCGGGCCGCTGGCGGCAGAGGTCCGCGATCCAGGCGTTGTAGGCGCGGCACAGCGCGCTGTACAGGGCCGGGTCGTCGGTGAGCGGGTAGGCGAGGAACAGGGTGGGGTAGATCACCTGGATGTCGAGTCGCTCGGCGTCCATCTGGCGCAGGCGGGCGTCGACATCGGCCAGGGTGATGCTGGGCAGCGGGTCGGGCTTGCGGACGGTGAGGGCGGTAGGGCGGTCACCGACGGCGGCCGGGGTGGCGAAGGTGTGAGCGCCCTTGCCCACGCGCTGGGGGAACAGGCGGTCGTCGATGACCCAGACGGCGCGCTGCTCGTCGAGGGCCACCACGCGCGGACGGCGGTCGCGGAAGGCGGGGTCGAGGTAGGGATCGGCGAAGGTGGCCGGCGACTCCTCCACGTGGGCGTCGGCGTCGATCACCAATAGCTCCTGCGGCATCGCTCCTCCCCTGGCAACGGCTACGGTGGGATGTCCCTCCCCCTCGGCCCCCTGTCACTTATACACATCGCCGAGCCCACCACACCCTAA
>JADGHJ010000102.1 GCA_019686175.1 Chloroflexota bacterium | reverse complement strand
GGCTGGGGGGCTGGCCCCGCGCAGTTGGGGGGCTATCCCTCTGGGGCGCGCGCCGCGCGCGCCGTACTCTTGTAAGCGACGGCTCGTCCGTGCGCGGCACCTACACGGGGGCGGTGGTGGCCACGCGCGGGCGGCCGCCTTTTTTGTCCTCCTCGTCGCGTGCCCCGCGGCCCCAACCGGACCGCGCTATAGTAGCAGTGAGCCGCACAACCACTTGTCCACGCGCGAGCTGCCCGGGGACGCTGGCCATGGCCGCCGATCTACTCCAGCGCATGCGGACGCGCGTGCTCGTCGCCGACGGGGCGATGGGCACGGTGCTCCACGCCAGCGGAGTGCCACTGGACCGCGCGCTGCCCGAGCTGAACCTCACCCGCCCGGCGCTCGTGCGCGCGGTCCACGCTGCCTACCTCGCCGCGGGGGTCGATCTTCTCCAGACCAACACGTTCGGTGCGAGCCGTCCGCGACTCGCGCGCCAGGGCTGCGAGGCTGCGGTCGCCACGGTGGTCGAGGCCGGGGTGCGCCTCGCCCAGCAGGCGCGCGACGCCGCCGGCGCCGACGTGCTGATCGCGGGCGCGGTGGGGCCGGTCGCCCCCAGCAGCTTGCGCGATCGCCTGACCGAGGGCGAGCTGCGCGCGGTGCTGCGCGAGCAGCTCGAGGCCTTGCTCGCCGGTGGCGTCGACCTGCTCCTGTTCGAGACCTTCGGTGACCTCCGCGAGCTGGTCGAGGCGGTGACTGTCGCCCATGAGCTGACTTCGCTCCCGATCGTGGCCCAGATGACCTTCCTCGACGACGGCCGCACGCTCGCCGGCGACGATCCCGCCACCGTGGCGGCCACCCTCGAGGACCTCGGAGTAACGGTGGTGGGAGCCAACTGCACGCTCGGGCCGCAGGGGCTGCTGGAGATCGTGCGGCAGCTGGGGCGGCACACCAGCTTGCCCCTGGCCGCGCAGCCCAATGCCGGCCTGCCCGCGCTCGTGTCGGGGCGCTTCGAGTACGGCGCCGACGAGGCGTATTTCGCCCGCTACGCCCGCCGCTTCGTGGAGCTGGGCGCGGGGCTGGTCGGCGGCTGCTGCGGCACCACGCCCCAGCACTTGGCCGCGGTGGTGCGGGCGGTGGCCGACCTGCCGCCTCCCACGCGCCGGCTGCAGGAGCCACTGCGGGCACGGCGCGGTCGTGCCGCGCGGGCAGCCAGCGCCATCGGCAGCGACGTGATCCGGCGTGCCGGCGAGGAGGGCGCGGACGGCCGGGCCGCGGCGAGCAGCCGGCCCGGGCTCGCCGAGCGATTGGCGGCGGGCGAGTTCATCGTGGCAGCCGAGTTGCGGCCCGCACCCGGAGCCGACGCCGAGCGCGCGCTACGCGACGCCGCGCTGCTCCAGGCGGCGGGCGCCGAGGTCGTGGTCATCGCCGCCCCGGCCACCGCGCGGGTCCAGGTCAGTCCGGTGGCCCTGGCGCTCCTCGTCCAACAACGGCTGGGGCTAGAGCCGGTCCTGACCGCCACCACCTGGGACCGCAGCCTGAGCACGCTGCAGGCCGACCTGCTCGGCGCCTACGCGTTCGGCCTGCGCAACGTGCTATGCCAGACCGGCACACCGCCGGTGCAGGGCGACTACCCGCACGTCGCCGGCTTGTGGAACGTGGATGCGCTCGGGCTGGTGCGCGCATTGAACGCGCTCAACACCGGCCGCGACGCCAACGGCCTGCCGATCGGCAAGCCCACGCAGTTTCTGATCGGCGCGCACGTCAACCCCACGGCGGAGGACCCGGGCGAGGAGCTCGCCCAGGCGCGAGCGGCGATCGAGGCCGGCGTTCATTTCCTGGTGACCCCCCCGGTGTACGACCTGGCGGCGCTGGAGCGGCTCCTGGACGCGCTCGGCCCCGAGGCGCCGCCGCTGCTGCTGGGCGTGCAGCCCCTGCAAGACTTCGCGCACGCCGAGTATCTCCAGCACGAGGTGCCAGGCATCGCACTCCCAGAGGCCACGCTCGAGCGCATGTGGCAGGCGGGCGAGCGCGGCGGCGAGGCTGGGCTGGCGCTCGCCCTGGAGCTGATCGCGGCCGCTCGTCCGCGGGTGCGTGGCCTGCTCGTGTCGTCGGCCAGCGCCACGGCGGCCGAGAGCGTGCAGTTGTTGCGGACGCTGCCACGGTGATGCACGAGACCACCGACACCGCCTGTCCGAGCGCCGAGCTGGCCCACTTGGCGGCGGCTTACCGCGCGCTGGAGCGGCAGAACGCTGCGCTGACGCGGCTGGTGGCGCTGTACGACCACCTCACGGGGCTGGTGGTCCAGGGGGCCACGCTCGAGAGCTTGGCGCGGCGCCTCGCCCGGCTCGTGGATTGTCCCGTGGTCGTGCTCGACCCGCTCCTGGAGCCGCTGGCCACCGCGACACCACCCGTCCTCCCGCCAGAGTCCTCCCCGGCCGAGGGACGCGCAGAGTTGGCCCCTTCGCCGCAGCCCAGGCGCGCGCGGCACCGCGCCCCACCACGCGGCGGCTCCACGCCGCATGGTGCCCCCCTCCTGCCGTGGCCGCCAGACGATCCGCACTGGCAGCCCGTCCTAGCCACCCTTCGCGAGGAGCAGCGGCCGCTGCGCCTGCCCGCTCTCGACGCGCCGGCCGGGGTGGCGGCCTGGGTGTTGGCGCCGATCGCCGTGGGCGGCGACGTATTGGGCTACCTGGCCATCGCCGAGACGCCGCAGGCGGACGGCGCCGAGTCACTGGCGCTGCTCGGCGCGCAGCACGCCGCCACCGTCTTCGCCCTGGTGCTGACGCGCGAGCGCAACAACGCGGAGCTGGCGCAGCGGCTGCGCGCCGACCTGCTGGAAGCGCTGCTGCTCGCGCCGAGCGCCGACCCTGCGGCGATGCGCGCTCGGGCCGAGGGGCTCGGGGTGGAGCCCGCGCAGCCCTACGCGGTCCTGGTGGCCGCCGTGGCGCCCCAGTCGCCATCCAGCGTCCGTCCTGGTGCGGAAGGATCCACCGGCGGCGGGCCTCCTCCCCCTGGCGCGCGCGGGGATCGGGAAGCAGCAGAGCCCGGCACCACGCACCTCGTCCCACAGCACGTGCTCGCCAGCCTCGCCAGCCTCGCCGGCCAGCAAGCGCCCGGGGTGATCGCGGTGGCGCGGCGCGAGGAGGTGGTCGCGCTGGTCCCCATTCGCGCCCGCGGCATGGCCCCGCGCCACTCCACGGACCGCGACCTCGATGGCCGCGCCCCCGCGCTGGCCAAGCGAGAGCGAGACGAACGTGACACGGCGCTCACCCAGGCTGGGGGATATGCGGCCGCCTTCCGGGAAAGGAACGGCGCGAGAGCCCGAGGCAAACCCTGGCTCGCTCAGGCCGTGGGCGAGCAGCTCATCGTCCACGGCGCGCGGCTCTACCCCACGGGGGCGATCACCGTAGGGATCGGCGGTCCCGCGGCCACGCCGGTCGAGCTGCCGCGGGCCTACCGGCAAGCACGCCGGGCGTTCGAGACCGCCTGTCGCTTCGGGCAGCACGGCCGGGTGGTGACCTTCGCGGACCTGGGCATCTACCGGCTGCTCCACCAGGTGGACGACCCCGCGGAGCTAGCCGACTTCGCGCAGCACGTGCTCGGCCCACTGCTGGCGTACGACCGCGCGCACGGCGCGGAGTTCGTGCGCACCCTCGCGGTGTACCTCCACCATCACGGCAGCTTGCAGCTCGCGGCGCGCGAGCTGTGCGTCCACGTGAACACGGTCAGCTATCGCCTGCAGCGCATCCAGACGATCACCGGGCTCGACCTCACCGAGGCGGACGATCGCCTGGCCGCCGCCATCGCGCTGAAGATCCTGGAGAGTGGCGCTGCCCCCCTGTAGCCGGGCGGTGCTACCGAGCGCCAGCCGCGGCCCTAACGGCCCTCGCGCACCAGCACGGCGCCCTGCACTAGCGCCTGCAGCTTGTGGAACGCGAGCCAGCGGGGAGTCTCCCAGAAGCCACAGTCGGGCACCGCCCAGACGCGCTCGATGGGGACGTGGGCCAGCACCCGCCGCAGCCGCCCCGCGACATCCTCGGGCCGCTCGCGGTAGAAGCTCTTGACATCGACCACCCCCGCGGCGAGCGCTTGCGGCAACTCGTGGCGCGCGTACAGCTCGATCTCGGCCATCTCGCGGTTGGCGAACTCCAGGAACAGGACGTCGGCGCGCGCATCGCGCAGGTGCGGTAGCAGCGGCGCGTAGGTGCGTAGCGACTGCGGCCGGCCACGTAGGTTGCCGAAGCAGATGTGCAGCCCGATCGTGGCCCCCTCCACCCCGGCCACCGTGGCGTTGAACACCTCCACGATCTTCGCCGGGTCGGCCCAGTAGGTGGAGAACGACGGCTCGTCGACCTGGACGAACGGGCAGCCGGCGGCCACCAGCGCCTTCAACTCGGCGTTGACGATCCCGATGAGGTCGGCGATCAACTCGTCGCGGCCGCGGTAGCCGTCGACGATCCGCACCGCGTTGGTGAGCGTCACGGGCCCCGCCACGGCGACCTTCACGGGCCGCCGCGTGCGCGTGCTGGCAAAGCGATACTCCTCGACTGTGCCGAGCCCCTGCGGCGCCGAGAGGGGGCCCGTGGTCTCGTAGATCGCCGTCGAGTCGTACATGTACGGCCCGAGACGGCGGCGGGGCGGCACCCGGCGCAGCCCTTGGAAGCGGTCGTAGAAGCTCATGATGAAGTCGGCGCGCCGCACCTCGCCGTCGGTAACGACGTCGAGCCCCGCGCGCTCCTGGTCGCCGATCGCCGTGGCGGCAGCGTCCTCGATCGTCTCGCGCAGGTCGGTCTCGCCGTACTCGCCGCGCCCGATGTGCTCGAGGGCGGTAAGATACCAGCTCGGCAGCGCGTAGCTGCCCAGGATCGTCGTCGGCAGCAGGGGCAACGCTCCCAGCGTGCTCATGCGCAACGCTCCTTCCGTGGCCACGGGAGCGGGGCCCCAGATGGGCTCGGATGCCTTGCGGTTCACTGGCCGCGATCGACGGAGCGTCCCATGGCCGTGCCCGGTCGAGAGTGGGAGTACAGCTTTTGGCTTGAGATGGCTAGCCCCAGACGCGGCGCGCCGTCTCCACCACGCGCTCCAGCTTGCGCCGCTGGTCGTCCGGGCTGATCAGGTTCCCCGCAGCCACCGAGGCGAAGCCGCACTGCGGGCTGATCGCCAGGTCCTCCAGCGGCATGTAGCGCGCCGCCTCGTCGATGCGCCGCCGCAGCTCGTCCACGCTCGGCGTCTCGGGCACCTTCGTGCTGATCAGCCCCAGCACCACCATCTTGCCTCGTGGGACGAAGCGCAGCGGCTCGAACCCGCCGGCGCGGTCGCTGTCGTACTCCAGGAGGAACCGATCGACCGGCAGGGTGGTAAACAACTGCTCGGCCAGCCCGTCGTAGCCGCCCTCGGCGATCCAGCGGCTGCGCGAGTTGCCTCGACAGAGATGCAGCGCCAGTGTCAGCCCGTCGCGCGCCAGCCCCTCCAGGCAAGCGCGGTCGCCCGCGATGGCATCGGCCAGCAGCGCATCGGGATCCGCTCCCTCTTGCTGCAGGCGCGCCCGCACCTGCGCGTCGACGTAGTAGGTGTACTGCGGCGCATCGAGCTGGATATACGGTACGCCCTCGGCGATCAGCGCCTCGATCTCCCGCCGCACGATCGGCACCAGCTCGTCGAGCAGCGCCTTGCGCGTGGGGTACACCCGGTCGGTGACGCCCGGGCGGTAGCTAGCCTGGATGAACACCGACGGGCTGGGCATGGTGATCTTGAACGGCCCCGGGCTGTGCTGCTTCAGGAACGGGGTCTCGTGGGCGGTGAGCCGCCGCTGCTGGCGCAAGGGCGCGCCCACTACCAGCGCCCGGCTACCCTCGACGCCGCCGCCCGGCCCGCGCCAGGCCATGGGCACCCGCTCGGGCACGAAGCCCTCGACTGCCTCGGCCAGGTCGCTGAGCCAGGAGTCGCGGCGCAGCTCGCCGTCGGTGTAGATGTCGATCCCGACCTCCTGCTGGAGCCGCAGCACATCGAGGATGGCGCGGTCCTCGGCCGCGCGCAGCTCCTCCGCGCTCAGGCGTCCCTCGGCATGCGCTGCCCGCGCTTGCAGCAGCTCCGGCGGGCGCAGGAAGCTGCCCACGTGATCAGCCCGATAGCGCGCTGTCATCGCCGCTCCTCCTGGGACAGTTGGCCGCGCAGGTCGCGCACCCGCTTGGCCTTGAACTCGGTCTTGGGCAGGGTGCCCGGCGGCACCAATTGTACGACCGGGCGCAGCTCGCAGCGGGAGATGATCTCCGTCTCCACGCGCTGGACGAGAGCCGCGTGCTGGACCGGATCGACCCCGGGGCGCGGCTCGACGAGCACGGTCAGCACGTCCAGCTCGCGCTCGGTCGTGACGACGATCTGGAATTCGTCGCCGAGGTCGGGCACGCGGCGCACGGCGTCCTCGATGGCGCTGGGGAACAGGGTCACCCCGCGGATGTTGAGCATATCGTCGGCGCGCCCCTGGAAGCCCCCGAGCGCGCGGGCATGGGTACGGCCGCAGGCGCACGGGGAGCGGTCGAGCACCGTGAAGTCGCCGACCAGGAAGCGCAGCTGGGGCGACGCCTCTGAGCACAGGTTGGTGACCACCGTCAGCCCGCGCTGACCGTCCGGTAGCGGCTGGAACGTCTGCGGGTCGACCACCTCCCAGATCTGGGTGTCCTCCATCAGATGCGTCTGCGAGGGGCCCTCCTTGGTGGCGATGGCCGCAGCGCAGGTATAGCCGCCAGCGGAGGGCGATGCCTCGGTACAGCCGTAGAACTCGCCCAGGCTGGCGTTCCACAGCTCCTCAATGCGGCGGCGGGTGGCCGGCACCCCGAAGGCGGGCTCGCCACCGCAGAAGATATGGCGCACCGAGCTGGCCGCCGGGTCGAGGCCCATCTCGCGCATCAGCGAGCCGAGATACAGCGCGTAGGAGGGCGTGCAGGCCAGGATGGTCGGCTGGTAGGTGTCGATGAAGCGCACCCGCGCGCGCGAGTCGAGCCCGCCCGCGGTGACGATCGGGATGCCCATCAGGTTGAGGCCGTAGTGGACGCCCCACAGCCAGACGTGCGGCCCGTAGCCGAAGGCGAGCAGGGCGCTGTCACGGCCCGGCCGAAAGCCGATGGCCCACATGGCGCGCGCGTTGGTCCACGACCACATCACGCGGTCATAGGCCGTGTAGCGGAAGGCGCGCGGCTGGCCGGTGGTACCCGAGCTGGCGAAGATCTGCCAGCCATGACGGAGCCAGATGTCGTCGTCCACGGCGGTATAGGTGCCCCACGGCGGGTGCTCGGCCAGGTCCTCGGCCATGAGCTGCTTGGTCATGACGGGGATCTTGGGCAGGTCCTCGATCGAGCGGATGTCGCCCGGCTCCAGCCCCGCGCGCTGGAAGTGGCGCCGGTACAGCGGGATGCACTCGTACACGAAGCGCACGGCGACGCGCAGCTTCGCGCTCTGGATCGCCGCCAGCTCGTCGCGCGAGGCGGTGTCGAGGCTGGGCGACCAGTACTCGGCCGTCGCGGGCCGCTCGCGGTCGCGGTGGTAGCGGTCCAGGGTAGCCAGCCACTCGGTCCGGGCGTCCTGCATACGCTCCTGACTCCCCCGCCACGCCAGCTTCTCGGCCGGCGCGCCACAGTTGCTACTCGCCCGCGTAGGCCCGCTTTGACAAAAGGAGGCGGTGGGCTGAAGGTATCATGCCGGTCGCCGGGCGGGCAAGCCTCCTGCGGAGACGCGCGCCCGCCTACGGCCCTCCCAGCAGATCGACCCCTAGCGCGCGGAGCAGCAGGCTGCCCAGGAGCACCATCACCAGCGCGGTCAGCCCCAGCGCCGTCGTCCAGGCGAAGAGGTTGTACGCGCGTCCGTTCGCCAACTCGCCCATGAGGCGACGGTCGTTGATCAGCCGCAGCATGAACAGCAGGATCACCGGCAGCAGGAGGCCGTTGAGCACCTGGATGGCGATCAGCAAGGCGAACACCGGCAGCCCGGGCAGCAGGGCCACCAGCGCGCCAACAACGAGCAGGGCGGTGAATAGCCCCTGGAACACGGGCGCGCGACGGAAGTCCAGGTTGACGCCCTTGCGGAAGCCGAACGCCTCGCACACCGAGTACGCCGTGGCCAGGGGCAACACCGCCGCGGCCAGCAGCGAGGCGCCGAGCAGGCCGACGCCGAACAGCGCGGTCGCGTAGCCCCCGACCAGCGGCGCCAAGGCCTGGGCCGCCTCGGCCGCGCTCTCCACGTCCGTATTGCCCGCGACATGCAGCGTGGCGGCGGAGGCGATGATGATGAACGCCGCGACGACATTGGAGAACAGGGCTCCGGCGTACGCGTCGACACGCTCGCCATGGTAGTAGCGCCGCGCCACCCCTTTTTCCACCGTGGCCGACTGCTGGAAGAGCTGCATGTATGGCGTGATGGTGGTGCCAACCGTAGCCACGAACAGCATCAGGTAATCGGGGTCGAGCTGCACCGAGGGGATCACCGTGCGCCGGAGCACCTGCCCCCAGTCCGGCTGCGCGAGTGCGGCGGCGATGGGGTAGGCGAAGAACACCAGGGTCATGGCCAGAAACACGCGCTCGACTCCAGAGTAGCACCCCTGGACAACCAGCCACCACAGCCCCACGGCCGCCAGCGGTACGCTCAGCCACGGGCTCACGCCGAACAGCTCGAGGGCCGAGCGGATGCCGATGAACTCGGAGATGGTCACCCCACCGTTCGCCAACAGCACCACCACGATGGCGAACAGCGCCCAACCGATCCCGTAGCGCTCGCGGATCAGGTCGAGCAGGCCGCGCCCGGTGGCGGCGCCCAGCCGCGCCGCCATCTCCTGGACGATGGCCAGCGACACGGTGATGAGCAGCAACATCCACAGCAGATCGTAGCCGTACTTGGCACCCACCGAGGCGTAGGTAGCGATGCCGCCAGCGTCGTTGCCCGCGTTGGCGGCGATCAACCCCGGGCCCAACACCAGCAACAGCCGCAGCGGGCCGCGCGGCGTGGCACGCAGGCCGCGCAAGTGCACCACCCGACCGCGAATCGTGAGTCGGATCGCAGGCCGTAGGTGCCGCGCGGGCGGCGCCGACACTTCGGCAGCCATGCTAGCTCCCTTCAGGAAAAGACCCGCGGCACCTGGTCGCGCCACGTCGCCGGCGCGAGGAGGGCCAGGGCGGCATCGATGGTCACTACCCCCACCAGCCGGCCGGCCGCCGTCACCACCGGCACCGCGTTCAGGTCGTGCTCCAGGAGCTGCTCGGCCACCCGCAGCGCCGGACAGTCCGGCGGTACCGCGAACGGCTCGGGCGTCATCACCCGCGCGACCGGCGTGTCGCCCGTCGCCACGATCAGGTCCCGCAGCGTGACCACCCCGCGTAGTCGCCGCCGCTCCGCATCATCCAGCAGATAGACGTAATGCACGAAATCCGGGGCGGGAAGCTGGGGGCGGATCTGCTCCAGCACCTCCGCGACGGTGCTGTCCACGAGCGCGGTGACCATCAGGTTGGTCATGATACCGCCCGCCGTGTCCGGCGAGTACTGCAGCAGATCCTGGAGCTGCCGCGACGCGGCCGGCGGCAGCCGCTGCAGCAACCGGGCGGCGTCGGCAGCGGCGAGCTGGCCCAACACGTCGGCCGCGAGCTCGGGCGCCATCGCCGCAAGGATCGCGGCCGCCTGCGCCTCCGCCAGGCTGGTTACGACCTGCGTCTGGCGCTCGGGAGCCATCCGCTCCAGCACCTTGGCCGCCAGCCCTTCCGGCAGCAGGGCGAGCAGCTCCGCCGCATGTGGGTACGGCAGAGCCGCGGCGAGATCGGCGATCTGAGGAGCTGGCAGCGTGGCGACCACGCAATGATAGTCGCGCGCATCGACAGTGGCCGGGGCGCCGCGCAGGAACTCGATGTGCTGCCAATCCAGAATGTCCGACGGCGCGGTGTCGCCGAGCAAGCCGCGCGATAGCCGGCGCAGCACCGCCCAGGGACTCACGTCGGCGCCCGCCAGTAGGTAGAGGCCATCGGCTGCCCGCAGCCACAGGTCGTTGGCCCGCACGGCACGCAGCCCGACCAGGTCCAGAACCAAGGCATCCAGGATGTCGCGCCCGAGCAACACCCGCCGAGCACCAGCGGCGGGGTCGAGCGGGCGCGCGGCGTCCAGCGATGCCACCAGGATGTCACCCTGGGCCGGCAGGCCAGGCCACGGGGCGAGTTCTCGCACGCAGCCATCCGCCGTATGCAGCAACAAGCCGCACACGTGCGGGTACTCGCCGCTGCGCAAGTCGACCGCCACATCGACGAGGCGGGCGTGTCGACCCGCGCTGTCGCGAACGCGACGGCCGACAAAACGCGTGAACAGCACCATGACAGCATCTCAACGGTGCAATGGGTATGCGCCCGCCCTGAAAGCAAAGGGTGTGCCAACGGGAAGCCGGCGGTGTAACAGGCGCAGATCACTAGCACGCCCTTGCCAGGCACTGCACCACGTCGTACTATTGCCGCAGAGAGTGACGAGGTGCCGCGATGCGGAACAACGTGCTGCCCGACCGCAACTCCGTCCAGGCCGTCGAGCGCGCCGCCGACCTCCTGTTCGCGTTGGCCGCCGCGCCGGCTGCCCCGGCTCTCCGCGAGCTAGCCCACGCGGTCGGCTGCAGCACCAGCACCGTGCTGCGCCTGCTCACGGCCCTGGAGAAGAAGGGGCTGGTCGAGCGCGACCCGCTCACGCGCCGCTACAGCCTCGGCCCGCGCGTGCACGCCCTGGCCAGCGCCCGCTCGCGCGGTGCCGACCTGTACGCGCGGGCCCTGCCGCACATGCGCGCGCTGCGCGACCAATCCGGCGAGTCGGTGGTGCTCCAGGTGCGGGCGGGCGACCAGCACATCTGCCTGGCCCAGGTAGAGAGCCGCCACGAGATCCGCCGCCACGTCGCGGTGGGCCAGGTGTTTCCGCTCACGCGCGGGGCCACGGCGCTGGTGCTGCGCGCGTTCGGCGAGCCGGCGCGGGGCGAGCCCGAGGACACCCCGCCGTCGCTGGCGGACCGGCGAGCGCGGGCGGCGGGCCTGCCGCGGGGGCTGGCGGCGGTCCGCGCGGCGGGGTACGCTGTGAGTCTGGAGGAGCGCGAGCCCGGCGTCTCGGCGATCGCGGCGCCGATCTTCGACGCGCACGGCGCCGTGTGGGCGGCGCTGGTGGTGTCCGGACCAGCCCAGCGGTTCGGCCCCACGCGGATGCGCGCGGTCGCGACGCCCCTACGAACGGCGGCTCTGGCGATCTCGCGCGAGCAAGGCTACCGGGGAGCATACCCGGGGCTGGCCGAGGAGGCGGGCCACCCCCGTCTGGCCTCGGCGCCGACCGCCCCGGGCGAGGTACGGCGCGGCAGCCGCGCGACGCGCTCCGCGCCCCAGTGAGGAGGCAGCGTATGGCCACCCAGCAGGCGCACCCCTATGTCACGCCCGGCGGCCGGCGGCTGGCGATCATCGACGCCGACGGCCACGTCATGGAGAAGGACGCCGAGCTGTTCCCCTATCTCCCGCCCCCGTACGCGGGCCAGCAGGCGCTGCTCGTGCAGCCCTCGTTCTTCCCCTCGCTCGACGGCTACAACCGCTCGGCGCGCCGTGTCGCCGACGGGGGAACCCGCGTCCCCGAGGAGCCGACGGCCGAAGCCTGGCTGCGCTACCTCGATGAGGCGAACCTCGAGGGAACGGTGCTGTATCCCACGCAGGGGCTGGCCTACGGGCTCATCAAGGACCGCGAGTGGGCAGTGGGGCTCGCCCGCGCCTACAACGACTGGCTGTACGACCGCTACGTGCGCGTCGATCGCCGCCTGCACGGCATGGCGCTGATCCCGCTGCAGGACCCGCCGGCGGCCGTGGCCGAGCTGCGGCGCGCGGTGGAGCAGCTCGGCTTCCTCGGCGCCATCCTGCCGGCGGTCGGCCCGCGGCCGCTGTTCGGCGCGAAGGTGTACTGGCCCGTGTACGAGGCGGCGCAGGAGCTGGACTGCTTGCTGACCGTGCATGCTGCTGCCAGCCAGGGCCTCGGTCTGGATGATTTCGACCGCCTGATCGAGGTGCGCACCCTCAGCCACGGCTTCGGGCAGATGCGCCAGATGGTGCACATGATGTACGGCGGGGTGTTCGACGCCTTCCCGCGCCTGCGGATCGCGTTTGCCGAGGCCGGCTGCGGCTGGGTGCCGTATCTGGTCGAGCGCATGGACATGGAGGTGCGCAACCGCCGCAAGCAGGTGCCCGAGCTGCAGTGCCTGCCGAGCGAGCATCTGGCCAGCGGGCGCATCTTCATCCACTGCGAGCTGAGCGACCGCATGATCCCGCAGGTCGTGGAGCTGATGGGCGAGGGCGCCCTGTTCTGCGCCTCCGACTACCCCCACGAGCCGAAGCACGAGTTTCCGGAGGCGATCGCCGAGTTCCTGGCCCGCCCGGACATCAGCGACTCGACCAAGGCGGCGGTGCTCAGCGAGAACCCGCGGCGTATGTACGGCGCGCGCCTCTGAGCCGCCGCTACGTCTGCTCTGGCGTGATCCACTTGGTGATGTGGGGCGCCTGGTAGGCCGCGCAACGGTCGAGCAGGCGCCCCGGCTCGTCGTCGACCAGCAGCATGGCCCGGTGCTCTGGCCGCAGGAACTGCTCGCGCACCGCGTGGTCGAGGAACGCGAGCAGCGGGTCGTAGTAGCCGGCGACGTTGAGCAGCCCGCACGGCTTGTCGTGGCTGCCAAGCTGCGCCCAGCTCCAGGCCTCGAACAGCTCTTCCAGCGTGCCGAGGCCACCCGGCAGGGCGATAAACCCGTCGGCCAGCTCGTTCATCAACGCCTTGCGCTCGTGCATGGTCCGGACGATGTGCAAGCGAGTGATGGCGTGGTGGGCCTTCTCGCGGTCCACCAGCGCCTGGGGGATCACGCCCAGCACCTCGCCGCCACCCGCCAGTACCGTGTCGGCCACCACGCGCATGATGCCGACGTTGGAGCCGCCGTACACCAGGCCGATGCCGCGCGCCACCAGCTCCTCACCGAAGCGCCGGGCGCGGGCGACGTACTCTGGCCGGCCGCCCGGATTGGAGCCGCAGAACACGCACACGCGCCGCAGCGAGCCGCTCGCCCCCCGGGCTGACACTTGCCGCGTCCCGTCCGCCGCGCTCATCGCGCAGCCTCGGCAGTCGGCAGCCCAGTGCGAGCAGGTGTGGTGGCCCAGAGGGCCCGCAGGCGCTCGGAGGTGGTGATGGCGTCGTCGTAGCGCAGGAAGGTGGCCATGTTCTGCAGCGCGCGCTCGTGCCACTCCCACTTGGTCGAGGCCACGCAGTCGGCCGCGACCGCCACGTAGTAGTCGTAGCAGGCGGCATCGCGCACGGTGGTCTCCACGCACCCCTGGGTGACCACGCCGGTGACTACCAGCGTCTTGATGCCGCGACTGTGGAGGTAGAGGTCCAGCTCGGTCCCGACGAAGCAGGAGAGGCGCCGCTTCTCGAACGCCAGGTCCTCGTCGGGGCGATAGCCGAG
>JADGHJ010000101.1 GCA_019686175.1 Chloroflexota bacterium | reverse complement strand
ACGAGGAGCGGTTCTTCGAGCGCTAGCAGCCCCCCGCGGCGGTCAACCTCGCATGTCCCACTGGGTCGGAAACGCGGAAACCCGCCTCGCCAACCCGCTCGAGCGCCCCACACGCACAGCGGATGGCGCGTCTCGCCCGCTACCCGAGCGCCGCTAGGCAGGAGCGCTACCACACGACCGGCTGCGGCTGGGGGACCAGCTACGACACTGCGGCCGTGGGCGATCGCACCCTATCGCGACGGGGAAGAACTGGTGCACAGCGGCTATGCGCCCCGGGAGGTTGTGGGCGCGATTCCCCGCGGGGTAGACTCTGTAGCGCAGCAGCGGGGCCAGTAGCTCAGCGGCAGAGCAAGCGCCTCATAAGCGCAAGGTCGCAGGTTCGATCCCTGCCTGGCCCACTCCCCCGTCTCGTCCAAGCTCCCGCCTGTGGATCGCTCGCCTCTGGACACGGTCCGGTCGCGGCCGGGTCTCGCTCCGCAGGTCGGCTGGCGTGCGGAATTGTGAGTGCTCCCAGGGCGTGCTACCATCCTGGCAGGTCAGGCTGCGGTCGTAGGCTACGCGGGCGCGGCCGGCCTGCTGTTCCGCCCCGGATCAGCAACCCTGCCCGTCGGTACGTGGGTAGGGCTCCGTGTGCGGGCGCCACTCCGGCTCCCAATTCCTGCACGATCGAGGGCTGATATGCTGCGCGTGGCGATGCTGAGCGTCCACACCTGTCCGCTCGCTCCTCTCGGCGGCTGGGAGACCGGCGGCATGAACGTCTACGTGCGCGCGATCAGCCACCACCTTGCCGATCTGGGCCTCGAGATCGACGTGTACACGCGGCGCCAGCACCCCGCGCTACCCGAGGTCGTCGAGCCGACCGAGGGGGTCCGCGTGATCCACATCGACGCGGGGCCGCCGGCGCCACTCCACAAGGAGCGAGTGGTCGGTTATCTCCCCGAGTTCGTGACGCAGGTGGAGCGCCACGCCGCGCGCCTGCCCGGCGGCTACGACTTGCTCCACGCCCACTACTGGCTGTCGGCGCAGGCCGGGCTGGCCCTCAAGGCCCGCTGGGACGTGCCGCTGGTGGTGATGTTCCATACTCTGGCGCGGATGAAGAACCGCGTGCTGGCCGACGGCCCGGAGCGCGAGAGCCCGCGCCGCGCGCTGATCGAGCAGCAAGCGATGCTCCACGCCGACCGAGTGATCGCCGCCTCGGCGGCTGACCGGCGCCAGATGCTCGAGCACTACCTGCTGTCGCCCGCCAAGATCTCGGTGGTGCCGGGCGGCGTCGACCTGGGGCGGTTCCAGCAGGTCGAGCGCGCCGCGGCGCGTGCCGCGCTGGGACTCACGGCGCGGCATGTGCTGCTGTACGTCGGACGGATCCAGCGCCTGAAGGGTATCGACCTGCTGCTCCGCGCGGCCGCGCGGCTGGTGCGCGAGCATCCGGCGCTCGGCGAGAGCCTCGTGGTGCTGATCGTGGGCGGACGGCCCGAGACGACCGACAGCCCAGAGCGGGCCGAGCTGGCCCGTTTGCAAGAGCTGGCGTGTCGGCTGGATATCAGCCAGCATGTGCACTTCGTGGGCGCGGTCGAGCAGGAGCGTCTGCCCCTGTACTACGCCGCGGCCGACGCCACCGTCGTGCCCTCGTTGTACGAGTCGTTCGGCCTGGTGGCGGTCGAGTCGATGGCCTGTGGGACCCCTGTCGTAGCGGCCCGTGTGGGGGGCTTGGCCAGCACGGTTCGCGACGGCGAGACCGGCTTCCTCATCCCCACGCGCGACCCCCGGCTGTACGCCCAGCGCCTGGCCATGCTGCTTAGCGACCGGCCGCTGCGGGCGCGGCTGGCGCTGCAGGCGCGGCGCGCGGCCGCCCGCTACGCCTGGCCGCAGATCGCCGAGGAGATCTACGGCATCTACTGCGGCCTGGTCCACTGCGAGCACCGCCTGCCGACACCAACGGCGGCCGCCTCATGAGCCACGCGTGCTCGTCCTACGACCTGGACGCCCGTCGGGCGTGGACGCCCGTCGGGCGGGCTCCGGGCTGCACCTGGAGGTGCCGTATGGCCCAGCTCTACAAAGTTCCGCTGCTGCTCCAACCGCAACCAGAGGGTGGCTACACCGTGACCAGCCCGGTGTTGCCGGAGCTAGTCACCGAGGGCGATTCGGTGGAGGAGGCACTGGCCCACGTGCAGGACGCGCTGCGCGCGGTGCTGGAGCTGTATGCGGACCTGGGTCGGCCGTTGCCCAGCAACCTGAGCCAGAACCCGTACGAGGCGCCGATCTGGTTCGAGCACCTCGTGACCGAGGGATGACGTATCGCGAGCTAGCCCGTAAGCTGCGGGCGCTAGGCTGCCGCGAGCTGCCACGACGCGGCGGAGGCTCGCATCGGAAGTGGCTCAACACCGCTACGGGGCAAGCCACGATAGTACCCGATTGGGGCAGTAAGGATCTCAAACTGGGTACGGTCCGGGCCATAGTGCGACAGCTCGGGCTCGACTGGGCAGCCTTCGAAGAGGCGTAGTCGGGGTGAAGAGCCCAAGGTCGCAGCGCCCGCCACGCTACCGCTGCTATACTGTGCCCGTGAGCGCGATCCGAACGCTGCACCTCCTCCATCTCCGGAGAGGGGGGCCACGGCCCGTACGCCGATACTGGCGGCAGGGGGCGCGGCGCGCGGCCGCCCGCTACGCCTGGCCGCAGATCGCCGAGGAGATCTACGGCATCTACTGCGGCCTGGTCCACTGCGAGCACCGCCTGCCGACACCAACGGCGGCCGCCTCATGAGCCACGCCCTGCCGCCTGCGTTCACCGACATCCTGGTGGTGCAAGCCCACCCGGATGACGCCGAGCACGGGATGGCCGGCACCGTGGCGCGCTGGACGCGTGAGGGGCGACGCGTCCACTACCTGCTCTGCACTAGTGGCGACAAGGGCAGCGCTGATCCCCACGCTCGGCCCAGTGACGTCGCCCGACAACGAGAGGCGGAGCAACGCGAGGCCGGCCGACGCCTCGGCCTGGCCAGCGTGCAGTTCCTCGGCCGGCCCGACGGTGAGCTCGAGGTCTCGCTCGCTTTTCGCGCCGAGGTCACCGCAGTGATTCGCGCGGTGCGTCCCCAGCTCGTTGCCACGTTCGACCCCTGGCGCCCGTACCAGCTCCACCCCGACCACCGCGCCGTGGGCCAGGTCACGCTCGACGCCGTGATCGCGGCGCGCGACCCGCTCTACTATCCGGAGCAGCGCCGCGACGGCCTGGAGGCGTACCGTGTCCGCGAGGTATGGCTGTGGAGCACCGACCAGCCCGACGTGTGGATCGACATCACTGATACACTGGAACTCAAGCTCCATGCCCTCCAGGCCCACGTCAGCCAGCTGGGCGACTGGACGGCGCGCGCGGAGCGCATCCGCGAGCGGGCACGAGCGGTGGGCAGCCGCTATGGTGTAGCCTACGCCGAGGAGTTCAAACGTCTGGTGCTGCTCGGCTAGCGAGGGGAGAGATGGCAGCTCGCAAGGTCGAGGTGCTGCGGGAGCTGCAGGAGGTGGACAGCGCGCTGGACCAGATCCGCGCGCGAGCCGCCCGCATCGCGGAAGCCTGGGGCAACCGCGCACCGCTGGAGACGGTCACCCGCGAGCGCGACGCGGCGCACGCCACGCTGCGGCAAGCCCAGGCCGCGCAGCGCGACCTCGACCTCCAGTTGGAGAAGCTCCGGGCCAAAGTGCGCGCAGATTCCGAGAAACTGTACAGCGGCCGGGTGCGGAACCCGCGGGAGCTGCAGGACCTCCAGGCCGAGGTGGAGCAGGATCAGCGCCTCATCTCCAGCCTGGAGGATCGCACTCTGGCCCAGATGGACGTCGTCGAGGCCGCCCAGCACGCCGCCGCCGCGGCGGACGCACAGTACACCCGCGCCGAGGAGGCCTGGCGCCGCGACCAACTGGCGCTGCGCGACGAGCACGCCACGCTCAAACAGCAGAGCGCCGAGTTGCTCGCCCGCCGCCAGGCGCTAGTCCAGCAGGCCGATCCCGCGGCCCTACGGACCTATGAGGCCCTCCGGCGCAGTAAGGGTGGCCTGGCCGTGGCGCGCGTGTTCCAGCACTCCTGTCAGGGCTGCCGTGTGACGATCCCCACCAGCGAGGAACAGCGCGCGCGCACCAGCACCGAGCTGGTGTTCTGCAGCAGCTGCGGGCGCATCCTGTACGCGAGCTAGTTCCGCATCGCGGCCGATGTTTGACGCCCCGGTGCGCCCCGCCTACGATTCAAACAAGGAGATTCACTAGCTGCGCGGTCCGCGCTCCCCGCCGGCCCCTTGCTCGGCGATGGGCCGGCGGTCAGGGAGTGAGGAGCGCCGCGCCGCACAGGGGAGGACCGCGATGCGCCAGTTCCGAGTCATCGACGCCGACGGCCACTGCGTCGAGCGCGAGGATCAGATCGCCGAGTACGTGACCTATCGCGGGCGCCCGCTGCGCGGCATCGAGAGCGGCGTGGGCGCCATGCCCATGTTCCCCTCGCTCGACGGCTGGTTCCGCCCGGCCGGCGACGCGCTGGCCGCGGGCAACCCGGCCGCCTGGCAGAGCTTCCTCGACGATACGGGCATCGAGACCACCATCCTGTACCCCACGGCCGGACTCGCCTACGGGCTGATCCAGGACCGCGAGTGGGCGATCGCGCTGGGCCGCGCCTACAACGACTGGCTGTACCATGAGTTCCTGCGCCGCGACCCGCGCTTCAAGGCCATGGCGCTGATCCCCGTCCACGAGCCGGCTGCGGCGGCCGCCGAGCTGAGGCGCGCGGTGACCGAGCTCGGCCTGAGCGGTGCGGTGCTGCCCGCCGCGACGGTGCTGCACAAGGGCTACGGCCACCGCGACTTCGACCCCATCTATGCCGAGGCGGAGCGGCTGGACGTGCCGCTGGCCATCCACGGCGCCCCAAGCAAGGGCATGGGCTTCGACTGGTTCGACAAGTTTATCCAGACCCACACCCTGGAGCACCCCGTGGCGCTGATGATCCAGATGGTCAGCATGATCTTCGACGGGGTGTTCGACCGCTTCCCGCGGCTGCGCGTGGCGTTCCTCGAGGCGGGCTGCGCCTGGATCCCGTTCATGATGGACCGGCTCGACGAGGAGTTCGAGCGCCGCGGCGCCCGCTGGTGCCCCGACCTCCAGCGCACCCCCTCGGAGACACTGACCAGCGGGCAGATCTGGGTCACCTGCGAGGTCGAGGAGCGCTCCCTGCCGTACGTGGTCGAGCGCATGGGCGCCGACTACATCATGTTCCCCTCGGACTACCCGCACGAGCGACAGCGCGAGCAGTTCCTCGGGGACATCCCCGAGTTCGTGGAGCGCACGGACCTCACCGACGAGGTGAAGGAGAAGATCCTGCACCACAACGCTCGCCGCTTCTACGGCCTCGACCGCTAGGCACCAGTCAGGATCGAACAGCTGGCCGAGCGCGGTGCTCAGCCGCGCGCTCCGTTTTATGCCGCGCGGAAGAGGCGGCGAGGGCGCTGCGGCGCGGGGCTCTTGACAGCGGCGCGTGCGGGCGCTACTGTCGGGGCCAACAGAGCGGGCACATCAGGCAGGAAGCGCCGGGCACCAGGGGCGAGCTATCCGCGGGTGCAGGCCGGTTGCCGGGCTGTGGGGCAGCGAGCCGCCCCAAAGGAGGGCAGCGATGCCAGTGATCGAAGGCTGCAGGGCCACGCACACCACCCTCGAGGTCGCTAACCTCGAACGCGCCACGCGGTTCTATACGGAGGTGATGGGGCTCCGGACCCACCAGGTGCTGGAGAAGGCCGGCCATCTCATCGACACGCGGGGCGTCTACGCGGCCTATATCGAGATGGCGCGTCGGGGGCCGCAGCCATTCCTCAATTTCTATGCCCGCGTCGTGCCCGACGCCCGCGCGGTCGATGCGGCACACGCCCGCATCGCGGCGGTGAAGGAGCGCTACGAGATCCAAGAGCTGACTGCCCCGGCGCGCGAGGACCCTAGCCAGTTCGGCGTGGGCACCTACGGCTTCTACATCAAGGATGCCGACGGCAACTGGTGGCGCGTCGAGGAGAACGCCGGGCCCTTCGGCCCGCTGGAGATCCCGCCTGGCGCCGAGCCGCGCGACGCGATCGTGCCGGCCGGCCCGATCAGCTACGTGACGCTGGAGTGCTACAACCTCGACGCCACCATGCGCTTCTACCGCGAGTTTCTCGGCATCGACGTGGAGCCCGGCGCGGGCCGCTACTTCCGCTCGCGGGGCAACGGCGGCGTCAACCTGATCGTCGTCCAGGTCGGCGACCAGCTCGTGCCCCAGACGGTGATGAACCACCACGGGATCACCATCTGGCGCGACGAGCAGGACATCGATGCGCTGCATACCGTGGCCGAGCGAGTGCAGGCCGAGTACGGCATCCGCAAAGTGATGCCGGCCACGCACCAGCACGGCTCCTACTCGTTCTACATGCAGGATCTGGACACGAACTGGTGGGAGATCGAGGTCTGGGAGGGGCACATCGACCCCTGGACGCGCGTGGAGCAGAATCCGTACAAGGCCGCGGCGAAAGCGGCGGCCGCGATCGAGCAGGCCACTGCGACCACGGCCACCTGATCTCGGCCGCCGGCCACGACTCAACTCCACTCTCGGTGAGGAGCGGCGATGGCCCTGCTCGGCGCCTGCCTGGGTTGGCTCGCCGGGCTGGGCCTCGCCCTCGCGCTCGTTTCCCCCATCGCAGCCCACACGGTGCTCCTCGGCCCCTGGCTCCTCGCAGGGGCCGGCGCGTTGCTGGCCGCAGTGGTTGCCCGCGCTCCTGCGGCTCGCCTGGTCGCACTGGTCGCGGCGGCGGCCGTCTTGGGTTGGGCGCGCGGGCTCGCGGCCCTGCCCGCACTGGCGGACGACCCGCTGCAACCCTACCACGGCCCGGTGCGGCTGCGCGGCGTGGTGGCCGCGCCCGCCCTACCAGGCGAGTCCTGGACGACTGTACGGCTGGACGCCACCGCCGTATGGCGCGATGGAGACTGGCTGCCCGCGCGCGGCGGCGTGCTGCTGCGCCTGCCGCGCACCGCGCCCTACGACTACGGTGACCGGCTCCAGGTCGAGGGCGACCTGCGCCCGGCGCCCGCGCCCCCGGCCAGTGGTTACGGGGAGGCGCTGCGGCGTCAGGGTGTGCGCGCGGCGCTGGACTATCCCGCGGTGGAGCCTCTGGCCGGTCAGAGCGCCCCCGCGCCGCTAGCGGCACTGTACGCGGCACGACAGGCGCTCGGCCGCGCCCTAGGCGCCGCGCTGCCGGAGCCACATGCCGCGCTACTGGTTGGGCTGCTCCTGGGGGGCAACGCGGCCATGCCCGCCGACTTCCGCCAGGCTATGCAGGCGCTGGGACTGTCGCACCTCACGGCGGTATCCGGCTTCAATGTCACGCTCGTGGCCGCGGCGCTGACCGTCGTGGCCGTGCGCCTGGCCGGCCGACGGTGGGCCTGGCCGCTGGCCGCGGCGGGAGTCGTCGGGTACACGCTGCTGGTCGGGGCACCCCCATCGGCGGTGCGCGCCGCGGCGATGGCGCTGATCGCCCTGGGCGCCGAGGCAGCGGGGCGCCCGCGCGATGGCTTGGCCGCGCTGCTGCTGGCCGCCGCGGGACTCACCGCCCTCGACCCCTGGCTGCTGGCCGACCTCGGCTTCCAGCTCAGCGCCCTGGCCACGGCTGGCCTGCTGCTGCTCGGTCCCGGCTTGCAGGCGCGGCTGCGCCGCCTGCCCCCGTGGGCAGCCGAGGGGCTGGCGGCCACCCTGGCCGCCCAGGCGCTGGTCCTGCCGCTCCAGCTCGCCACGTTCCACACCGTCTCGCCACTGGCGCCACTGGCCAACGTGCTGGTGGTGCCGCTGGTGCCCCCGTTGATGGCGTTGGGGCTCCTGCTGGCGGTGGGCGGTGTGGTGGCACCATCGCTAGCAGCTGCGCTCGCCGTCGTGCCGTGGGCCTGCCTCGAGCTGGTAGTGCGCCTGGTACGTGGCCTTGCCGCTCTGCCAGGCGCCCAGCTCGAGGTGGGGGCGCTCCCGCCCGCGCTCGGGCTGTTGTACCTGGCCGGCCTGACGGTGCTGGCAGTGGGGAGCGCGCCCGAGCTGGTGGGGGCACGTGCGGCCTTGACCCGGTGGCTGGCAGCGCCCGTGGCGCGGCTAGCGCTGGCGGCGGGCGCCGCGGCGCTGGCTCTGGGTGCGCTGGCGTTCAGCGCGCGGCCTGACGGCAACTTGCGCGTGGCTGTGCTCGACGTTGGGCAGGGCGATGCCGCGCTGATTCGCACGCCGGGTGGGCGCGTGGTACTGGTCGACGGCGGGCCGAGCCCCGCTACCCTGCTGGCTCATCTCGGCAATCGGCTGGGCCTTGCCGAGCGGACGATCGACCTGGTGGTGCTGACCCATCCACACGAGGACCACGTGGCCGGCCTCGTGGAGGTGATCGAGCGGTATGCAGTGCGCCAGGTGGTCGAGGGCGCGGTGGACTACGTCAGCACGGGAGCCGAGCGGTGGCGAAGTGTACTGGCGCGGAAGCAGGTGCCGGCACACGTTGGGGGCAGCAGGGAGCGGTGGCAGCTCGACGACGACGTGTGGCTCGACCTCTGGGCCGTGCCGGCGGAGCCGGGCAGCCGGGCCGACCAGTTGGAGCCCGCCGGGGCGCTGGTCGCCCGGCTCCGGTACGGCGCGACGAGCCTCCTGCTGCCGGGCGACCTCGTGGCCGAGCAGGGCCACCGCCTGTTGGCCCAGGGCGCCGACCTGCGCGCCGATCTGGTACTGGCGCCGCATCACGGCAGCCGGAGCGGTCTCGATCCGGCGCTGCTGGCCGCCATCGCCCCGCGCGGGGCGGTGATCTCCAATGGGGCGCGCAACCGCTTCGGGCACCCCGCCCCCCAGACGCTGGCGCTGCTGCAAGCGCACGGCGTGGCCGTGTGGCGCACCGATCAGCATGGCACCATCGAGCTGACCTCAGACGGCAGCCAGTGGACGGTCCAGGCGGCCGGCGCTCGCTGAGCCGGCTGTGCTATAGTGCGGCGCGATCCTCACAGAGCACCCGGGCGCGCTCGCCCCGGAGCCGCCCGCAGCGGAGCTGCCGATGCGCATCGACGTGCACGCCCATTATTTTCCCGAGGAGTACCTCGACACCCTCACGCGGCTGGGCCACGCCGGCGCCCGGCCGGCGGCTGCGCGGGCCCCGGGCCACGGGATGAGCCTGGCGGAGCGGGCCGACCTACTGGCCGAGCACGGCATCGACTGCCAGGTGCTGTCGGTCGCCTCGCCCGGGCCGTATCTGCCGGAGGTGGCGGCGGCGACCGAGGCGGCCCGCCTGGCGAACGACCTGTACGCCGACGCCTGCCAGCGGTTCGGCGGCCGCTTCGCAGCGTTCGGCACGGTACCGCTCCCCCACACCGACGCGGCGATCGCGGAGGCCGAGCGCTGCCTCGACGCGCTGGGGTTCCTGGGCATCACCGTGGGCTGCTCGGTGGCCGGGCGCCAGCTCGACGACCCGGCGTTCGAGCCGTTCTTCGCGGCGTTGGACGCGCGCGGGGCGGTGTTGTTCCTGCACCCCCAGGGGGTGGGCGGCTGCCCAGGCTCCGAGGGGTTCGGGCTCAACTGGATGGTGGGCGCACCGTTCGAGGACACACTCGCGGCGCTGCGCCTGGTGTTCTCGGGCCTCACCACCCGCTACCCGCGCTTGCGGGTGATCGTGCCACATCTGGGCGGCACGTTGCCGTTCCTGCTCCAGCGGCTGGACGATCAGGCTACCCGCATGCAGCAGACCGGCGAGGCCACGTACCGGATGGCGGGCCTGCCCAGCGAGCACCTCCGGCGTTTCTGGTACGATACGGTCAACTCGACGCCCGCGGCCCTGCGCTGCACCTGCGCCGCATTCGGCGCCGACCGCGTGATGCTGGGCACCGACTTCCCGTACTTGGCCGGGCCAGCGTTCAGCCGGGCCGTGCGTTACGTGGCCGAGGCCGGCCTGACGTCCGAGGAGACGGCGGCGATCTACGGCGGCACAGCGCAAGCACTGCTGGGCCTAGCTTCTCGCTGAGCGAGAGTCGGGCCGCACAACCACGCCCCTCTGTGGCACTGGGCAAACGCGTGGCGACCGTGAGCGCCGAGCCTTCTGGCGAGAAGCGCGCCGCGTTCGGCCTGCCGGCGCGGGAGCCCAGCAGGGCGCATCAGCAGAGCAGCACATCTCCAGCCGGTTTGGCCAGCGCGATCTCTCCACGCTGGTGCGCCCGGGCTGGCGTGGACTGATCAACCATGTTTCGCCTCGGGGCCTCCGGCAACTGCGGGGGCTAGCCCCCGCGCCTGGCTGGGAGCGCTGGTCGGTGATTCAGGGGCGCGTCCTCTGCCGCGCAGTCGATGCAGGCGCCGACAATGAACTCGTGAACAGTACCTGCAGCGCGCCCAACGCTAGCCCCCGGCGCTGCGCGCAGCGAGGAGGTAGCCGTGAACGCGCGCGGTGTCTCTTTTTGGCGCGCGGTGCGCCACGTGGCCGTGGTGGGCGTCATCATCGCCGGCGCCCTGGCCAGCAGCGGCGTGGCCGCCGCCCAGCAGCCGCCCTCGACCGACCAGGGACCGCGCTTCAATTGGGGTCCAGGGCAGCCACCCCCCCAACCGGAGGGGCCGGAAGGTGGTGAGGTCGCGCCCGCAGCGCCACCGGGCGGGCGGGCAGCACCCGCGCCACGCCCCGAGTACGCGCCAGCGCCCGGCCCGGCTCGCTGGGGCGGCTGCAACTACGATCTCCGAGGCAGTTGGAGCGTCGAGGGACGCCAGAGAGAGCCGCAGCCGTATCGCTACGACGCGACGGTGTACGTGCGGCAGTTTCGCGCCTGGCTGCAAATCGAGCAGCCCCAGGACGGGGTTAGCTACTATGGAGTCTGCCGGGGCGACACCGTCCAGCTCGACGTGTACTACCAGGGCCGCTTCATCGGCTACCAGGACGGGACGATCCGCGGCGGGCGCTGGGGCGGCCAGCGGATCCGCTTCGATTGGACCACTTTCACGCCCTACTATGCGACGGGACAGGAGACATGGCGGCGCTGGAGCTACTAGGCAGCTGGGGCGCCGACAGCACGTGGCGCCAGATGGGAGTAGAGGCTTGGCAGCATTGTGGCGGGATCGCTAGCATGCGGGGGAGAGGGACGCTATGCATGGACCTGGGGCGCAGGCGAGGGCCGGGGTGGCGCATCGCGGAGCTGCTGTTGGTCGCCGTGCTCCTGTTCGTCGTCGCAGCGCCAGCACAGGCTGAGGCGCAAGGGACGATTGGCCAGGGTCCGCGGTTCCCCACGCTCGGCCCGGGCCTCGCGCCGCCAGAGGCCGAGGGGCCCGCGCGCCCGAACTCTCCGCTCCCGCCCGGCCGCACCGCGCGCTGCCGCTGGGACCTTCGGGGCGTCTGGGAGAGCCGAGGGCAGCAAACCGATCCCGTGCCGAACACGTATGGTGGCCGGTTGTTAGTGCGGCAGTACGGCAACTACCTGGTGATCGAGCAGCTGAGCGAGAACCTCACCTACTATGGGGTGTGCTCGGGGGACCGTGTCGAGCTGGACGCGTACATGGGCGATACGTTCGTGGGCATGCAAACGGGTACCGTGAGCGCCAATGGGCGCCGCATCGAATCGACCTGGGTCTTGTATACCCCGGACTACGCCGCGGGCTACGAGACCCTGACCGCCGTCGGCCGAGCGCCGCGCTAAGCCATGTTTCCTCTCGGTCGCTCGCCGCTGCCGGTACTGGTGACCGCCTTCGGGGCCATCCTGGTCACGCTGGCGGTGATGGTAATGGCGAGCGACTCGGTAGGCCGCGCACTGGTGGCCCGCCACGAGAACGAAGTCCAGCTCGCCGAACTCCTGTACAGTACCGACCGCCTCCAGACCCGCGTGACCGAGCAGGTCAACGCCTACACCGACTTCTTGCGCGCCCCCGCACCGATCCGCCTGCAGCTCTACCGGGCCGCCCACCAGGCCGTGCGTGACCAAGTCGCTCGGCTGCGCGAGGCGGCCCGGCAGCGCCCGGACCTGCAGCCGGACGCCGAACGGTTGGAGACCGTGACCGCGCGCTGGGAGGCGGAGCTCCGCGAGGTGACCCGGCAGGCCGTCGAGCGCCAGGACGGCAGCCCGCTGCTCACGCCCGAGCTGGGGGCACTGATCGATGAGCTCGCCCTGAGTTACACCGACGCTATCCGCGACTACGCGGAGACGCTGGAGGACCTGCGCCGCGACAACCGGCAGACGGGTCAGACCCTCGCCGACCAGTTCCAAGCGGTGGTGCGGATCGGCGGGGGGATCGGCGCGCTGTTGGTGCTAGGGGTAGGGCTGGTCAGCATCCTCACCATTCGTCGGTCGCTCTGGGAACTCGCGCTGTCGCGTCGCGCCATCGTGCAGGCGCAAGAGAGCATCCGGCGCGACGTGGCCGAGCGCCTACACGGTGAGGTGCAGGGCAAGCTGCTCGCATTGGAACTGCAGCTCCGCCAGGCCCTCGCGCAGCTCGACCGGGACACGAGCGGCGCGCGCCAGAGTATCGAGGCGATCGCGGAGCGGCTGGGGGTAGTCCGCGATACCACGCGGGCGGTGAGCCACCAGCTGCACCCAGCTATCCTGCGCATGGGGCTGCCGGCCGCGCTCCGCTCCTTGCGCGACGGCCTCGAGCCCTCGGTGAGCGTGATGCTCGAGGTGGCGCCGGAGATCGAGCAGCGCGAGCTGCGGCGGTCGTTCGGCGTGGCCGAAGGGCCGCCGCCGCTGCCCGACGAGGTCCGCCTCACGCTGTACCGGCTGGTGCAGGAGGGCGTGAACAACGCCGTGCGCCACGGCGGGGTACGCGAGGTGGGTGTGCGCGTCTGGGCACCGCGGTCCGACCAGGTCGCCGTGAGCATCGAGGATCAGGGGCGCGGCCTCGCCCGCGGCACGAGCACTGGTCTGGGGTTGGCTAGCCTGCGGGGCGCGGTGGAGGCCCTGGGTGGCCAGCTGCGCGTGAGCGGCGCGCCGGGCCGTGGCACTCGGGTCGTGGGCATTATTCCCGTTGCCACCAGTAGCTCGCCCAATGGCCACAGCCCGCGCGAGGCGCCCGCGCCCATGTCGTGACGAGCCGCCCGAACACTCCGCCCCGGCACGATGGTCGCGGTACAATCCGCTGTCATCCTGGCGCCACCCGAGCACGAGCCCACGGTGATCGGGTGGACGGCATCCGGCTATGGGCGGGGATCGTATGTGGCAGCCTGGGTGGTGCAGCGCGGGAATCGCAGCCGCGGTGCTGCTACTCGCCGCGAGCCCGGTTAGCAGCGGCGCACAGGCCCCGTGGCATCAAGGCGCAGCGGTGCCCGGGCCGCGGCCTGCCAGCCCGCCGGGGCCCTGGTCACCAGGGCACGGGCCGAGCGGGATTCCGCGCCCGCCTCCCACACCCGCAGTGCCCACGCCTGCTACCCCACTGCCAGGGCGGCCACCAGCAGCCGGGCCCGAGACGTATACCTTGCCAAGGCCGGGCGGCCCCGCTCCCGCCCAAGGGCCAGGACCTTGGCGTGTGCCACGGCAGGACGCCGGGCAGACACCCGGGGGCGCCGTGCCAGCCCCGCCCTGCGACTGGTACTTGGCAGGCATGTGGGAATCCGACAGCGGGCCAGTCGCTCCCGGCGCGCCCGCCACCCCCGCCTCTCCAGCG
>JADGHJ010000100.1 GCA_019686175.1 Chloroflexota bacterium | reverse complement strand
CTCCCAGAGGCCCTCCCGGCCCATCCCCAGGGGTGTGATAGCGCCGATGCCGGTGATAACCACGCGCCGGTGCGACGCGAGATCAACAAGCACCCGGCGGGCAGCGAGAGCGCACATCCGCCTGCTTCAGTCCCTCAGGCTTCGCGTCGACTCGCCGCAGCGGTGCTAGGCCGCTGCTCGCTCTCGGCCAGAGCTTTGATCCGGCGCAGCGTTTTGCCGGCGATGTTCGACACGAAGAACGCCCCGATGATCCAGTCGGCCACGAGGCCGCCTACTAGCGGCCAGTCCAGCCGGAGGTCGTGGCGGATCCGTACCCGCACCCCATCCGGTAGCGGCTCGAACCGCCACTCGACCTCCATCCCCGCGGTGACACCCCGCACATGCCGGAAGGTGATGCGCGGCTCCGCCGGGAAGCGCACCTGCTCGGCCCACCAGCGCACGGGAATACCGTCGCGATGGGCCGCCATCTCCACGAGGCGGCGGTTGCCCTGTTCATGCAAGATCCGCACCCAACGATAGTGCGGCAGGAGCGCTGGCCAGTGCTCGACCGCGGCCGCCAGCTCGTAGATCACCCGCGGGGGCGCCTGGATCACGATGTTGTTCTCGGTATGCACTCTATACCTCGCTACGGCTTCAGCAGCGCCCACAGGTAGCTTGGTCGCAGCGCCGACCGGGCCGGACGGTAATCGCCGAGCACACCGGCCAGGAGCCGAGCCACGTGGGGCCGTGCGCTGAGGCGGCGCACCACGTAGTCGAACCCCCAGGGCGAGCCCAGGAATAGCTGGACGAGCAGGCACACGCGCTCCTTGTCGGCGAAGGCCGCCTGCCGCGCCCGCTCGTAGCCGATCGGCAGCCGGTCGCACCGCTGCAGCGCCCGCTCGATGGCACACGCTGCCAGCTCGGCGCCGCGCAGCGCCCGGTACACTCCCTCGCCCGTGAACGGATCGAGAAACCCGGCCGCGTCGCCAACCAGCAGGTAGCCAGGCCCTGCTACGCGCCGTACGCGGCGGGCCAGCGGGCCGACGCCACGGAGAGGTGTGACACGGCGCGCCCCGCGCAGCGCCTCGGCGGCCCCCGGCAGCTCTGCCAGCCGTCGCTCGAAATAGCGGACCATCGACTCCCCCGGCCGCCGCGTCTGGAGCGCACCGACCAGCCCGACGTTCACCAACCCGAAGCCAACAGGCGCGAGGCCGCAATAGAGGCCGTGGCCGACATGCATCGCGCCGAACCGTTCGATGCCGCGTACCCCTGCGTAGCGGGCCACCAGGCCGAGCCGTTGCGGCCAGCGGACGGGGAGGTCCAGCCCCAGCGAGCGCGCGACCGCGGAATGGATCCCGTCCGCGCCGACCACCAGCTCCGCGCGTAGCTCTACCTCCCCATCGCTCGCACGAGCGCGAACACCAACCACGCGCCCGCGCTCGACCGTCGCGGCCAGCACCCGCCATCGCTCCCACACACGCGCCCCGCACCGTCGTGCATAGTCGAGGAGCAGCTGGTCGAACACCGGGCGCGGAATCCCCAGGGCGGTCCGTGCCTCCACCCCGCCGGGGCTGTGATAGGCCACTAGGAAGCTGGCCCGCCCGTTGTCCACGTGCATGCCTGCGGGCCACGCCGCCCCGGCCGCCCGGACGGCGTCGAGCACGCCCGCGCGTTGCAGGATGGCGACCACGCCCGGGCTGAGATATTCGGCACAGGGCTTCTCACGCGGGAAGCGCGCCTTCTCCAGCACCAGCACGTCGCGCCCACGGCGAGCCAGCAACGCGGCGGTCATGGCGCCCGCCGGCCCGCCGCCAACGACCAGCACCTCGGCCCGGCGCTCGCCGCTCACGCCGGCCTCCTGGCCGCCAGCGCCAGGCGGTAGCCGAGGAACCCGATGCCAGCGACCGGGCGGAGCCCGGCGCGGC
Source organism: Chloroflexota bacterium (assembly GCA_019686175.1). Taxonomy (GTDB): domain Bacteria; phylum Chloroflexota; class UBA6077; order UBA6077; family JAJPHF01; genus JADGHJ01. Next base: position 11,726 of record JADGHJ010000100.1, on the reverse strand, counting down.
TGAGCAACTCGACCAGCTCGGCACGGGTGTACGCTTTCCGGACCGAGAGCGGGGCATCGTGGCGGGTCAGCGGGTTGCGAGTGAGCGCGCGGCTGAGCAGCCACGCGCCCAGATAGCCCATCCAGGTCCGCACGAGGTCGTTCACCACGATCCCGTGCCGCGCCACCCGCCCCATCTCGCGGAGCAGGGCCACCGCGTGCTCGGGTGACAGGTGGTGGAGCACCAGCGAGCAGATGGCCACGTCGAGACTGCCGTCGGCGAACGGCAAGCCTCGGCCGTCGGCCAACAGCGGTGCCACCGCGTGCATTGGCGACCGCGTGGCCAGGCGGAGGATCTCCGGGCAGATGTCGACGGCCAGAATCCGCGGCCGAAGCCCGCGCCGGGCCGCCCACTCGGCCACTGCTGCGGGAATGTCGGCCCCACCCGCACCCACGTCCACGATGTGAAGCGCGGCGCCGGGAGGCAGGTCGACGACTAGCCGCTCCAGGGCCTGGAGCGTCAGGCGGATACCGCCAAGCCAGCGGTTCACCCGAGACAGATCGGCCAGATTGCCGGCCAGCAGGGCGGGATCGTGTCCCGAGCGATCGAGCAACTCGGGGGTATCGACGCGCGCTGGACGGAGCAGTAGCTGCGGGAGATACCGGGCCGGCCGCGAGGCCGAGGCCGAGACGTTGCCCGTCATCGTCCCTCCCGCGCCATCCACGGATACCGCTCCCTGCCGCCCCACACAAGTGCTGTGGCTAATGGATCGCGATGCCGGCACGATGCGCCCGTCGTAGGCAGCGACCGTGTCCAGCGCGCCCTGGGAACGGCGCTGGGGTGTCGCGCACCTATGCCGCCCGCTCGTGCGCCGGCCGCCCCGAGAGCGAGTTGGGCGCGTTCAGATGCGCCCCCTGGTCCACGCCGACCCCGAGCCGCTCGACCAGCTCCCCGCCCAGCCAGCCCGTCACCAGAGCGAGCAGCCCACCGAGGATCTCCAGCACGAAGGGCAGTCCGTCGGGCCGATACGGTGGCGCGGTCGCACCGCTGCGCAGCAGCCAGGCGACGAGGAACAGGAGCACGACGACCACGTTGCCGCCGCCGTGCCACAGCCCGATGGCCTTGGCCCGGGTCTGGGCTGGGATGTATAGCCAGTCCCAGACCCCGAACACCGCCGCAATCAGCCCGGTCACGATTCCGGCGGCGATCGCCCAGTACGAGAAGGTCGCCAGCTCGGCGTTGCCCGTGAACAGGTAGATGATGTCGAAGACCACGGCCATCGCGAGCAGCCCCAGCGGAAAGACAATGAGCATCGGGTGGATCGCGTGGCCCGCGAGCTTGGCACGACTCTCCATGGCAGCACCTCTGTGCTCTGCACCTACCCACCGCGCGGTCCAGCCTCAGTGAGGCAACACCCCTCATCGAGCCGCGGCAGGACGAGGAGGCACCTCACCGAGGGCTGCCGCCGGCCTGCAAGTCCTGTGCCATTACGAGGTCGTCCTCCCACCTGCTCCCCGCGCCCGCTCACCGAGCCGAACGGGGTGGGATGGCATGGCCTGTGCATCGACCGCGTTCCGAGGGCCAGGCGGGCAAGCAGGCCGCCGACACCGGCCGGACCCCGGAGAGATGGCGGGCCATGAGGGTGGCTACGAGGACCACCTCTCCCGATCGTTCGCTGAGGCTGTGACCTCGGAGGTAGCACGTGCCGACCATCGAGATCGTGTCCAAGAACCCCAGGGCAAGACGGCCCGCAGAGACCATCGGCGCAGCCACGGGCGCCTTCCCGAGCCGCCTCCGCCAGGCGCTCGCCGCCCTGCAGCGCGACCAGGCGCTGCGGGTGCAAGCCGAGCCCGAGCAGGCGCTGGACGATCTCCGCCTGGAGATCGTAGCCCAGGCAGACGCCGTGCAAGTCCCGATTGTCGTAAGCGTGCTAAGCGACGAGCGCGGGTGGCTGGTGAAACGCGCGGATCATAGCGACGCCGCGGAGGAGCCCACGGTTCATGCGGGCGACGCAACGGGCCCACATCCCCGTGGGCGAGAGCCTGAGACACTCGACGAGCTACGCGAGGGCGAATAGCGCGGACTCCACCTGCGGCGCCGGGGTGCGGCGCGCGTCCGGACCTGCTCCGCTACCCTGATGCGCACGCCGACACGCTCGCGGTCAGCGCGCGCAGTGTCGTCGCGCCGCACGTCCCAGCCAGCTCAGCGCCTCGCTCGCTTCCAAGAGCAGTTCGGCAGCCCCAGTGGTGGCCATGATGGAGAGGAACACGCGTGTCGGGCGTGGGGCAATGTGAAGTCCGTACACCATCCCGGCAGCCGCCCAGGTCCCAATACAGATGGGACAGGACGCCAGCTCGCCAAGCACCTGCCGCGCGCCGCGGCCCCTCGCGACCACCGTCTCTCCGACGCCCGAAGGATCGGGCTTCGTCTCCGTTACGGGAGCGCGGAGCGGCTCGGCGATGCGCTCGTAGGCGACCAGCCGGCCGGTACGGTAGGTGGATAGCCCGAGCAGCAGCAAGTCGTAGGGCCCCACGAGCGCCGAGCCACCGTGCTGAGCGATCCGATGGGAGAGGGCAGCCAGCGTCACCAGGAACATCCCCAGGGCGCCCAGCTTCAACGCCCGGTTGCACTGTATCTCGCGCGCGTCTCCGGCCATCGCCTCCCCCATCTTCGCTCTTGTGGATGGACATCAGGACTCCGCACGCACGCGGCGTGCCGCGCCGACCTCACGCTGACTCCTCGGAGGACGTCGAGGGCCAGCGGTCAGCGAGGAGCGAGGGCGGATGAGCATCAATCGGCTCGCACCGACTCAGCGGCCGCTGGGCTGGCCAGTCGGCTACCAGCGCTGGCACTCGCTGCTGTTCCTGCACTGGCCGGTGGAGGAGGCCGTCTTGCGCCCCCTGGTCCCGCCGGAGCTGACCATCGATCTGTACGCGGGCGCCGCCTATGTGGGCCTCATCCCGTTCGTGGTGGAGCAGGCCCGTCCAGCCGGGTGGTCCGCCCGGGCGGGGCTGACCTTCCTGGAGACCAACGTCCGTACCTACGTGCACTTCGAGGGGCGCGATCCGGGTGTCTACTTCTTCTCCCTCGACGCGGCATCCCGGCTGGCCGTCGCCGGGGCCCGGTTCGTCTTCGGCCTTCCGTACTATCATGCGCGCGGGTGGATGCGCCGCCGTAACGCCACCATCGAGTACCGGCTGCAGCGGCTCACGGGGCAACGGGGAGCGGTAGCCGTCCGCTACGTGGTTGGGGATGCGCTGGGGTCGGCGCGGCCCGGCACGCTCGAGCATTTCCTGATCGAGCGCTATGTGCTCCACGTGAAGCGGCGCGACCGCATCTGGACCACGCAGGTGCACCACCGACCGTACCCCCTGTATCACGCACGCGTCCTCGCGCTGCACGAGACACTGCTTCGCGCCGACGGGCTACCGTCTCCGTCGGCCCCGCCTCTCGCGCACTTCGCATCAGTAGTCGATGTCGACATCTTCCCGCCGCGCTGTCAGCCGCCCGCCTCCGGCGCTGCAGCGATGGCATAGCTCTACGAGCCGGTCGTTGGCGAATCGCGGCTGCGAGCCGACGCGCATCCGTCACCGTACGCCGGTGCAGCGGCTGGCTCCCGCTCCGGCGTTACGGGTGGATATCGAGCCGGGGGACTGCAGGGGGGCATAGTCTATACCACCAGAGGGAGCAGCGGCGCCAGCTTGAGGCATGCGGGCGCGTCGTTGGCGGGGCTGTTGCATCAGCGCCGGCGTTCGGCTATAACCGGCCGATCCTGGCCTGTCGGCCCCGCGTCGTCTAGCTGCTGCCTCGCCGCGACCGTTCCCGCGTCGGTCAGGAGGACCAGGAGACACGGCCATGGCGGGCTCGCCCGTCGAAGAAGTCAAGGCGCGGCTCGACCTCGTCGAGATCGTCGGCAGCAGCGTGCCTCTCAAGCGCGCCGGCAGCAGCTACAAGGGGTTGTGTCCTTTCCACGCGGAGAAGACCCCCTCGTTCTACGTGTTCCCCGAGACACAAACCTGGAAGTGCTTCGGCTGCGGCGCTGGCGGCGACGTGTTCACCTTCGTGATGCAGCGCGATGGCCTGGCGTTCGCCGAGGCGCTGCGGGCCCTCGCGGCCCGCGCCGGCGTGGCCCTGGACGCTCCCCGCGACACGGCCCGCGAGCAAGCCGACGCGCGCCTGCGGCAAGCACTCGAGGCTGCGGCGCTGTACTACCACGCCCTGCTGATGCAGCACACGCTGGGCGCGGCCGCGCGCCGCTACCTCGACGGCCGAGGCATCACCGTGGAGACGCGCGAGCGCTTCCTGCTGGGCTACGCGCCCGACAGTCCGGCCGCGCTTACCCAGCACCTCCTCGAACAGGGCTTCCACCAGGAGGAGATCGTGACCGCCGGCCTGGCCGTGGCGCGCGAGGAGCGTGAGGGCGCCGGGCCGGCCGCCCTTCGCGATCGCTTCCGCCATCGCCTCATGTTCCCGATCCGCGACGCGCAGGGGCGGACGATCGGATTCGGCGGGCGTACGCTCCAGCCCGACGGCGTGCCCAAGTACCTCAACTCGCCCCAGACGCCCCTGTTCGACAAGGGCGCGCACCTGTACGCCCTGGACCTCGCGCGCGACGCCATCCGCGCCGCCCGCCAGGCCGTGATCGTCGAGGGGTACGTCGACGCAGTGATGGCGCATCAGGCAGGGTTCCGCAACGTGGTGGCTGCCCTGGGGACGGCGCTCAGCGCCCGCCAGCTCGCGCCCCTCGGCCGGCTGGCCGAGGACATCGTGTTCGCGCTCGACCCCGATGCGGCCGGTCAACAGGCCACGCTCCGCAGCCTGGTGGTCGCCCGGCAGGCGCTGGCGACGCCAGTGCCGCTGCCGGCCGTCCGTGGCGGGCGCGCGGCCGAGCGCGCAGTCCACTACCGCACCACGGCCGCGGCCACGCTGCGGGTCGCGCGGCTCCCCGAGGGGCAGGATCCCGACGATCTGATCCGCGCCGCGCCCGAGCGGTGGCGGGCGCTCATCGACGGCGCGCCCCCGGTGCTCGACTTCCTGCTAGACCAGGTGCCGGGCCAGTACGACCTGGCCACGCCGCGTGGCAAGCAGCTTGCAGTGGAAGCGCTGGTGCCGACGCTGCGCGACGTGGCCGACGATGTCGAGCGCGCGCACTACGCGCAGCGGCTAGCCGCCATCGTGGGCCTACCGGACAGCGTGATCGAGGACCTGGCGCGGCCCCCAACGCGCGTGGCGCGGCCACAGCCCGCCACGACGGTGGTACGGCCAGATCGGCTGGAGGAGTACGCCTTGGCGCTCATCACCTTGGGGGCTCCTAGCGGCGGTCTCGCCGAGGCCGACCTCGCGCGTGGCGACTGTCGCGCCCTGCTGGCCTGGCTGCAAGCGGGCGGCGCAGCGGGCGGCCCGCCTCTACCCGACGAGCTGGCCACGACGTGGGCATCGGTCCAAGCGCTCGTGGAGGAGAATCGTCTGCTCTCACCCGCGCAATTACGCGAGGAACTTGACAACACGGCGCTGGAATTGCGAAAACGCCGCGTAGTACGCGAATGGCACGAGATCGAGAGCCTTGTCCGCGGCAGCGCCGATGGACCCGCGCCTGAGCTGGCCGAACGGTTGGCCCACCTGGCGGCGCAGCGCCGGCAGCTAGAGTTGGCACAAGCAGCGCGGGGACGGGTCGTGGCAAGCACCTGGCGGTTCCCGGCGGCCAAGGAGGTACGGGGTGATTCCTGAGCCGATCCCAGCTCCCGATTCGTCCAACGACCTCCTCTACACGCTGCCCGCGTCCTCAGGCCCGAGCGAGCCGGCTCGGACCGCGGCAGAGCAGGCCGCCTCGCCCGAGGCCGACCATGCTCGCGGCCCGGCGGACGAGCAGGTGGATCCCGGCCCCACGCCCGCGCCCGACCCCGTGCTCGACCTGGTCGAGGAGGACGCGCTGGCCGTCAATGCCGACCTGGCGCTCGACCTCGAGCCACCGGACTCTGGCGAGCCGGAGGCGGCGCTGCTCCCCCTCGACGATCTAGGACCACTTCGTCCGTATGAACCCGCACCGCTCGGCCGCGAGCCCTCGCCCAGAGAGCTCGACCAGCTCGAGGCCGACGAGACGCACGATGAGGACCGCGGCGACCTCGAGGGCCTCGAAGACCACGTCCGTATGTACCTCCGCGAGATCGGGCTGGTGCGCCTGCTCAGCTGGGAGGGCGAGAAGCAGCTCGCGCGCGCCATGGAGGAGGGCCGCTACCTCGACGAGCTGCAAGCGGCGCTCTCGCAGGAGCGGGCGCGGGCCGTCGAGGGTAGCGAGTTGCTCAGTCGCGCCTACGAGCGCTGGCACGCACACTACGCCTACATCGCGACCCTGTACCCGCCCGCCGCGCCCACGGTCACCGCGCTGCTGGAGCGCTACTACGAACTCGGCCAGCTCGCCGACCTGCCCGACGATCGAGCCGCGGCCGCCGGGGCCCGCATGGGTGTGCCGGCAGAGACGGCGCGCCAGGCGCTCTTCGAGCTATCCGTCCTCTGCCGGCTCTTGCCCGAGGAGATCCGCACGCTGGCCGCCGAGAGCGTGCTGGCGACCGGCCAGCCGCCAGCTCCAGAAGTGATCGATGAGTGGCTGGCGACCCACGCCGAGGCCGCCGACGCCCACTGTCGCGCCAAGCGCGAGGCCGCCGAGGCGGCGCGCGCCGGCCTCACCGAGGCCAACCTCCGCCTGGTGGTCAGTGTGGCGAAGAAGTACATCGGCCGCGGCATGTCTCTCTTGGACCTCGTGCAAGAGGGCAATATCGGGCTCATCCGCGCCGTCGAGAAGTTCGAGTTCCGCAAGGGCTACAAGTTCAGCACCTACGCCACCTGGTGGATCCGCCAGGCGATCACCCGCGCCATCGCCGACCAGGCGCGCACCATCCGCATCCCTGTCCATATGGTCGAGACGATCAACAAGCTCAGCCGGCTATACCGCCGCCTGCTGCAGGAGAAGGGCCGCGAGCCCACCAGCGAAGAGATCGGCCGCGAGATGGAGCTGGCACCCGAGAAGGTCCGCGAGATCCAGAAGGTCTCCCAGGAGCCCGTCTCGCTGGAGACCCCGATCGGCGAGGAGGAGGACAGCCACCTCGGCGACTTCATCGAGGACCACGCCGCGCCCGCCCCCGCGGAGGTCGCTTCCTACCAGATGCTGAAAGAGCAGGTCGAGGAGGTGCTCGACTCGCTGTCTGGCCGAGAGCGCCGTGTCCTCCAGCTGCGCTTCGGCCTCGACGACGGTCGCCAGCGCACGCTGGAGGAAGTCGGTCACGAGTTCGGCGTCACCCGCGAGCGGATCCGGCAGATCGAGGCGAAGGCGCTGCGGAAGCTGCGCCACCCGCTCCGGAGCAAGAAGCTCCGCGACTACCTCGACTAACCCAGCTTCACGCGGCCCCCTCGTGACGGGGCTGGAACACCTGGGGCCTGCCCACCCATGGTGGTCGCCTCCCCGCGCGCGCTAGAATCGTCACGGCTGTCGCCCAGGCAGGGCGGCGGCTCCCCGGGGAGAAGCGGGCGTGCAGGTATGGTCCCTGGCCAGCGGCAGTGCGGGCAACGCCTTTCTGCTGCGGGCCGACGATACGCTGGTGCTGGTCGACTGCGGCCTGCCCCTCCGCGCGCTCACAGAGCGACTCGCCCAGCTCGGCCTACATCCCCGCCAGCTCAGCGCGGTCCTGGTTACCCACGAGCACACGGACCACCTCGGGGGCGTGCCCGGCCTGCTCAAGCGCCACCCTGTGCCACTGTACGCCACGGGTGGGACGCTGGCCGCGGCGGCCGGGCGTTTGCCGCCGCGCGCGACATGCCACCAGGTCGTGGCGGGCCAGCCGTTCCAGATCGGTGCCTTCACCGTACGACCGTTCGCCGTGCCGCACGACGCCGCCGAGCCGGTCGCCTACCACCTCAGCACCGCTCGCGCCCGGGCCTGCATCGTCACCGACCTGGGCCACGTGCCAGAGCGCATCCTGCCGTATCTACGCGAGACCGAGCTCCTGGTGCTGGAGTTCAACCACGACGCCGAGCAGCTCGCGCGCGGGCCCTACCATCCCCAGCTGAAGCGGCGCATCGCCAGCCCGCTCGGGCATCTGTCGAATCACGACGCGGCGCACTGCCTGATGGCCGCTATCTCCCACAACCAGGACGCCGTGTGGCTGGCTCACTTGAGCGAGGTCAACAACTCGCAGCGCACCGCTCGGGCGGCTGCCCTGGCGGCTGTGCGCGCGGCGGGCCGCCCGAGCGTGCCGGTGCAGGTTGCGGACCGGCGCGCCTTGAGCCTGCATTGGGACCTCGACGCGCCGCGGCAGCTCCGCCTGTTCTGACTGCGAGGAGACCTGGCGGCCGACGTGCGCGAGCAGCCACGCTGGCCCGGCAAGCCCTTCCACCCTTGGACCGACTCGCCGGCGGGCAGATCAGCGCAGCAAAAGGGACGCCAGATGCTGAAGAGGCTGACATCGAAGCGAACCGCTGGGGGCCACGGCCTCAGCGGATCAGGCCCAGCCCACGGGCGATCAGTTGCACGCTGCTGACCAGCACCAGCAACAGCACCACTTGACGGAACCACATCGCCGAGGCACGGCGGTGCGCCCACAGCCCGAGCCGGACACCCAGCGCGATGGGCAGGCACAGCAGCAGCCCACCCAACGCTAGCTCGGGTCGATACATTCGGAGCGCCAGGAAGGTAGCCACCTGGACGCTCGTCGCCACCAGGAACAGTAGCGACAGGACGTACACGAACGCCCACTTCTCGTAGCGCAAGGTCTGGAAGTACAGCGCTGCCAGCGGCGCGTAGATCGTGGTAGCGCCGCCGAGCAGCCCGCAGGCCCCGCCGAGCACCGGCGATGCCACGCGCTCCTGCCCGGCCGTTAGCTTCAGCTCCACCCGCACCAGTGACAGCAGGCCAAAGCCCAGCGCCACCACGCCGATCAACAAGGACACGAGTCGCGCGTCCAGCGTTGGCACCAGGACCGCGCCGACCAGTGCCCCGGCGCTCAAGGTGAGCAGGAAGGGCACCGCCCGCCGCACGGCCAGCCAGGGCACGCTGCCCTGCAGCAGCACGACCAGGTTGGAGACCAGAGTCGGGATGGCGAACGTCACCACCACCGTCTTCGGATCGATCACTTGCGCCAGCAACGGCACGGCGATCAAGGGCAGGCCGAAGCCCGCAAACCCCTTTACAAACGCGCCAAAGCTCACGACTATGAAGACATACAGCAGCAACAGCGGCGACAGTTCCATCGCTCACTCCGGTGCGGCCACACGCCATGGTCGGCGCAAGCCGACTTGTTATACTGCCGGTACCCCACCGAGGGCGATGCGTCGGTGGCGGGCCGACGCCGAGTGAGAGGCGTGCCGCAAGGCAGGCCGAGCGATGGGTGAGAATGGAACGAGGCGCTGTGGATCCGCTGGTGTTGGCACACAAGATCGTCGACGTGGCGGCCGATCGCCAAGCGAGTGACATCGTGCTCCTGGATCTGCGGCAGCTCTCGCCGCTGGCCGACTACTTCGTGATTGCCTCAGGCAACAGCGAGCGGCAGCTGGAGGCGCTGGACCGCACCATCGTCGATGAGGTGTTCGAGGCGCTCCGGGTGCGGCCCCGGCAACGCGAGGGCACCGCGGTGTCCGGCTGGGTCCTGCTCGACTACGGAGACGTCGTCGTTCACCTATTCAACATCGCCGAGCGCGACTACTATCGTCTCGAAGAGCTGTGGGCCCAGGCCCCCACGCTGGTGCGCGTCCAGTGAAGCGGGAGCGGGAGCAAGTGTTCGCCCTGGGCGTGGGCCTGGGCATGCTGCTAGGCGTCCTGGTAGGTTCGCTGCTGGCGGCGCGCTGCACGTCCGCCCCTCCCGGCTGGCTCCGGCGCGTGCTGCCGGGCAGCGGGCCTGAGCACGATCACGTCGACTTCGCCGCGCTGCTGCAGTAAGGCGGGAGAGCGCGTATGCCACGAGCCAAGATCCTCGTCGCGGACGACCAGCAGCGCGTACGCCGACTCGTGGCGGCGACGCTGGGCGAAGCCCGCTGGGAGATGTTCTACGCCAGCAATGGGCAGCAAGCGCTGCAGCTCGCCCGCGCGGTCCGGCCGGACGTCATTCTGCTCGACGTCAACATGCCCGGCCTGGACGGCTTCGAGGTCTGCCGCCAGCTCAAGCACGATCCAGCCACCCGGCAGATCGCCATCGTCCTGCTCACCGCCCGACGCGACAGCGAGAGCCAGATCCGCGGGACCCTGGTCGGCGCTGACGCCTACTTCATGAAACCGTTCAGCCCGCTGGCCCTGGTCTCCAAGCTGCAAGAGCTGCTCCCGCGCACCGTGGCCGAGCAGTCGGGCATCGAGCAGCCGGCACCAGCGGGCGATGCGCCCGGGGTGCTGCTGCCCCCGGCCTCGCTGCCACTGGGCCCCGTAGACCCGCCGGCCGTGGTCACTACACTAGCGGCGACGGGCGCGACGGGCAGCTCGGCCACGATCTCCGCTGTCGAGGCGCAGCAGATGCTGGCCTACGCCCGCGACCTCAACCGCTCGCTGGAGCAGCTCCGGACCGTCTACGCCGAGCTGGAGCGCTCGTACCTGGCCACCATCGAGGCCCTGGCCGCCGCGCTCGACGCGCGCGACTCGGCGACCGAGGGCCACTGCGAGCGGGTTACGGGCATCACGCTGTTGATCGCCGAGCAGCTCGGCCTCCAGGGGCCGGAGCTGAAAGCGCTGCACTACGGTGCCGCGCTGCACGACATCGGCAAGATCGGCATCCCAGATGCCATCCTGCGCAAGCCGGGCCAGCTCACGGAAGAGGAGTGGGCCCTGATGCGCCAGCACCCGCAGCTCGGCGAGCGCATCATCGCGGGCATCGACTTCCTGCGCAGCGCGGTGCCGGTCGTGCTGTACCACCACGAGCGCTGGGACGGCTCGGGCTACCCCTTCGGCCTCGCGGGCGAGACCATCCCGCTAGGCGCGCGCATCTTCAGCGTGGCCGACACCTTCGACGCGATGATCTCCAACCGCCCCTACCGCCGGGGGCTGCCGTTCGAGCGCGCACTGGCAGAGATCCACCGCGTCGCCGGTAGCCAGCTCGATCCCACCGTGGTGGAGGCGTTCCGGCAGGTGTTCGAGCGTGTCATCGCCCTGCCGGCCGTACAGGGCGCGCAGACCGCGCCGATCGCCGGCCTCGATGTCCCCGTGGGTACCGCCACCGGCGCGGATCTGCCCGCCCACCATGCCCGCCCCTGAGGCGGGCGCAGTCTCCCTCGCGAAACTGAGAGGCGCGTCGCGTGCGCCCAGGGGCTATGATGCCCAGGGGATGTGCCCAGTGGCGCCCCGGCTGGCCGTTCGCCATCGCGATTTGCAGACGAGAGGTCCAGGCTGTGATTCGCCAGTCAACGGCCGCGCTCGCGCTGAGCGCGCTCCTGGTCGCAGCACCCGTACAGGCGGAAGAGTTCTCCGTGACGCCGCTGGCCGGAAGTGCCGAGGAGGCGTTCGTCTTCGAGGGAGCGGGCTTCACGCCGGGCGTGGTGCTCAATGAAGCGTACGTGGCGCCCAACGGCGACAAGTACAGCTATTTCGTGCGTGGCGACCAGGCGTTCGTCCAAGTCGCCGAGGACGGGGCGTTCCGGGTCGAGGTGCTGCTCACGCGCGATATTCCCGGCTACCTGCCCGGACTGTGGCGTGCGGAATACTGCTACCCGGGAGGCGAGTGCTGGACAGTGGCCTTCGAGGTCGTGCCCTAGGAGTCAGGAAGCGCTCAGTTGCCACC
>JADGHJ010000099.1 GCA_019686175.1 Chloroflexota bacterium | reverse complement strand
TAGGGGATGTCCCCATGCTGCCCGTAGTCGAAGATGGGCAGGATGTTGGGGTGCACGAGCCGGGCGACGGTCTCGGCCTCCTGCTGGAACCGCGCGCGGAAGTTCTCCTCGTGGACGAAGTAGGGCGGCAGGACCTTGATCGCCACATGGCGGCGCAAGGTGGGCTGCATAGCCTTGTAGACGAACGCCATGCCGCCCTGCCCGATCCGCTCCATGACCTGGTAGGGGCCGAGGCGTTGACCCTCCAGCTCGCTGATGCGCGTCGCACGAGTGGGCGATTCCACCGCCGGCTTCTCCCCCACGCCCTGGGCGCGGTCGTCTGCGCGCTAGTCGACGCTCGTCACCACTAGGTTGCCGAAATAGCCCTCGGCGGGACCGTCGCTGAGGCTGCCCACGCCGAATGCGAGCGCGCCCTCGCGTAGCGCCTCGTCACGTACCCGCCCGACCTCCTGGCCGTTCACGAGCAGCACGATGTCGGGGCCCTGCGCCCGCACGCCCAGGCGGTTCCGCGCCGGTCCGGGTTGGATCGCGGGGGCGGGGGTCCAGCCGATCAGGGTGTGGAACACCCCGCCGGTGTTCCGCGCCAGCAGGAACGTGCTGTCGTTCGGGTCGACCACGAACGAGTAGTGGTCGCCGTTGTCCTGGCGGCGGAAATCGAGGTAGAGATAGGCGTCGTCGGTGGGCGGACTGAGCCGCGCGTCGATTTCGACGAGGAAGTCGCCGTAGCGCTCCGAGCGGGTCACGTAGGGGGCGCCTCCACTGCCCGGCAATTTGGCGACGAGATACTCGCCATTGACATAGCCGACCCGGCGCGTGGAGGGATCGCTGGCTTGGCGTGGCCACCCGCTGTTGGGGTCGGTGAAATCGTCGCGGAACAGCACGCGGCCCGTGCTCGGCGCGGGGGAGGCTTGGGCCCCCGCGGGCGCGCCAGCACCGCCAATCGGGAACAGGGGCTCCAGGCGTTCGGCGGGGCCAGGGGTTGTCACCAGGAAGTTGTCGAACTCCACCACAACGTTGCTGCCGCGGTCGGCGGTCTCGGCCATCCAGCCGATTTGCCCCCACGGCCGGCGCTCCTGCGGGTCGCGGTACTCGCCGATCTGCTGCCCGTTGACGAACAGGCGGAGCCAGTTGCCCTGTGCGATCACCGCGATGCGATTTGTCGCGCCGCCGCTCTGGATAGCAGGCGAGGGCGTCCACGGGATCAGGTACTCGAGTGGGTCGTCGCCGGGCGGAGAATAGGCGAGAGCGAAGGTGTTGTCGCTAGGATCGACATAGTAGCGATAGTAGGTATTGGTGCGTGTCCCGCCGGGACCGGGCAACTCGCGGAACTGCAGGCCGTACATGCACGACGCGGCCATCTGGGCGCACCGCGCGTCGATGCCCGCGGCAAAGTCGGCGAGGATCGGATCGAGGGGGTAGGCAGCGATACCGCTGGGCCCTAGGCGCACGGTGGCGAAATCGGCGGGCAGAGACGTGCGGTCGCCGCGCATGATTGGCTGGCCTTCCGGGCAGCCTTCGACGTAGACATCCACGCTGGCCATCCCGCGCGCGCCCGGTGCCGTGAGGCTGGAGACCCAGACCGTCAGGCGATACGGGGCCTCGGGGAACGAGCACGTCTGCCAGACATCCCAAAACCCAGCCTTGTCGAACTGCGGTCCGTATTGCTGAGCGACCTCCGGGCTGTCGCGGTTCGCCAAGGCGTAGTCGAACAGGTTCCAGGGATCGCGAAAGTCGTTGAGGTAGATCTGGAAGTCTCGCTCGTTGAGGCCCGAGCCACTCTGACTCCGCCGGTCGAACGCGTAGCCGGTGATCTCGACCCGCCCGCGTAGGCGCTCGCCGGGCCGTGGGCTGGTGATCTCGACGACGATGTCGGGGTCGAGCTGGCCGACCGGGCGGGAGGCGACGGGCACTCTCGACTCGTCCGCAGGGAGGCCCGCGATGGCGCTAGGCGACCGCGCGACGGATGCTGTCATTCCGACCAGCATGGCTACCAGTGCGAGTCGCCCGTGATGGGGCCACCTCATGTGCCCTCCTCTGGGTGCGCGCTGTCTAGAACCTCACTGCGGGCGGCGGAGGCCGGCGAAGGAGCACCGGCGACAACATCCAGCCCTGGGTCGAACACCGACGCGGACGATACCGCACGACTCAGTCGTGCCACATGCGCCCCGATTGTAGCCTCGCTGCTCCAAACCGAGCAATTACTGCCGGGATACCGTCCTCACGCGACTACTCGCTCAACTCATGGCGACGATCTGGCCATCCAGCATCTCGATCTTGCGCGGGATGCTGTTGGCGATCTCCGGGTCGTGAGTGACCATCAACATCGTCTTGCCCGCAGCTACGAGGCGCGCGAACAGCTCGAACATCTGTTGACTGGCTTTGCTGTCGAGGTTGCCGGTCGGCTCGTCACCCACGAGGATCGGCGGGTCGTTGGCCAGGGCGCGGGCGATGGCCACGCGCTGCTGCTGCCCGCCCGAGAGCGCGCTCGGGAGCCGCCGCGCCACCTGCTCCATACCCACCAGGCGTAGGCACTCCAGCGCCCGTACCTCGCGCCGTCCTCGATACGTGTTGCAGAAGGCCATCGGTAGCATCACGTTCTCCAGGACGGTGAGCGTGGGCAGCAACTGGAAGAACTGGAACACAATGCCGATCTGGCGGCCCCGCCAGCGAGCTAGCGCATCGGTCCCCATGCGCAGGACATCCTGTCCGGCTACGGTGACGCGGCCCGCGTCGGGCCGGTCGATCCCCGTGATCACATTCAGCAAAGTGGACTTGCCGCACCCCGAGGGACCGACGATCGCCACGAACTCGCCGGCGCGAATGGTGAGCGACACGCCGCGAAGCACGTGCTGGGGGCCGGCGCGGGTGCGATAGCTCTTGTGCACTTCCTCGAGCTGGATGAGTGGCGTGCCGAGTGGGCGCCGCTCCAGCAAGTCGGTCGGGCGACGCCCGCCCTCGATGACAAACCCCTCCGCTTGCCGCTGGACGAGCCAGGTCTGGCCACTGGACCGGGACGTACTGGCCCGCGCCCGATAGGTGACCACCAGGCGGCCGAAGGCGATCGCGTCGTGGTCGCGCAAGAGCACCGGCGCGGTGACGCGTTGCCCATTCACGCGGGTGCCGTTGCTGCTCCCCAGATCGCTCAGCAGCCACCCCTGCGGCAAGTGCTCCAGGCGCGCGTGCGTGCGCGAGATGGTGATGTCCTCCAGCACGATATCGCTGCTGGGCGACCGGCCGATCTCGATGTGCTCGCCGGCCAGGGGTAGCTCCTGACCATCGGCCAACACCAGCGCGTCGGTGCGTGCCCCTACGTCGTGGCCTGGTCGCCGTGCCTCCGAGGCTTGGAACAGGGCCTCGATCTCCCCGAGCCGCAGCAGGTCGCCATGGTGCAACGCGCAGGGCTCCGTCGACACCGCTACGCTGTTCACGTAGGTCCCGTTGCGGCTCCCGAGATCCTCGGCATGCCAACACCCGCGTTGCTCGTACAGGCGCGCGTGATAGCGGGAGACGGAGGGGTGATCCAGCACCAGGTCGTTCTCGGGGCTGCGCCCGATGGTCAACGGTCCCACGCTGGCCAGCTCCCATTGTTTACCCGCCCAGGGACCGTTGCGGAAGACGAGCGCGGCGCGCGGCGCGCCATCTACGCCGCTAGCAAGGGGCGCGCCCGCGGGCGCTGGGCGAACGGCCGCATCGGCGGTGGACGCTGGGACGAGCGCCTGACCGCAGCGCTGGCACCGGGGCGCGCCGGCAGGATTCGCCGCACCGCAGCCGCTGCAGACCATTCTCGCCCCTCCCCGCGCTAACTACAGCCCTGCCTACCCGCCGAGTCGCGCGGCTTGCTCTTGCCTTCACACCACCAGCTCACGGGTCGAGGTGGTGCTCGCCCGTGGGCGCTTCGCTGGATGCGGCCGGCCGAGGAGGTGCATCGAGCCCGAACGCAGAGCGCCCCAGGACGGTCTCGGCTTGTTGTCGCTTGCGTGGCGTGGGCGGCGGAGGCGCCTCACCCGTGTGGAAGACCAGCCGCTGGGTCCCGAGGGTGATCTCGTCGCCATCCTGGAGCAAGTGGGGCAGTGTCACGCCGTAGCCATTGACTTGGGTGCCGTTGCTGCTGCCGAGGTCGATGAGTAGCCAGCCTTGCGGGAGGCGACGGATCTGGGCGTGGCGCCGGGAGACCCGCTCGTCGGCCAGGACGACATCGCTCGCGCTGCTGCGTCCAAGCGTGAGTTGGGGGCGATCGAGCGGGACGCGCCGCCCGTCAGCCAGCTCCAAGTAAGCAGGGGGCTCTTGGGCGGGCGTGGCCATCGCACTCGCTCCCCTAGCGTGCTGTGCTGGCCCTCAGTGTAGCAGACTCGGGGCCTGTGCGACTGTGAATCGGGCGACTTAGCCGCCCAGCGCCTCCGCGGCGGGCGCCCCCAGTCCGGCGGCCCGCTCGGCCAGGGTCGCCTCCTCGGCGGGCGTGCCGGCCCGCACCACGCGGCCGCGCTCCAGCCAGTACACGAAGTCGGCCACGGCCAACGCGGCGCGTACGTTCTGTTCCACCAGCACGATCGTCATTCCCTGCTGGCGCAGGGTCCGCAGAGTATGGAAGATCTCGGCCACCAGCCGCGGCGCCAGGCCGAGCGAGGGCTCGTCGAGCAGCAGCAGGCGCGGGGCGTTCATCAGCGCACGGCCGATGGCCAGCATCTGCTGCTCGCCACCGGACAGCGTCCCGGCATGCTGGCCCTGGCGCTCGCGCAGGCGGGGGAACAGGGCCAGAACCTGCTCCAGACTGGCCAGCACCGGCGCGGGTAGGCCACCCCACCCGCCGTGGAGTCCGTAGCGAGGGTAGGCTCCGAGCACGAGGTTCTCGCGGACGGTGAGCCCGGTGAATAGCTGCCGACGCTCGGGCACCAAGCTCACACCGCCTCGCGCGAGCGCTTCGGGCGAGCGGCCGGTTAGCGCGTCGCCTGCCAGGCGGATTTCGCCGCTGGTGGCAGGGAACAGGCCGGCGATGGCCCCGAGCAAGGTGGACTTGCCCGCCCCGTTGGGCCCGACCACTGCCAGCAGCTCGCCCGGGGCCACCGTGAGCGACACGCCCTGCAGGGCTGGCACGGCGCCCCGTCGCACGTACAGATCGTGGATCTCCAGCAGCCACGGTGGGCGGTGCGCACCATCGGCGAGCGGGCCGCCGCGCATCTCGCCGCCCAGGTACGCTTCGAGTACCTTCGGGTCGTGGGCGACCGCGCTAGGCGGGCCATCGGCGATCTTCTCGCCGAAGTTGAGCACAGCCACCCGATCGGCCACGCCCATGACGATCGGCACGTCGTGCTCGATGAGCAGCACTCCGAGCCCCCGCGCTCGCAGGTCGCGCACCAGCGCACTGAGCTGCTGTCGCTCGGTAGGGCTGAGCCCAGAGGCCGGCTCGTCGAGGAGGACCAGGCGCGGGTCGAGCGCCAGGGCGCGCGCCAACTCGAGCAGGCGCCCCTGGCCGAACGACAGCTCGCGCGCGGGCCGGTCGGCCAGCTCAGCCAGGCCGACGGCGGCCAGCGCTGCCTCCGCTGCCGCACGGGAGGGGACCAGCGCGCCCCGGCCCGCCAGGATCGCGCGCACCAGCGACGGCTGCCGCCCCCGCTGCGCGGGAAGCAGGACGTTCTCCAGCACCGTGAGGCGGTCGAACAGGTGCAGGTTCTGGAAGGTGCGGGCCATACCACGCGCGGCCAGCCAGTGCGCGGGCCGTCCCGTGACGTCCTGGCCGCGGAAGTACACGCGGCCGCTGTCGGGGCGGTCGAGGCCGCTGATCAGGTTGAACAGGGTGGTCTTCCCAGCGCCGTTTGGCCCGATGATGCCCAGGACCTCGCCGGCGTCGAGAGCGAGCGAGACGTCGTGCAATGCCCGCACGCCCCCGAAGCGACGCGACAGGCGCTCCAATCGCAGCAGTGCCTCAGCCACCGAGCGCCCCCACGGGTCGCGGGCCGCGCCGCAGCCGGGCCAGGCTGGCTACCAGTCCGCCCGGCTCCCAAACCATGATCAGCCCCAGGACCAGGCCAAGAGCGATGATCTCGACCGGCCCCCGGACACCGGGTAGCACGGCCGCCACCACGCCGCGTAGCACCTCGACCAGGCCCGTGACCACCAGGGCGCCCAGGAGCGGGCCCCAGAAGCTGGCCGTGCCGCCGACCATCACCATCACCACCAGCTGGATGGACAGCATGATATCGAACGCCGCGGGACTGATGAACGAGAGATAGCTGGCGTACACCGCGCCCGCCAGGCCGCCGAGGAGTGCCGCCAGGACGAACACGCCCAGCTTGAGCCGCGCGATATCCACACCCATGGCCGCCGTGCCCACCTCGCTGCTGCTCATCGCCTGTAGCGCCAGTCCCACCTCGGAGCGGATCACGCGCTGATACAGCCAGAGGCTGCCCAGTGCCAGCAGCCACACCAGGTAGCAGTACTGTAGCTCAGCGCTCAGCGTAAGCGGCCCGAGGGCCAGACGCCGCAGGCTGGGCACCCCGGCCAGGCCCGAGGGCCCACCCGTGAGGGGCCCCAGCTCGAGCAGGAGCACCGTCACGATGACCGTGAACGCGAGCGTCCCGAGCGCCAGGAAGTGGCCGCGCAGCCGCAGCATGGGTAGCCCGATGAGCCAGCCTACGACGCCGACGAATACCAGCGCGCCCAGCAGCGCCAGCGGTGC
This sequence comes from Chloroflexota bacterium, assembly GCA_019686175.1. Classification (GTDB taxonomy): domain Bacteria; phylum Chloroflexota; class UBA6077; order UBA6077; family JAJPHF01; genus JADGHJ01. The sequence goes on along the minus strand of JADGHJ010000099.1, from coordinate 7,211 downwards.
CGGCCAGCCGACGCGCACCGCCAGCACGCCGAATCCGTACGCGCCCAGCCCGTAGAAGGCCCCCTGGGCAAGTGACAACTGCCCTGCAAAGCCCACGAGCAGGGCCAGGCCTGCCGCGGCAACCACGGCCAGCCCGATCAGCACCACCAGGCTGCGCACGTAGCCGGTGCCCACCCATGGGATGACGAGGACCGCGGCGACCAGCACGGCCAGCGCGAGCGGTTGGAGCGCTGAGCGTCGACGCATCATGCCGCCCGCTGCCGTAGTCCGGCCAAGAGCCCCTCGGGCCGGACCACTAGGACCAGTAGCAGCACCGAGAAGGCCAGCGCATCCTTGTAGCCCGAAGAGATCAGCCCGGCGCCGACCGACTCCAGCACGCCCAGGAACAGCCCGCCGAGCACCGCGCCAGGCGTCGAGCGCAGCCCGCCGATGACGGCGGCCACGAACCCCTTGAGGCCCAGCATCAGGCCCATATCGTAGGTGGCGAGCGTGATCGGTGCTACCGCTGCCCCTGCCACGCCCGCCAGGAGCGCGCTGACCGCGAACGCCAGCAGCGACATGGTCGCTGGCGACACGCCCACGAGGCGGCTGGCCAGCAGATTATCGGCGCAGGCACGCATGGCCGTGCCCGGAACCGTGTGCTCGAAGAACATGTACAGCCCGGCCATGGCCAGGATCGTGAGCCCGAGCACCCATAGGTCCTGGCGCGAGATCACCGCGGCGCCGAACGCGACGGGCGGGCCGGCCGAGAAGGCGGGCAGGCCGTGGGGAGTGGTGCCCCACAGCAGCAGGGCCACGCCGCGCAAGGCGGTGGAGGCCGCCACGGTCATCACGAGCACCACCAGCGGGGAGGTGCGGCGCACCGGTTGGACGGCTACACGCTCGGTGAGCACGCCCACGAGTGTAGAGCAGGCGACCGCCACTAGGACGGCCAGCGCCAGGGGCATCCCGGCGGCGGTCAGGCTGGCGGCTACCAGGGCCGCCACCATGGCGAACTCGCCCTGGGCGAAGTTGATGAACCCCGTGACAGCGTGGATGGTCACGAAGCCCACGGCGATGAACGCGTAGATACCGCCCATCGCCAGGCCGGACAGCACGAGCTGGAGCAGCGTCTCCACATGCACGGCCTACTCCAGCAGCACCCATTTGCCGTCGCGGATCTGCACGATCACCAGATCCTTGTCTGACAGCCCATTGTGATCGGAGGGGGAGAGCGTGAACACCCCCGTGGTGCCCGCCACGTTCTGCAGGCCCTCGAGGGCATCGCGCAGCTTGGCGCGGTCCGGGCCGCTGCGTTCCAGCGCCCGGCTGATCAGCAGGAGCGCGTCGTAGGTCATGGCATCGACGCCGCCGGCCTGCTTGTTGTACTTGGCCTCGTAGTCGCGCACGTACGCTTGCGCGATAGGCTTCACGGGATCGCCATCCGGTAGCTGCGCGGCCACCATCGACTTGACCGACACGACATACATGCCCTCGTTCGCGCCGCCACTCAGCTCGTGGTAGACGTACGACGACGCGCCGTGGTCATGGATCAAGGGAATCGTGAGGCCCAGCTCCTGGTAGTTCTTATCCACGATGGAGGCGGCGGGCGGGATCGCCCACACCACGATCACCTGCGGGTTCTGGCCGCGAATGCGCGTGAGGACCGGCTTCATATCCGTGTCGGTGGCGCCGAACTTCTCCCAGGCCACCACCTGGAACGGCCGTCCGGCGATCGCCGCTTCGAATTCCGCACGGCCTGCGTCGCCGTAAGCGTTGTTCACGCTCATGAAGGCCACGCGCGTCCAGCCGCGCCCCTCCAGGAAGCGCAGCATGCGGGTCACAATGTCACGCGTGTTGCTGGGGGTCTTGAAGATCCAGCGGCGCTCCTGCGGTGGCTCGATGATCGTATTGGCCGAGCCGATCGAGACGACGGGCACCTGCTGTTCGTTGGCATACGGCACGATAGGCATGGTGGTAGGGGTCGTGCCGCCACCGATGACAGCGAGCACCTGGTCCTCCTCGACCAGGCGCTTGGTGACCACTAGGGACTTGGACTCGTTGGACTCGTTGTCGTAGGCGATGAGGCGGATCTGCTGGCCGTTGATGCCGCCCCGGCCGTTGATCTCGTCGGCGAGGAGCTGGAGCGCGTTGAGCTGAGGCTGCCCCCAGACCGACGCGGGACCGGACAATTCGAGGTTGACGCCGATGCGCAGCTCACCACTGGCCGGCCGCGCGGCGGGTGGCGAGGGGCTGGCGGCCGTGCCGCCGGCTGCGGGCTTGGCGGGCGCGCCGCCGGTCGCGCCGCCCGGACCACAGGCGGCGAGCAGCAGCACGGCCCCGAGGACGGCACGGCGCAGGAACGCGAACTCCCGGATCATCGTGCGACCCCCACATGCTGGCTATTGTCCCTGGGGAGCGCTGGCGCTCCCCAGGCCCTGCGGGTGCCAAGCTGCTCTCCATTATGAGCGCTCTGTTCCACGGGTATCGCCCGTTGCCGGGCCGCCGCGCGTATACATTGTGTATACGTGGGCGACACCAGCACCCCTACGCGGGCGGGCAGCGGAAGCGATAGCCGATGCCGGGCCGGGTCTCGATGTAGCGGGGCTGCTCGGGGCTGTCGCCCAGCTTCTTGCGCAGGCGGCTCACGTACATGCGCACCAGGTGATGCTCGCCACGGTAGCCCGGCCCCCAGACCCGTTCGAGCACCTGGTCGGGCACCAGCAGCCGGCCGCTCTCCTGGACGAACAGCCGCAACAGGCGGTACTCGGTGGGCGACAGCGCCAGCTCGCGACCGCCGAGCGTGACGGTGCCACGCACGAAGTCCACTTCCAGTTCCCCGCAGCGGACCACCGGCGGGGCAGGAGCGGCCCGCTCGCTGCCCGTGCGCCGCAGCACGGCTCGTGTCCTGGCGAGCAGCTCCTCGGGCGCGAATGGCTTGGTCAAGTAATCGTCGGCGCCCAGGTCCAGCGCGAGCACGCGGTCGTCGAGCCCCGCGCGGGCGGTGAGCACGATGATGGCCAGGTCGCTGAACTCGCGGAGCTGGCGGCAGAGCTGCAGGCCGTCGGCATCGGGCAAGCCGAGGTCGAGCACCACCAGATCGGGCGGCTCGCGGGTTGCTTGCTCCAGCGCTGCCGCGGCCGAGCTGGCCGTCGCCACCTGGTAACCCTCGCGTTCGAGCAGGAGCGCGAGCAGGCGCGCGTAGCGCGGCTCATCCTCGACCACCAGCACGCGCCGCGGCCGCTCGCCGGGAACCATCTCAGCGTCCCCCTGCGCGCTTCCGTCGGCTGGTCCGGCCGAGCGCCGGCAGGGCGAAACAGAAGCGACTGCCCACGCCTACTCGGCTCTCCGCCCAGATGCGCCCACCGTGCGCCTCGACCAGCCCGCGGGCGATGGCTAGCCCGAGCCCGAGCCCGCCGCGCCGACTGTCTCCGCGGGCTGCACGCTCCTCTCCTCGATAGAACGGCGTGAACAGACGCGCCAGGACCTCCGGCGGGATACCTGGCCCCCGATCCGTGACCGATACCTCGACGACCGGCCGGGTCGCGCGAACGGCGACCGTGATCGGCGCGTCCGGGGGGGAGTAGCGCGCGGCGTTCTCCAACAGGTTACGGAGCACCTGCCCGATCCGACGCTCGTCGGCGAGCACGGGTGGCAGACCAGCTTCCAGGTGCAATTCCACCCGGGCGCCGCCGAGCAGCGGTTGCAGCCGCCGCACCGTGTCGGTAACGAGCTGGCCGAGGTCGAGCGGCACGGGCTCGATGCGCAGACTACCGGCTTGCAGGCAGGACATGTCCAGGAGGCGGTCGACGAGCTCGGCCAGCCGATCGGCCTCCTCGAGGGCCACCTGCAAGAACTCGCGCTGCTCGGCCTGCCCGAGGCGCTCCCAATCGCGCAGCAGCATGGCCAGGTAGCCCTTGACCAGGCCCAGGGGCGTGCGCAGCTCATGGGACACGGTGGACAGCAGCAGCGACCGCATACGGTCGGCCTCTTCAAGAGCGTTCAGCCGCGCGGCCTGCTCCAGCAACCGGCGATTCTGCAGCGCAATGCTGATCTCGTCGGCGACGATCGCCGCGAACTCGGCATCGGCCGCGGTGAAGGCGTGCGGCTGGCGCGCACCGAACCCCAGGGCACCGAGCTGCTCGTGGCCGGCGACCAGCGGCGCGACCACGCGCGAACGAACACCGAGGGCGAGCAGGGTCGGATGCTCGACGAACTCCGGTGCCTCCCGGATGTCGGGTAGCAGCAGCGGCTTGCGGTGATCGACAACCCAGCCGTAGGCCGAGCCGTGGCGCGGAAAGGTCAGTGGCTCCGTGATGGGGAGCGCGCCGCGGTTGTCCTCGTGGCGGAGGTCGAAGCGCCCCGCGGCGTGGTCGAGCAGCGCCACGGCCGCCATGTCGAATGGGAGCAGCGGCCGCATCTCGGCGGCGATGCGCGGGAATGTCTCGTCGGTCAGCCCAGCGGAGTTGATCAAGTAGGTGATCGCGCGCAGGGCCGCCAGGCGCCGGTCGGCGCTCGCTGCCTCGTGCACAGGGCCGAGGGTCGTCATGATTCCGCCTGCCTATGCCCGCCGGTGAAGCAGCCTCCTCTCGCCGGCTCTCGAATTAGGATACGCCGTGCGGCAGTTGGCGGGGGACGCCAGGAGGCGCCCGCGACCCCGGACTAAACGTGACACCATGGAACGTATACGCGCCTGATACGGGCGGGCTGCGGCTGACACAGCCGTGATACGGCGCTAGCGGCTATCTTCCAGGTGACAGCGGCCAAGGCCGCGGCGGCTAGCCCAGAGGGAGGGACGGACGGATGCGCTTCGGGTTCTTCTCGGTGCAGGACTACCATCCGGAGCTGGGCGTCAGCCCGCGGGCGTATTTCGAGCTGCTGCTAGAGCGAATGCGCTACGCCGAGGCGCTGGGCTACGAGTCATTCTGGTTAGCGGAGCACCACTTCGCGAATTATGGGCTCGACCCGGCGCCAAATGTGGTGCTGGCCGCGGCCGCCCGCGAGACGCGGCGCCTCCGGCTGGGCACGGCGATCAGCGTGCTGCCGTTCCACAACCCCCTGCACGTGGCGGAGAGCTACGCGCTGGTGGACTTGCTGAGCAACGGGCGGCTGAACTTCGGCGCGGGCAGCGGGTATCTCAAGCACGAGTTCGCCGGCCACCGCGTGCCGCCGGAAGAGAAGGCCGCGCGGTTCGACGAGGCGCTGGAGATCGTCCTGCGGGCCTGGAGTGGCGAGCGGTTCAGCTACGAGGGGCGGTTCCACACCATCCCCGAGGTGCAGATCCAGGTGCGCCCCCTGCAGCAGCCGCGGCCCCCCGTCTGGATCGCCACCCTGCGGCCGGAGGGCGCGTACCATATCGGCCGCAAGGGCTTCTGGCTGATGGGCGTACCGTACGTCACGGTCGAGCGGCTCGCGGACCTCGCGCGGGTGATCGACAGCTATCGGCAGGGCTATGCCGAGGCCGGTCACGACCCGGCCGAGGCCGACATCGTGATGGCGCTGCACGTCTACGTCGCGGAGAGCGAAGCCGCGGCCGAGCGCGACGCGCGCGCGGCCCTGGAACGGTATATCCGCACCCGCCTGTATGCTAAGGGTGGGGACTGGGACGGGCTCCGCGCCGCCGAGTTGGTCGCGATCGGAACGCCGGACACCGTCGCGGCGGTGATCGAGACGCTGCGGGGCACCGGCGCAACGCACTTGGCTTGCCTCATGGACTTCGGCGGCCTGGAGCACGCGCGCGTGCTGCGCTCGATGGAGCTGTTCCAGCGCGAGGTGCTGCCGCGCTTCGCGCCGGCCAGCGCGGCACGCGCCTGATCGCTGCCGGCGCGGGCTCTGCTGCGAGGAGGCGAATATGCCAAGCTACCATCGGTTGGGCGAGGTGCCGGCCAAGCGCCACACGCAGTTCCGCAAGCCCGACGGGGGCTTGTATGCCGAGGAGCTGTTCGGCGAGGAGGGCTTCTCGGGCACCTACTCGCTCCTCTACCACTACTATCTGCCCCCAGCGGTGGAAGCGATGGAGGCGCTGCCGCCCATCCGCCTCGAGGCGGCAGACGAGCCAGTGCAGCGCCACCACCACTTGCGCACGACCACGCTCCCCACAGGCGGAGATGCGCTCACCGGGCGGCAGCCTCTGCTGTTCAACGACGACATCGTGGTGGCCGTAGCGCGACCGACCGAGCCGATGACCTACTACTTCCGCAATGCGACTGCGGACGAGCTGTGGTTCGTGCACGAGGGGCGTGGCACGCTGCGCACGCAGTTCGGCCCGCTGGCCTTCGGCCCAGGCGACTACTTGATGGTACCGCGCGGCACGACCTATCAGTTCGTGTTCGAGGGGATGGACAACCGCTTGTTGGTGTTCGAGGCGAGCGGCCCGATCGCGCTGCCGGCGCGGTACCGCAACGAGCAGGGCCAACTGCTGGAGCACGCGCCCTACTCCGAGCGTGACTTCCGGAGGCCTGAGCGCCTGGAGACGGTGCTCGAGCGCGGCGACTACGAGATCCGGGTGAAGGTGGGCGAGCGGCTGACGCGCTACCGGCAAACACATCACCCGTTCGACCTGGTCGGCTGGGACGGCTACCTCTACCCGTGGGCGTTCAACATCCACGACTTCGAGCCGATCACGGGCCGTCTGCACCAGCCGCCGACCGTACACCAGACGTTCGCCGGGCCGGGCTTCGTGGTCTGCTCGTTCTGCCCGCGACCGCTGGACTGGGACCCGCGCGCCATCCCGATCCCCTACTACCATTCCAACATCGATTGCGACGAAGTGATCTACTACGTCGCGGGCAACTACAAGGCGCGGCGCGGGATCGCCCCCGGCTCGATCACCTGGCACCCGCGCGGGCTACCTCATGGCCCGCAGCCCGGGGCAATCGAGGCGAGCCTGGGGCTGCGCGAGACCGACGAGCTGGCGGTGATGGTCGATACCTTCCGGCCGCTGCGGCTGACGCGTGTCGCCACCGAGCTGGACGATCCCGCGTACGCCTTCAGTTGGCAAGTGGCGCGGGCTCGGTAGGGCGCTGCGTTGGCCAATCCTGTGGATAGAGCAGGGGGCGGCACAATGGCCGCCCCCTTGGTTCACCGGTTTCACCTGCGAGTGGCGCTGCGCCGCTGGCCGGTGCAGCAGCGTCCTACCACCAGCTGAACCAGCCCCAGATGATGTACCACCAGCCCTTGCTGTCGCGGGTGTCCACGTCCTGGAACAGGCGCTTGCGGTCCTCGGGGGTCAT
>JADGHJ010000425.1 GCA_019686175.1 Chloroflexota bacterium | reverse complement strand
CGCGCGTGCCGCGCGGGTATGCAGGGATTATACGCAGCGCCCCGCTTAGTGTCAATTGGATAGTCGATGTCCCGCGTTGTCCGCACCCGCACGCCGCTCTCGCCCCGTTTTATGTATACGCACGCCGCGATCGAGCACGGCTGACCGCCGCTTTCGGTTACCCACCTACGCGCCATACGACCATCGTTCACCGAATTACCACCGTCGTCGGGACGCGCGCTAACGGCTCTGCTCCCTGCTCACGCCTACCCGAACCGCTGGCCACGGTAGCCCGGGCGCGCCGGACGAGCCGCTCTCCGCGCCCGCTCCCCTCACGTCTCCTCGGGCGCTACACTAGTCCGCGTGGTCGCTCGCGCGGAGGGGTAGGATGGAGAGCACTGGGGCGCGCCTGGCGGCGGCGCTGGAGGCCCGGCAGACCGAGTTGATCGCGTTGTGCGCCCGGCTGGTGCAGATCCCCAGCGAGAACCCGCCGGGCGACACGCGCGCGGTCGCCGCCTTCGTCGCCGACTCCCTGGCGGCGGCGGGACTGGCCGTGCAGGTCTACGCGCCGCATCCCGAGCGCCCGAACGTGGTCGCCACGCTGGGGCCGCCTGCGGCGCGGCCGCACTTGCTGCTCAACAGCCATCTCGACACCTTCCCCGCTGGAGAGGGCTGGACGCAGCCCCCGTTCGGGGGCACCATCGCCAACGAGCGACTGTATGGCCGCGGTGCCAGCGACATGCGCGCCGGGTTGGCCGCATCGCTGCTGCTGGCGCGGCTATTGGCCGAGCAGCCGCCACCAGGTCGGGTGACCTTCAGCTACTCCTCGGATGAAGAAGCAGGCGGTACCTGGGGCACGCAGTGGCTGCTGGCTCACGTGCCCATGCTACGCACGGTGGACGCGTGCCTGATCGGCGACCAATGCGGCCCGTGGGCGGTAGGTATCGGCGAGAAAGGCGGACTCTGGCTGCGGCTGCATGCCACGGGGCGCTCGGCACACGCCGCGTACGGCACGGCCCATAGCGCGACCGCCCGCCTCGTCCGTGCGCTGGCGGTCGCCGACTCGCTGACCGACCTCACGCCCGCCACGCCGCCGGAGGTGGCGGCCGTGCTGGCGCGGCAGCGTCCCCTGGTGGCCATGCACTGGGGCGAGGAAGCGCCCGCCATTCTCGACCGCGTGACGGTGAACATCGGCACCCTCGCCGGCGGCACCTCGACCAATCTCGTGGCCGACCGCGCCGAGGCCACGCTGGACATCCGTCTGCCCATCGGCCTGTCGACGGAAGCGGTGCTGGGCACGCTGGAGGCGCGGCTGATGGCCGCGGGCCTGGCAGCGGTCACCATCGACCCGCTGGCGCGGTTCGACCCGTATTGCACGTCGCCGGATGCACCGATCGTGCGGGCAGTGGTGGCGGCGAGCGCGGCGGTGCGCGGGGAACCAGCCCTGCCCGTCGTCCGGCTGGGCGCTACCGATGCACGCTACTTCCGTGCGGCCGGCATCCCTACGGTGGTCTACGGCCCGACGGCCCATCGCATGGGCGGGCCCGACGAGTTCGTGGCCCTCGACGATCTGCTCACCACCGCGCAGGTGCACGCGCGCGCCGCGCTCACCTTCCTGCAGGGGACGGGCTGATGCCCGTCGTCCAGGGCACGCCGCAGCTCACCCGCTGCAGCGGTGGGGCTAGAGTACGGGCCGCCCGTGCGCAGGCGAGCGGCCCTCTGGTGGAATCGCGGATCAGTCGAGCAGCGCGGCCAGCCCCTCGGCAGCGGCGACGATCTGGTTGGTCTTCGACTGCAGCGGCGTCGGGATGCGTCGCGCGTGGCAGGGGTTGAACCGCCCGGGATGGCCGTAGTCGGTTTGGTCGACCTCGGCGGTGCCCTGCGGGAACTCGAAGGTGAAGATGCGCTGCACCACCGTGTGTGGCGTGCCGTGCATGGCGTGGTACGGCGGGAACGACTCCTGGGTAATGCGCACCTGGAGCTGCGTCCGCGTGGGTGCGGTGCTGGCTTGCGCCATGACT
>JADGHJ010000098.1 GCA_019686175.1 Chloroflexota bacterium | reverse complement strand
CGCACCACGCGCGACCTTCTGGCTCGCGTTGACGGACGGCACACGCGTGCCGATCCAGGACGAGGTGACCATCGGTCGGGGGGAGACGAACACCGTCGTCCTCTCGCAGGACCGCCAAGTGTCACGCCACCACGCGCGGATCGTGCTGGACGAGGGGCTGCCGCGCTTGGAAGATCTCGGCAGCGCCAACGGCACGTTCGTCAACGGCGAGCGGGTGCTCGGGCCCCGGCTGCTGCAAGTGGATGACGAGATCCGTGTCGGCGGGACCTGCCTGCGCCTGCAATCTGGGGCGCCTAGTCCGCAGGCCGAGACGCCCCAGACCGATGAGGGCACGATCCGAGCTGAGTCGCCCGAGCGCACCCTGTTCGTGGAGCAGGCGACAGCCGGGAGCGATCATACCATCGCTGAACAGGAACTGGGCGACGCAGGGGCGGGGGATCGCACTGAGACGCCGCCGCTCGCCAGCGCTCCGCTGGCGCCGCTGCCCAGTACGGACCGGCCACGGCTGAACGTCACTTGGGGCTCGCAGAGCGGGCAATCGTTCGTGCTCGACCGCGAGGTAGTCCTCATCGGGCGGGCGGGTGGCCAGGTCGAGTGTGACATCGCCCTCGACGACAAAGCCGTATCCAGTCCGCACGCCAAGCTGGTCCGCTCGGGTGACGTGTACCTGTTGCACGACCTAGAGAGCACCAATGGTACTTATGTGAACTACGAGCGGTTGAGCCAGCCGCGCGTGCTGGCGGATGGCGATCTGCTCAAGGTGGGCAGGACGACGCTGCTGTACCGGACGCCCGTGGCCACATGGGCGTCCACGCCGCCCTCGGCCACCTGGCCGACCCTTGCCGGGGTGGGGCGTGGCAAGCTCCTCACGTTCTTCAGTCTCAAAGGCGGGGTGGGCACGACCACGGTAGCCGTCAACACCGCGCTGCTCATCCGCGAGTTGACGCGCGAGCCCACGGTGCTCGTCGACCTCGCCCTCGAACGGGCGTCGGTGACCGCCCAGTTGAACCTGGAGGTGCGGCGCGCGCTCGACGACCTGGCGCAGCTCCCCGCGTTCGACGCCGACACCGTCCGCGGGATCGTAACCCACTATAGCAGCGGTCTCGATGTCCTGGCCGCGCCCAACTCACCCCAGACGGCCGAGCTGGTGACCGCGGAGCTGCTCGCCCAGCTATTCCCGCTCCTCAAGCAGGAGTACCGCTGGGTCATCCTCGACACCGCGGCCGCGTTCTCCGACGTGAACCTCAACGCGTTCGACCAGTCCGACCTGGTGGTGCTGGTCGGCGCACCCGATTTGGTGAGCCTCAAGACGCTGCAGTCGTGTCTCGACGTGTTCACCGCGCTGCAGACCACGGGCGAGCGCCGCCTGGTGCTGCTGAACAACCTGTATCCCAAGGCGCGGCTCGAGCGCGACGAGATGGAGAAGGCGCTCGGCGAGCGCATCGATCTGGTGCTGCCGTATGGCGAGGAGGTGCTCCACTCGATCGATCTCGGCGTGCCCCTCGCTATCGGCATGCGCACGCATCCGTTTATTGCAGGGCTGGAGGGCTTCGTTCGCAAGGTGGCAGAGATCCGAGAGGATGTGCTGGCGCCCACCCGGGCGGCGCGCGGGGGCTTCTGGCTGCGACTCAAGCGGCTGCTGGCGCGTCGCTAGGACTCCCGCCGGCGATCTGCTGCGCGGGCGTGCGGCGGTGTGGTACGGTCTCGCCCAAGAGCGACCGGCGGAATACGTCGTCGGCACAGGAGGGGATCGATGCGGCTGCCGCACGTGGGTTCGGTATCTGCGCTGCTGATCTTGCTGATTGCTTGCGCGCCCGCCGGCGCTCCGCCAGCCGCTACGTCCGCGCCTGCGACGCCCGCGACGGTCACCACCGCCAGCGGTGCGCCGGCTGGGGAGCCGCAGCGGCTGGACATGGCGATCATCTCCGGCGCCGGGTACTACATCCCGGCGTACCTGGCCACGGATCGGGGCTTCCTGGAGCAGGAGGGCATCCAGGGCGAGTGGGTCGTGGCCGGCACGCCCGAGTCGGTGCGCGCGGTGGTGAGCGGCTCGGTGCCCATTGGAATGCTAGGCAGCGACCCCTGCATCGTGGCCGTCACCAAGGGTGCCCCGCTGCGCCAGGTGGCCGCCTTGCTCCAGCGTCCCACCTATGACCTGATGGCCGCGGAAGGGGTCCGCTCGATCCCCGACCTGCGCGGGCAAGAGATCGCTGTCTCCTCGGTCGCCTCGGGAACGGCGGTGCTGGCGCGCGTGTTTCTGGAGGCGAAGGGGCTGCGCCGTGGCGAATACGAGCTCGTGGCCGCGGGCGGCAACGTCGAGCGTATCGCCGCGCTCCAGTCAGGGCGCGTCGGCGCGGCGGTCCTCTCCGATCCAGGCAACTTCGTGGTCATGGAGCAGGGCTACAACCACCTGGGCAACATTATGGAAATCATCCCCGAGTACGACTTCTCGGCCTGGTGGGTGAACACCAACTGGCTGCAGCAGGGGAACGAGGAGCTGTTGGTGCGTTTCCTGCGCGCGCAGGTGCGCGCCCGTCGTTTCCTCGACGACCCCGCCAATCGCGAAAGCGTGGAGGCGGTGCTACGCGAGCGGCTGCGCGTGAGCCCCGCGATCGCCGCGCGCATCTACGACTTCTACACGCGTGAGACGCCCGACGCGCTGGCCCGCGACCTCCAACTGAACGAGCGCGCCACGACCAGGACCATCGAGATCGTGGGTGAGCTCGGCGAGCTGACCGCGCCGTACCCGCCTGCCAGCCAGTTCCTGGCGCCGGAGTACCTGCAGCGCGCGCTGCGCGAGCTGGGCTCCTAGTGCTCCACGACTCGTGACTGGAGGAGGCATCCCCTCGCCGTGAAGAGCGCGCTCGCCTTCCTGGCGCCAGTAGACCCAGCCCATCCACGAGCCGCAGAAACACGACACCGTGCGCGCCCGGGACCAGCAGCTCCGTGTCCACGCGGTACAATTTGGTGAACAGTCAACGCTGCAGCCTGCCCAGCGATTCTCGGCACTGGTGATGCGGCTGCGCGGAGCATGGAAGGCGGGCGTGGGCAAGCGTGTCCTAGTCGGGATGAGCGGCGGCGTGGATAGCTCGGTCGCCGCGGCGTTGCTGGTCGAGGCGGGCTATGAGGTGATCGGCGTCACGCTGAACGTCTGGCCCGAGCACGACCCGATGCAGGCGCTAGTCGAGCGGGAGGACGCCTGCTGCGCGCTGGGAGCGGTCGAGGATGCGCGGCGGGTAGCGGCGCAGCTCGGCATCCGCTACTACGTGCTCAATTTCCGCGATGTCTTCCGCCGCACGGTGATGGCCAACTTCGCGGCCGAGTATGCGCGCGGCCGCACGCCGAACCCCTGCGTGCGCTGCAACCAGTTCGTGAAGTTCGATGCCCTACTGGCGCGTGCCGCCGCACTGGAGGCCGACTACGTGGCCACCGGCCACTATGCGCGCATCGATCGCGACCCAGCCACTGGCCGCTGGCGGCTGCGCAAGGCGGTCGATGCGCGCAAGGACCAGAGCTACGTCCTGTACGTCCTGAGCCAGGAGCGGCTGGCGCGCACGTTGTTCCCCCTGGGCGAGCGGACCAAGGCCGAGGTCCGTGCGCTGGCCGAGCGGTTGGGCCTAGTGACGGCGACCAAGCCGGAGAGCCAGGAGATCTGCTTCGTGCCCTCGAACAACTACCGCGACTACCTGGCGCGCGTGGCGCCCGAGACGCGGCGCAGCGGTCCGATCGTCGACCTCGCCGGGCAGGTGATCGGGCAGCACGAGGGGATCGCCTACTACACTATCGGCCAGCGCCGCGGGTTGGGGCTGGCGGTCGGCGAGCCGCTGTACGTGGTGGATATCCGGCCAGAGGAGAACACGCTGGTGGTGGGGCCGCGGGAGGCCCTGGCCACCCCCGGCTGTCTGGTGGAGGATGTGAACCTGGTGGCGCTAGAAGCGCTCGACCAGCCCATCCGTGCCGCGGCGCGCGTGCGCTACCGTGCCGAGGAGGTGCCTTGCTGGCTTCTCCCGGCGGGGGATGGCCAGCTCGCCGTCCGGTTCGTCGCGCCGCAGCGCGCCGTGACCCCGGGCCAGGCGATCGTCTTCTACGCCGACGATGTGGTGCTGGCGGGCGGCACGATCGCGCGCCGGCTCGGCGCCGAGGAGGACGTAGGCGCCGTCGGCGCGGCGGGCGAGGCGGTGCGGTGACGCGGGGATGCTATACTGCCGCCGCACCCTGAGGGCCGCCCGCTGGACCAGGCGGCGTGCGGGAGAGGAAGCCTGATGTTACTGGCGATCGACGTCGGCAATACCAACGTGGCGGCCGGCGTGTTCGACGCGCATGGGGTGCTGCAGGCGCACTGGCGCTGGGCGAGCGACGCCGGCCGCACGGCCGACGAGTACGGCGCGCTGCTCGCCTGGGGCCTGAGCGAAGCCGGGCTCGAGCGCACGAGCCTCTCCGGCGTGGTGCTGGGCAGCGTCGTGCCAGCGCTGACCACGACGTTCAGCACGCTCGCCCATACCTACCTGCATCGCGTGCCGCTGGTGATCAACGGGCTCGTGCAGACGGGCATCCCCCTGGCCGTCGACACGCCGGAGGAAGTGGGAGCCGACCGCATCGCCAACGCGCTGGCCGTGGCACGCCTCTACGGCACCCCGGCCGTGGTGGTGGACTTCGGGACGACCACGAACTTCGACGTGGTGGCGCCGGACGGCGCGTTCCTCGGCGGGGCGTTCGCGCCCGGCATCCAGACGGCGTCGGAGAGCCTGGCCCGTCGCGCGGCGCGCCTGCGCAGCGTGGACCTGCGCGCGCCCGGCCGGGCCATCGGCCGCAACACCGCCGACTGCATGCGGGCCGGACTACTGTACGGGTACGTGGGGCTGGTCGAGGGGCTGCTCGCGCGGATCGCCGCGGAGCTCGGCGCCCAACCGCTAGTCGTGGCCACCGGCGGGCTCGCGCCGCTGATCGTGGCCGAGACGAAGCTCTTCGACCTGTACGACCCCCACCTGACGCTGCGCGGCCTGCGCCTCCTGTACTTCCTCAACACCCAGCCGGCCGACGAGGAGGTGGGTGCTACCCCGGCGGGTAGGGCGCCTGCGGCCCGCGCGAGCGACCGGCGCCGGAGCGAGTAAGGGCATGGCCAGCCGCGACCCGCTGGACGGGGCACGGGTCGTCCTCGGCGTGACGGGGAGCATCGCCGCCTACAAGGCCGTCATGCTCGCCAGCGCGCTCCACCAAGCCGGGGCGATCGTCGAGGTGATCCTCACCCGCGAGGCGGCCGAGCTAGTGCGGCCGCTGTCGTTCCAGGCGATCACCCACCGCCCCGTGCATCAGGAGATGTTCAGCCTGCTGGCCGAGACGGAGATCGGCCATGTGACGCTCGGGCACCAGGCCGACGTGGTGGTGGTGGCGCCCGCCACGGCCCACACGCTGGCACGGCTGGCGCTCGGCCTGGGCGACGACCTGCTGGCGACCACGGTCCTGGCCACCCGCGCGCCGCTGGTCATTGCCCCGGCCATGGAGACCAACATGCTCCTCCACCCCGCCACGCAGGGGCACCTGCGCACGCTCCGCGAGCGCGGCGCGGTGATCGTGGAGCCCGAGGCGGGCCACCTGGCCTCGGGCGCGCGCGGCGTGGGACGGCTGGCCGAGCCGGCGGTCATCCTGGACACCGTGCGGGTGGTGCTGGCGCGGCGAGGCGATCTGGCGGGCTGGCGGGTGGTGGTGACGGCCGGCGGGACCCAGGAGCCGATCGATCCGGTGCGCGTGCTCGCCAATCGATCGTCCGGCAAGATGGGCTTCGCCGTGGCCCAGGCGGCCCGCGACCGTGGTGCCCAGGTGACGCTTATTGTGGGGGCCACGAGCGTCGCGCCGCCGCACGGCGTGCGGGTCATCGAGGCGCCTACCGCACGGACCATGTGCGAGGCGGTGCTGCGGACGATAGCGGAGGCCGACGCGCTGGTGATGGCGGCCGCGGTGGCCGACTACGAGGCGGCGGCGCCGGCGGCGCAAAAGATCAAGAAGCGCGAGGAGCGGCTGGTGCTGGAGCTGGTGCCGACGCCGGACATTCTCGGGACCGTCGCCGCGCAGCGGGCGGCCGGGGCGCTGCCCGAGCGCCTGCTGGTGGTCGGCTTCGCCGCCGAGAGCGCAGACTTGCTGACCCACGCGCGCGAGAAGCTGCGGCGCAAGCGCCTCGACCTGATCGTCGCCAACGACATTATGGCGGCGGGCAGCGGCTTCGGGACCGACACCAACCAGGTCGTCCTGCTGGACCGCAGTGGCGCGGAGCGGGCGCTACCCTTGCTCCCGAAGCTCGACGTGGCGCACGCCCTGTGGGACCACGTGCTCGCGCTGCGCCAGCAGGAAGTGAGGGCGAGATGAGCGAGCAGTGGGTCCGCGAGGCGATGGATGGGCCGGCCATCGAGGCGGCCGTGCGCACGCTGCTGCGCGCCATCGGCGAGGATCCGGATCGCGAGGGCCTGCGCGCCACGCCGCGCCGCATCGCCGAGATGTACGCCGAGATCTTCGCCGGCCTGCACGTCGATCCGGCGGCGTTGCTGGACGTCACCTACGACGAGTCGCACCACGAGATGGTGATCCTGCGCGACGTGCAGTTCACCAGCATGTGCGAGCATCACCTGGTGCCGTTCTACGGCGTCGCGCACATCGGCTATATTCCCCGCGGCCGGATCGTGGGCATCAGCAAGCTGGCGCGGGCGGTAGACGCGCTGGCGCGCCGGCCCCAGGTGCAGGAGCGGCTCACCAGCCAGATCGCCGACCTGCTGATGGAGCGCCTGCGGCCACTGGGCGTGGGGGTGGTGCTGCTGGCCGAGCATCAGTGCATGATCATGCGCGGCGTACGCAAGCCCGGCAGCAAGGTGATCACCTCGGCCAACCGCGGCATCTTCCGCGAGCGTCAGGCCACGCGTCTCGAGTTCCTCTCGCTGATCGAGCACCACCAACGATGAGTCCGTCGTCCTCGGCGCCACCCCCCGGGGCCCAGCCCGGCCCCATCGGGCGAGCGGGCGATGAGCAGACGCCCCGGGCAGCGTTGCTGGCCAGCGAGGCCCGGCGCATCGGGCTGCCCGCGGAGGCATGTCGCGCCCTCGGGCCTGTGCCGGCCTGGCGCCCCCGGCGCCACCTGCAGTGGGGCCACCACACGCTAGCCCTGGGCGAGCGCACACTAGTCATGGGCGTGGTGAACGTCACCGACCTGTCGCTGTCCGGGCCCGGCCACGGCGACGATGTGATGGCCGCCGTGGCCCACGCCGAGGCGTTGGTAGCCGCGGGGGCCAATCTCCTCGACGTCGGCGGGGAGAGCACACGGCCAGGCGCCGAGCCGGTGCCCGAGGCGCTGGAGCGGGCGCGGGTCGGGGCGGCGGTGGCGGCGATCGCCGCGCGGCTGCCGACTGTTCCGCTATCCGTGGACACACGGCGCGCCAGCGTGGCCGCGGCCGCCTTAGACGCCGGGGCCGGGGCGATCAATGACGTGAGCGGCCTGCGGCACGATCCAGAGCTGGCCACGCTCGCGGCGCGGCGCGGCGCGGCGCTGATCCTCGGCCACTGGGAGCCAGCGCGCTCTTGGCCGGCCGCATCGCGACCGGAAGCGGAGGCGGCCGCCGTGGCGGCGGTCCAGGCCGGCCTGCGCTGGAGCGTGGAGCGCGCGTTGACGGCGGGCTGCCCGCCGGATCAGCTCGCGGTCGATCCGGGCCTCGGGTTCGGCAAGCCGCCGCGGGTCAGCCTCGCCCTGCTGCGCGCGCTGCCGAGCCTGCAGGCGCTCGGCCGGCCGGTGGTCGTGGGACCGTCGCGCAAGGGGTTCATCGGCCGTGTGCTGGGGCCGGCGGCGCAGCTGGGCTGGGAGGGGACAGCGGCCGCCGTGGCCCTGGCGATCGCTGGTGGGGCCGACATCGTCCGCGTCCACGACGTGGCGCGTCTGACCCGCGTGGTGCGCATGAGCGACGCGATCGTCGCCGCGGTCGACGCATGAGCGAGTCAGCTAGCGGCAGCACCGTGGTCTATCTCGGGCTGGGCAGCAATCTCGGCGATCGCCGCGCGCATCTCGCCGCAGCGATCGAGGCGTTGGGCCGTGCGGGGATCGCGGTCCGTCGCCAGTCGCCGCTGTACGAGACGCGGCCGGTGGGCGTCGTCGACCAGCCGCCGTTTCTGAACGCCGTAGTGGAGGCGGAGACGACGCTCGCACCCCACGCGCTGCTGGCTACGGTTAAGGCCATCGAGCGCGCGCTGGGCCGCGAGCCCGGCCCGCGCTGGGGCCCGCGCGTCATCGATATCGACATCCTGCTGTACAGCGACCTCCAGATCGCTACGCGCGAGCCGTGGCTGGAGATTCCCCATCCGCAGCTCTGGCGGCGCCAGTTCGCGCTGGCCCCGCTGGCCGACCTTCGGCCCGACTTGCGCGATCCCGAGGGGGCACCGATTCGGGAGCGGCTCACGCGGCTCCGGGCGGCGGAGGGCGCGATGGTCTGGCGGTACGGCGCGGACGGTGAGCATCATGATCCGACGCATGTCTCGTGAGAGTGTGGTTGGGAGTGAGGGGCTACTACCGCGTAAACTGCTAGTGGGAACACCGATGGGCGTTGGGCGCAAACAGCCCATAGTTGCAACTTCCGTGCCCGCCAGAGGCGCAGGTGTGGCTGCGGAGCTCCTGCTGGTATAATTCCAGGAACTGGAGCCGATAATTCGGGGGAGGAACCATGCCGCGCGTCAGTCGCTCAGTCGCGCAGCGCTACGCCAATACCGCGCGGAAGAAGAAGGCGCGAGGCGAGCGGCCGGCACGGATCCTCCCGCCCGTGACCGGGCAGGCTCCGGTCGAGGTGCCGGCCGGCCTGGGAGCACCGCAGCCGTTGAACGTCCTTCCCCCAGCGGCCCCGCCCTCGCCCCCGGCGGCTGTCGCGGTGGGGCGTCGCGAGGTCCGCGGCGCCCAGCGGGCGGAGTTGCGCCATGCTACCCGACGGGCCGGGGCGGCGCCCATCATCGATTACAGCTATGTGCGGGGCGATCTGCAACGGATCACGGTGGTGTTCAGTGTCATCGTACTGGTGCTGGTGGCGCTGCACTTCGTGCCTGCGCTGCAATGAGCCCGCGATAGCGTGCGTTTCGTAGGGAGTACGGCGGCGGACCAATGCACATTGTCGTCACGATCAAACAAGTGCCCGATACTTCCGAGGTGCGCATCGACCCCAAGACGAACACCATGGTGCGGGGCGGCGTGCCCTCGATCGTCAACCCGGACGACACGCATGCGATCGAGGAAGCGATCCGCCTGAAGGAGCGGCACGGCGGGCGGGTGACCGTACTATCGATGGGGCCGCCACAGGCCATCGCGGCGCTCAAGGAGGCGATCAGCTACGGCGCCGACGAGGCGGTGTTGTGCAGCGACCGCGGCTTTGCGGCCGCCGACACGCTCGCCACCTCCTACGTGCTGTGGGCGGCGATCCGGCGGCTGGACGAGGAGGAGCCGGTCGATTTGGTGATTGCCGGCAAGCAGGCGATCGATGGCGATACCGGGCAAGTACCGCCGGGCATCGCCACCCGACTTGGCTGGCCCCAGCTCACCTACGTGCGGCGCATCGTGGAGTTCGACCTGGCCGGACGGCGCATCCGGGTGGAGCGCATGGCCGACGGCGGGATCGAGGTGCTCGAGGCGCGGCTGCCGGCGGTGCTGACCGTGGGGCGCGAGATCAACGAGCCGCGCTACGCGTCGCTGCCGAACATGCTGCGCGCCGCGCGCTACCAGCCCCGGATCTGGGACCGGAAGACCCTGGAGCTGGACGAGACCAAGATCGGGCTGCGTGGGTCGCCGACGATCGTGAGCAAGGTCTGGGCGCCCCCACGCCGCCAGCGCCCGCCGGTGATCATGCTGTCCAACGGCGACCGCGACCCCGACGCGGTGGCGGCCGACCTGCTCGATCGGCTGATCGCCGACGGTGCGTTCGACTGGGCCCCGACGCCAGCGCCGGCGGCGGAGTAGGCAGGCGCGGGCCGTCGCGCGGCGCCGCGCGAGCCGGCCGACGTCTTCAGCACATGGCGCCGTTCCCCGGTGCCCCGACGGGTTTGGTGGCTCTGTGCCCCCACCAGCCGGGCCGGAGTGGCGGCCACACAGGAGTAGGAGAGGATGGCGGGACACGCGCCAGCCAAGCGCGAGCAAGCACCCGACTTTTCGGACTACCGGGGCGTGTGGGTCCACATCCACCAGCGCGACGGGGTCGCGGCGCCCGTGGGGTGGCAGCTCATGGGCCGTGCCCGTGAGATGGCCGACGTCCTCGGCTGCGAGACGGGCGCCGTGGTCGTCGGGCATGGCGTGCGGCACCTGGCGGAGCAGGCGATCCAGTACGGCGCCGATGTCGTCTATCTCGTCGACGCGCCGGTGCTGGCCCGCTACCGTACGCAGCCCTGGGCGCTGGCCGTGAGCCAGGTGGTCCAGCAGTACAAACCCGAGATCATGCTGTTCGGCTCCACCAACGACGGTCGCGACCTAGCCGGCGCGGTCGCCACGATCCTCCAGACCGGGCTGACCGCCGACGGTACCGAGCTGAGTGTCGATCCCGAGACGCGGATCCTCAACGCCAGCCGGCCCGACTTCGGCGGCAAGCTGATGTCCACCATTCTCTGCAAGCAGCACCGGCCGCAGATGGCCACCTGCCGACCCGGCGTGTTCCCCGCGCCCCCACCCGACCCGACGCGGCACGGGCGCATCGTCGAGGTGCCCTTCGAACTCGACGAGGCTGAGGTCCACACCAAAGTCCTCGACTTCTTGCCCGAGGAGAAGACGGTCGACCTGAGCACGGCCAAGGTCATCGTCGCCGGGGGGCGCGGCATGGGCGGGCCAGAGGGCTTCGCGATGCTGCGCGAGGTGGCCGATGCCCTCGGCGCCGCCTTGGGCGCCTCGCGCGTGGCGGTCAACGCGGGCTGGATCGGATACGAGCATCAGGTCGGGCAGACGGGGCAGACGGTGCGCCCCAAGCTGTACATCGCCTGCGGCATCTCCGGCCAGATCCAGCACCAGGTCGGCATGCAAGACGCCGACATCATCGTGGCCATCAACCGCGACCCGAACGCGCCGATCTTCAAGCTCGCGACGTACGGGATCGTCGGCGACATCTTCGAGATCGGGCCGGCCATCGCGCGCCGCGCCCGCGAGCTGCGCGCGCGGTTCGCGCAGGAGCAGGCGGCCCGCGAGCCCGCGGCAGCCTCCGCGGCCGGCAGCAGCACGTAGCCGAGCATGACGCGGCGCGCCCGCGTGCGGGGCGCGCCTGGAGAGAGGACCCCGTTGGTAGCCGAGAAGTTCGACGTGGTGGTGGTGGGTGCAGGCCTGGCCGGCACCGCTGCCGCCTACACGCTGGCCAAGGCCGGGGTGAAGACGCTGCTCGTCGAGCGCGGCGACTACCCCGGCAGCAAGAACGTCATGGGCGGCGTCATCTACCGCCAGCCCCTGGAGAAGATCATCCCCGGCTGGTGGCGCGAGGCGCCGATCGAGCGCCCCATCGCCGAGGAGAGCATCTGGCTCCTCACCGAGGACTCCGCGCTGAAGGTGGGCTACCGCAGCGAACGGTTCAACGAGGAGCCGTACAACGCGTTCTCCGTGCTGCGCGCCAAGTTCGACAAGTGGTTCGCCGACAAGGCGGTCGAGGCCGGCGCTGTGCTCGTCACCGAGACGGTGGTCGAGGATGTGCTGCGTCGCAACGGCCAGATCGTCGGCGTGCGCACCAACCGCGCCGACGGCGACATCGCGGCCCACGTGGTGATCGCCGCGGATGGCGTGAACTCGCTGCTCTCGCAGAAGGTGGGTCTCCACGGCGAGCTGCCGCCCAACCGCGTGGCGCTGGGCGTGAAGGAGATCATCCAGCTCGGCACCCAGCGGATCGAGGAGCGCTTCGGCTTGGAGAACGGTGAGGGCGCTACCATCGAGCTGTTCGGCGACTCCACGCTGGGCATGCTCGGCTACGGCTTCATCTACACCAACAAGGACACGCTCTCGGTCGGCCTCGGCGTGCTGCTCAGCGACCTGATCGAGCGGAAGGTGACACCCAACTACCTGCTCGAGCGCTTCAAGGCCCACCCCATGGTGCGGCGGCTCCTGCAGGACGGCGAGCAGAAGGAGTATATGGCGCACCTCATTCCCGAGGGGGGGTGGCCGCAGATCCCACCGCTGTACGCGCCGGGCTACCTCGTGGTCGGCGACGCCGCAGGCATGGTCAACGGCGCGTTCCGGGAGGGGTCGAATTACGCCGCCATCTCCGGCAAGCTGGCGGCGCAGACGGCGATCGACGCGCTGGAGCGGGGAGACTTCGGCCCGGCGATGATGGCGCGCTACGTCGAGCGGTTGCAGGAGAGCTTCATCGCCGAGGATCTCAGCAGCTACAGCCGGCTGTCGCGCTTCGCCCACCAGAACCCGCACCTGCTGACCGAGTACCCCCGCCTGGTGTGCGACGCGGCGCACGCGCTGCTTACCGTGGACGGCACGCCCAAGCGCCTGAAGTTCGGGGACATCATCCGCAAGGCGCTGCGGCAGCGGCCGCCGCTGGCGCTCGCCCGCGACGTCGCCGGGGCGCTGCGCGCTCGCCCATAATTCTGACATAGATTGGCCATCGAGATCGCGCGCGAGAGCCGCGGACGGCGCGCGAATCGAGCCGCGCGCCGTCGAGGAGAGGGCAATGCTGGCGACCAAGCCCGAGACGGTGCCCCCCGAGTCGGTGGGCACGCCCGTCGAGGACAAGCTGTACAACGTGCGATTCAAGACGGACGAGACAGCCTCGCATCTCGTCATTGTCAACCAGGAGCTATGCGTCCGCTGCGCGGACAAGCCGTGCACGTACTTCTGTCCGGTGGCGGTGTACAAGTGGGAGCCGGGCGTGCAGCGTATCACCGTCGGCTACGAGAAGTGCGTCGAGTGCGGCGCGTGCCGCATCGGCTGCCCGCCCCACAACATCGCCTGGCGCTACCCGCGCGGCGGGTTTGGGTGTCAATATAAGAACGGCTGAGCGGGTGATCGGCAACGGCCGTGGGGCAGCGCGCCGGGTAGCTCTCATAGCTACCCGCCACCCGCGCGCTGGCCACGGCCGTTGCCGTGTCTCGAAGCGCTCCGCTTCGCGGCCGGATCGCGGCCTCCTGCAAGGCGGGCCGCCATGCACGGCAGCAGCACGTCGGACCGTCCCGCAAGTGCTCTACTATTAGGCCAGATGGTCAACGGCAGGCCGATCATCGCTTCCTCAGAGCAGGAGACGAGGGCCATGGCGAACGATCCGCGGTGGACGGTTGGCAGTCTATTTGGGCAACCCCAGGACATGCTCCCAATGCCGGTGCCCGCTGTCACGCCGGCACGTAGCGATGCGGTGCCCGAAGACGCCGAAGAGGGCCAATGGGTGATCCGCGAGGGGCAGCCCGCGCCCGGCGGGGGGCAGGGGTTCGATGCGCGCGGCGTCGAGCGATTGGATTACAGCAACCCCTTCGGCCTCGTGATCGAGCGTGTTTGGTTCGACGGGAAGATCGTTTTCGCCGTGGAGCTGGGTGAGCTGGACCTCGACCCGACGCGCAACAAGGTCGCGCAAGAGTACCAGATCGTCTATGCCGTGGAGCTCGACGAGCGAGGCAAGCTCGTGCGTGAACCCGAGCGCGTGCCGGGGCAGTTCAATATCTACGACTCGATTCCCGGCATGGAGAAGTACAGCCCCATCTGGCAATTCAACTACGTCGTCGTGCCACGCGACTATCGGCCCAACACCCTGCGCTCCGAGGCCGATTGCCTCCGCAGCGGCTATCCGATTTACCGAAGCAACGTGTTCGAGAACTGACCCGTGTTGTGAGCCGCCGGTCGGCGGCGTTCCACACTCGCGCTCTACGCCGACATATCGAAGCCGTGGCCCCCCCCCCCGGCCGGCCCCGCGGCCGCCCTGCAGGCCATCGGCCCACCAACACGGCGGGCGGGTAG
>JADGHJ010000424.1 GCA_019686175.1 Chloroflexota bacterium | reverse complement strand
GTCGACCGGCGGCGCCGCGGCGACTGCACGGCCGCCCAATCCACTCCCTGCCGAGTGGCACGTGCTATGCAGCACCAGGGATTGAACAGCGGACCAACATAGCGAAGAGATCTTCTTCAAGCAGATACCCGAGGGGACCTACACGAAAGACGAGCTGATCGACGCGGTCAACGCGGCGATGCAGCGCCGCGGGCGTGTGGAGGCCATGGGCGGACGGATCTGAGGCCGCTGGGAGAAGCGAGTACCGCGCCGGTCGGCACGGCCGATGTGAAAGGCCGTGGACATCCGTCGCATAGGGAGGTGATCCGCATGGCAGAGCGGGCAAAGGTGAAGGGCTACGACGTCTCCGACGTGGAAGCCGTGTACCGCTACGTCAACCCGACGAACTGGAACGAGCTGATCGACTGGCTCAAGGGCGAGGAGCAGGGCCCTGGCCAGGCGAAGCGCATCACGGCCGAGGAGGCGCGGGCGCTGCGCGCCGACTGCGAGCGCCTCCAGCAGCAGGGCCAGGCGTTCCCAGCCACGGCGGACGAGTTCTGGCGCATGGCACAGGGGAAATAGATGAGGCAGTCCTCGGCGAGCGGCGGCCTCCGCATCGGTCAGTGGCACACGGCCTGCATTGGTCAGCGCGGGCGGCCGTGAGGCCGCCGATCCGACAAGGAGGACGCCGAATGGGCGAACAGATCCGTCAGTCGAAGGCTGCCGAGGAGACGACGCAGAGCCCGGACTTCCGCGACCCCAGCGCTCGTGACGAGGCACACCGCGCCAACGAGCGCGACTACCAGCGCCCCCCGGGGCCAGACCGGATGCCGACGGCCGAGGAGGAGCGGCTGGCTGAGGAGCAGGAGCTGCCGCCCGGTACGGCCGAGCACTACCGGGAGATGGCCGAGCGCGGCGCCCACCAGCGAGGCGAGGGCCGCATCCCCTAGGACGACCGCTCTCCTCTGCAGCGCTGCTCTCGGCCCGGGCCGGGAGCAGCGCTCGTCGTCTCACCCGGCGCGCACCGGCATCTTGTAGGGCCCCAGTTCTTGCTGCACGGCCTGCACGTAGCGCAGGTCGACGAGCTGGTCGAACGGAATGAGGCGCGACTGCGTGCCCGCGGCGATGTTGAGCTCCTGCACCGTCTGCATCTGCTCGGCCGTGATGGTGAAGTCGGGGGTGATCATCCCCTCCCGGGTGAACGGCGCGTCGTAGGCAGCAGCGGCCAACGCCTCCGGAATGCTCAGGTGCTTCGTGGCCGCGGCGATCACCGCGTCGCGGTTCTCCAGCGCCCAGCGCCACGCCTTGGAGTGCGCCAGCACGAAGCGGCGCAGCAGCGGGTCCTGGCGCTCAATCGTCTCCTGCTTCACGAACAGCACGAAGCGCACCCAGTTGGGGAACTCCTGACTGACATCGGCGAGCCGGTGCAGGTCCGGGTTGTCCTTGACCTGGAACTCGTTGACGAACAGAGCCGGCCCCGCGTCGATTTTGCCCGCGATCAGCGCCTGGATGATCTGGGGCGTCGGCCCGATCGGCACGAAGCTCACGGCGTTGGCGTCGATCTGATACTTGCGGAACAGGGCGCGGACGATCTGGTCGTTGAGGTCGCCGGGCGCACCGATCGCGACTGACTTCCCCGGCAGGTCGCTCAGCGAGGTGACCTCCTTGCGCCCGAGAATCACGAATGGCAGGCGCGCGTAGCTCACTCCGAGCGCTTTGAGGGCCGTGCCCTGCTCGATCGCCGACAGCGGCCGTGCCGGCGCGATATCGTAGACCAGCACCTCACCGGCGATCAGCGCCCGGGTCGCCGCTACGTCGTCCTGAAAGCCGACCAGCTCCAGGTCGATGCCGTCGCGGGCGTATATTCCGGCATCGATGGCCGCGAGGAGGTATGCCTGGTCGAAGATCCCCCGGATCGTGGCCAAGGTGATTTTGGCCGGCGAACCGCCGCCCGGGCTCGTCGCTGCCTCCTGCCCTTGTGGCCCTGTCCCGGGCGTACCGCGCGCGCTCGTGCAGGCGCTCAGCGCGAGCGC
>JADGHJ010000423.1 GCA_019686175.1 Chloroflexota bacterium | reverse complement strand
GTGTGGGCGGCGCCGTCGAGCAGGCGGTCCATGGCGAACACCGCCTCCGGCCGCCCGGCGCCTCGATACGGCGCCAGCGGCGCCTTGTTCGTGAAGTAGGTCCACGACTCGATGTCGACGGCTGGGACGCGGTAGGGACCGCAGAGGTGCGCCGAGGTGTTGTACGGCTGCACGAGGCCGAGGGGGTTATAGGCACCCATGTCGATGGTGAAGCGGTCGCGCAGGCCGAGGATGGTGCCGTCGGCGCGCAGGGCGAGGGCGATCTCGTGCTCCTGGTCGCGCGAGTGGATAGCCGCCCGGAAGTGCTCGAAGCGGTCCTCCGTCCACTTCATCGGCACGCCGTGCTCGTACGCCAACCAGCTCACGAGCAGTTCTTCGGGATAAATGAGCCCCTTGATGCCGAACCCGCCGCCGACGTCCGGCGCCACCACGCGGATGCGCGCGGCGTCGAGATGGAGCAGGTGGGCCAGCATGTTGCGGAGGGCGTGCGGCGTCTGCGTCGCCGACCAGACGGTGAGCCGGCCGTCGGGCTCGCGCGTCGCGAGCGTCCCACGGGGCTCCAACGGCATACCCGTGAGGCGCTGCATGCGCAGTCGCCGGCGCACCACCAGGTCGGCCTGGGCAAAGGCCGCATCGACATCGCCCGTGCCGATGCGGATGTGGGTGGAGACATTGTCGGGCAGCTCGGGATGCACACGCGGGGCATCGGGCGCGCGCGCCGCCTCCACGGTAGTTACCGGCGGCAGCGGCTCCCAGTCGATGACGACTTGCTCCGCGGCGTCCTCCGCCAGGTAGCGGCTGTGAGCCACCACCACCGCCACGGGCTCCCCCACGTAGCGCGCCCGCTCGACGGCAAGCAGGGGTTGCGTCTCGGTGGCGACGTACAGCGGGTCCACCGCGGCGCGCAGGGCGGGGCCCGGCAGCTTCCAGCCCTCAGTGGGCAGCGTTCCCAGCCGCTCGGCGACCTCGCGCCCGGCCACCGCGGTGACCACCCCCTCCAGCGCCAGGGCCGGCGCCAGATCGACGGCTCGGATGCGCGCGTGGGCGTGGGGGCTCCGCACGAACGCCACGTAGAGTGTGCCCGGAAGGTGCAAGTCGTCGACGTAGCGGCCGGCGCCACGGATCAGCCGGCGGTCCTCCTTGCGCTTGATGCTCGCCCCGAGAATCCCGCGCGCTTCCGCCGCCATGCTGCCTCCTGCTAGGGTCCCGTGTGCGGCGCCGAGTCGGCCCGCCATGCCGGAGATGATACAGGGCGGCGCAGACCGCGTTGTAGCCCGCGTGCACAGCCCGGGGCCTGCCAGAGGCCGCCACGTCACACGCGGGTCATGGTGCGCTATACTAGGCGCCACACGGAGGCGTTCGGGCAGAGTAGCGCGCGGAGCCGCCGCGGGCTTCGCGCAAGGAGGTGTGCCATGCCATCGATCGCACGCCTGGGCCACGTTGGCCTGTACTGCAACGACCTCGACGCGCAGAAGCGCTTCTACCACGAGGTGCTGGGCCTCACGGTGACCGACGAGGACCCGCAAGCCGGCATGGTGTTCCTCAGTGCGCGCCCGGCCGAGGAGCACCACGAGCTGCTGCTATGCCGGGGCCGCACCGCGCCCGCCGACGCCCAGCTCGTGCAGCAGGTGTCGTTCCGCTGCCACGGGTTGCAGGACGTGGTCGAGTACCACGACCGGCTGCGCCAGGCCGGGGCCAAGATCGAGATGGTCGTGTCGCACGGCAACGCCATCGGCTTGTACTTCCGCGATCCGGAGAACAACATCGTCGAGGTGTACTGCGGCACGGGGCTGGAGGCGCGTCAGCCGTACCTGGAGGAGGTCGACCTGTCGCAGCCGCCCGAGCGGATCATGGAGCAGATCCGCGCCTCGGTCGCCGAGCACGGCACGACCGGCTACGTCGATCCCGAGTTCCTGCGACGGCAGAACATCGCGGTCGATTAAGGGGAGCTAGCCCGCCGGCTCCCATTCGATCTCGACCCCCTGGCCGGGAGTGACGAACGGACCGAGCAGCAGCG
>JADGHJ010000422.1 GCA_019686175.1 Chloroflexota bacterium | reverse complement strand
ACGGCCAGCCTACTTCACGAGGTGCGTGAACTCGTCATCGTACTTCTTGGATGTGGCCACATAGTACAGCGCCAGGGCCCAGATGAACGGATACATGAGAGCGGCGAGGACCAGCCAGGCGAGCGGCAGCCCCAGCACGTGCACCCGCATCAGCTGGGGGAACAGCAGGTTCATCAGAGGCAGCCCGAACAAAACGACGAGGAACACGGCTGCGACGCTGATGGCAAGCGTGAGTTGGCGGCGGATCAGGTCCTGGAGGAGGATTTCGCCGTACGGCGTTTGCTCGGCGACTTCCTGGAGCGACTGGTCGTCGGGCAGCAGCGCCTCGAGCGCCTCGAGTGCCGACTCATCGTCGAGCGCATCGAGGGCGTCGCGCAGGTCGATGTCCGGGGCCACGGTCTCGCCGTCCCCTCGGCGCTGCTCGAGCCAGAACGGCCCCCGCATGACCGGCCGCTCCACAGCGATCGCCCGCTCAGGCACACACGCTCTGCCCGCTCTGTCCGGTAGTGGTAGGAGGTGGCTCAGCGGGCTGTCAAGGCCTGGCGCCCATGTCCCCGCCACTCGTCGCGAAGCGGCTCAAACGGCGAAAGCCCGCCAAGTATCCGTGTCCCGCCTCCGGGAGGATGGTATGCTGAGGTGATGGAATGGTCAGTACGTGCGGGAAGGAGGAGGCTATGCGGGCCAAGGAGGGTGTGGTCGAGCGCCTGAATCGTATCTTGACCAACGAGTTGACTGCGATCAACCAGTACTTCCTCCAGGCCGAGATGTGCCGCCACTGGGGATATGAGCGCCTCTACCACGAGCTGCGCGACTTCAGCATCGATGAGATGAAGGATGCTCAGCAGCTCATCGAGCACATCTTGTATCTCGAGGGGATGCCCAACCTGCAGCGGCTCGGCACGGTGCGCGCCGGCGAGAGCGCGCCCGAGCACCTGCGCCTGACGCTGGCGAGCGAGATCGAGGCCGTCGAGACCTACCGCGAGGCCATCGCGCACTGCGCCCAGGTGGGTGACTACACCACACGGAACCTGTTGGAGGAGATGGTCCGCGACGAGGAGGAGCACATCGACTGGATCGAGACCCAGCTCGAGGCGATCCGGCAGCTCGGCGAGGCGCAGTATCTGGCGCAGCAGCTCCACAAGGAGGGGTAGCCGCTTGCCCCGGGGCACCGCGCCAGCGGCGCCGTTATACCAACGGCTGTGCGGCGGGCGTGGGGACGGTCGATCGCTCCCGCGCCCGCAGCGCGTAATGCAGCAACTCGTCCGCCGCCTCCACGCAGCGGCCACAGCAGTAATCGTCGTCCAGCCCTAGGGCGCTCAGCAGCTCTTCAGCCGTCGGCGAGCAGCGCAGCGCTACCTGCTCGACATCCGCCTCAGTCAGCCCTTTGCACAGACAGACGTACATCCGCCCACTCCATCGCCGAGCCTCAGCCAGCCGTGCTCCCGGTGGTATGCGCCATTGTGCACCGAGCGATGGCTGCTATGCAACCCGTACTCACCCTCGTCTGTCGCCCTATCCATCGCTGACGCGCTGATGAATGAAGTATAGGCTAAAGCTCTGGATTAGTCCAGACTCCCAGACTGGGCGGACCTCAGCTACCTAGTGGCGCTGCCACCGCTGCGCCGCCCGGCACGCTCTGTGCATTAGAGCGGGCGACAGCATGGATGACCAAGCGGGCCTCCGGCACCCGGGCAGCCGAGCCTTAGTCCTGCAGTGGCGCGGCCGAGGGAGGGGAAACACGATGATGGCGACTACCACGGCGGACGTCGAGGATGCCGTCCACCTGCACTGGTGTCCGCGCTGCGACACCACCTGGGCCTGCGGGCACGCGTTCGATGCCTGCCCGCTTCAGGGGAGCGTGGTGGTGGCTGACCATTGCGACCGCCCCGATCCGTGTGACCTCGACTGAACGAGCGCGCTCCACAGACCCGTCCATGGGCACGTAGCCAACCCGGCGACGGTCTCCTAGGCGGACACGCGGCGGGGACCGGTAGCGCTACCGGCCCCGGCGCGTATAAACAAAAAACGAAGCCGCCGACGGCGGGGGGGTATA
>JADGHJ010000421.1 GCA_019686175.1 Chloroflexota bacterium | reverse complement strand
GGCTCGTAGACGCGCCGTCCGCACCGCCACGCGCCGCGCTCACTAGCTGCCCTCCCATTGACCGCCTCGGCGGGGCCTGTTACACTCACCGCCACCCGCTGCCCGGCCTCTGGCATGCAGCAAGGTCACCACCCAGGAAAGTGAGGCGTGCATCCATGAACCGCGTGTCGCAGCACGTCACTCGCCGTCAGTTCCTGCGCGCGGCAAGCCTGGCTGCCGGGAGCGCCTGGCTCGCGAGCTGCGCACCCACCCAACCGACGACGGCCCCCAGTGCAGGCGCCTCGAAGCCGGCGGGGCAACCAACTAGCGCTCCGGCCGCCGCCTCCTCGGCCGGGGGCAACCCCATTAAGATCGGGTTCATCCAGCCATACACGGGCGTCTACGCGCTGCTGGGCGAGAACACGACCAACGGCATGCAGCTCTATCTCGATAGCGTGAACAACAGCGCGGGCGGGCGCGGCATCACGTTGATCAAAGAGGACGAGGGCACGCCCGACGACGCGCTGCGCAAGGCGCGCAAGCTGATCGAGCAGGACCAGGTGGACCTCGTGGTGGGGATTGTCAGCAGCGCCAGCGCGCTCGCGGTGCGCGACCTGTTCCACGAGACCAAGAACATCCTGATCATCACGACCGCAGGCGCCAACGACGTCACGCGTGGCCGCCGGAGCCCGTACATCTTCCGCGTGAGCTACAACAACTACCAGATCCACTTCCCGATGGGCGAGTACTGCTACAAGAACGTGGGGCGACGCTTCGTGGTTACCGGGGCCGATTACGCGGCCGGCCGCGAGACAGTGGCCGCCTTCAAGTCGACCTTCGTGGCCGCGGGTGGCGAGCTGCTTGGCGAGATCTACCCGCCGTTCCCCAACACCGACTACGCCGCG
Source organism: Chloroflexota bacterium (assembly GCA_019686175.1). Classification (GTDB taxonomy): domain Bacteria; phylum Chloroflexota; class UBA6077; order UBA6077; family JAJPHF01; genus JADGHJ01. The sequence continues at coordinate 1,176 of JADGHJ010000421.1, read as the reverse complement.
TACCTCACGCAGATCCAGCAGCTGCGGCCCGATGGCACGTTCAGCTTCTACGCGGGCTCCGACGCCGTGAACTTCGTCAAGCAGTACGCGGAGTTCGGCCTGAAAGACACGGCGCGCCTGTGCGGCTCGGGATTCATGATTGAAGAGGATACGCTCCCTGCCCAGGGTACTGCCGCTTTGCGCGGCCTTACCGCTCTGCACTGGGCACTCACCCTGGACACTCCCGAGAACGCGCGGTTCGTCGAGGCGTACCGCGCGAAGTACAACAAAGATCCGGACGTGTACGCGCTGCATGGCTACGACGCGGGGCGCGTGGTGGTCGACGCCCTCAACGCCGTGCAGGGCGATACCACCAACAAGGAACGGCTGATCGAGGCCATCGCCAGCGTGAAGTTCGCCAGCGCGCGCGGGCCGTTCGAGTTCGACCCCGAGTCCCACAACCCGATCCAGAACGTCTATGTGCGGGAGACGCGCGAGGTCAACGGCAAGCTGACCAACGTGGTCCTGGAAACGTTCCCGCTCGTCCGCGATACGATCACGACGTGACAGTATCCGCGCGAACCGCGCGGCGGTAGCGAGCTTCGGCACCAGCTCACCGCGACGATACTGCGTGGGGGCTGGTGCTCTTTCTGTGGTCGGATCGCCCCTCCACCTCGCGTGTCGCGGTTCCTGCAGGTCTCCACGGTGATAGAACCGTGTCTCGCGCCTGTACGCGTCTCGCCCCCACGAGCTGCTAATTCAGTAGCACGATGGGTGAAGGCCGCCCGCCGAAATAGCGCAGAGGTCGCGGGAGGGGAGGAGACTCGTGGGGAGGCACCGAGCATCGCGTCTGCTCTCTTGGGTGATCGGCGCGCTGGGGGTCGTGATCCTGGGCTTCACGGCGCTGCCGGCGTTGGGGGCCGCCCCCGCGCCACGAGCCAGCCCCTCGTCGCATCTGGTCGCCGTTGGCGACCCACACAGGCTACTAGCGGGCAGCTCAGTACGTGCCCAGCTAGCAGCAACGCCAGAGCCCGGCAGCACCGCGCCGAGCGAGCGCGCGAGGCCCGATGTGCCAGCAAGCGAGGCGTCGGCTCAGAGCCAGCCCGGTGCAACCGCTGACAGCCTGCCGCCACCGGAGCTGCCCAGAGCTTTCGACTCACGTCCCCCGGCCCTAGCGTCGATGCCCCTCCTCCCACC
>JADGHJ010000097.1 GCA_019686175.1 Chloroflexota bacterium | reverse complement strand
CAGAAGTAGACACCCGTCCGGTGCCAGCGCACCAACGCGTTCGGCCGCCGGCGTGTGCCCTCCTCGAAGAAGCGGCGAAGCTCCTCGTGGCCGCGGCAGACACCGGTGGGGGTGTCGAGGAGAGTCGGAATGAGGGGGCTCTCGATGGTAGCCTCGGGAGCGTAGAGCTCCAGGAGCCCTGCCACATCGCCAGCCCGAGCCCGCTGATGCCATAGCTCATAGATGCGCGCGCAGTCGACGTGGGGTTCGCGCGTGGACAAGCGGATCCTCCCTTGTGGTAGTAGGTGCTGGTCGGATTGTAGGTGACCAGGATTTCGACATGGATCGAAATGAAGGGGGGCGCATGCCACGATTCGGCGTGGTGCTGTTGTCCGGGGGGTTGGACTCGACGACCGTGGCGGCGCTAGCGCTGCGACAGGGCTACCAGCTCGCGGCGCTGACGTTCGACTACGGCCAGGCGCAGCGGCGGGAGGTTGCCGCCGCCCGGCGGGTGGCCGCGCTCCTCGGCCTGTCCCACTACGTGCTCGATGTCCGCGTTTTCCGCCAGCTTGCCTGGTATTCGGCGCTCACTCAGCCCGAGCGGTTCGCCCTGCCTACGGATCGCCGGCCGGAGCAGATGGCCACGGATGTGCCCATCACGTACGTGCCCCTGCGCAACACGCTGTTCATCACCCTCGCCGCGGCACTGCTGGAGAGCCGGGCCCTGCAGGCCATCGAGCAGGCGGGGGTAATGTCTGCGGAGGTCGACGCCGCCGTGTTCATCGCCGCCAACGCGCTCGACTATAGCGGCTATCCCGACTGCCGGCCGGAGTACTACGCGGCACTGGCCGAGACGTTGCGACGGGGCAGCAAGCTGGGCGCGCACTACGGCGTGCCGCTGCAGGTAGAGACGCCGCTGCTACACCTGCGCAAGGCGGAGATCGTGCGGCTGGCGCTGGAGGTGGGCGCCCCGCTGGCCCTGACCTGGAGCTGCTACGCGGGTGGCGAGCGGCCGTGTGGGCGCTGCGATAGCTGCCTGCTGCGCGCGCACGGCTTCGCCGAGGCCGGGGTCCCCGATCCGGCCCTGGGGGCCGACGACGAAGCGCCACCCTCCGCGTGCAGCGGCTAGCGGGGCCGCGGTCGCGACCGCGGCCGCTGCCGCGAACTTACCGCCCGCTGCTTCGCCCTGCCCGTCGCGCGCGCTCGATGTAGGCGAAATCCGCAGCCTGGGGCGCGGCCGGCGAGCCCTCGAACGCGCCTTGGCGGTAGCGCTCGCCCACTGCGGCCAGCAGGTCGCCGAAGCCGCGGCGCTCGTAGCTGTCGCGCAGCCTGGCCATCGCGCGGTCCCAGCGCTCGACCAGTGCCTGCGCCTCGGGGCTAGCCGGGTCGAGATGCCGGCTCGCGCGTACCGCGGCCAGTAGCTCCGCCCACTCGCGCTCGATCGCCGCGCGCTCTTCCGCGGGCACTTGCGCGTCGAGCGCGCGCCAGCGCGCCACCTGCTCGGGGGTGTAGTGCTGGTCCATGTCTGTCGTCCCTTTCTTGGTGAGCCGGGTTTCCACGGCGGCCACCACGCCCGCCAGCCGGTCCCAGGCCCAGCGGCCGGTCGTCTGCTGCTCGGCCAGGAGAGCCTCCAGCGCCCGCGCCACCTGCTCCAACGCCGCGATGCGCTGGCGCAGCAGCGCGCGCTGGATGCGCATCGAGGCCACCAGATGGAAGTCCTCGCGGCGCAGCAGCGCGGCGATCTGGCGTAGCGAGAACCCCAGGTAGCGCAGGGTGCGGATCTGCTGCAGCGTCAGCAGGTCGGCGTCGGTGTAGCGGCGGTGGCCGCTGGTGGTGCGTGCCGGCCGCAGCAGCCCGATGCGGTCGTAGTGGTGCAGCGTGCGCACCGAGACGCCGCTGCGCGCCGCGAACGCGCCCACGCTGTACTGGCGTGCCATGGTGCCCTCCGCTGGGGAGCGTACGCCCTGACGCAACGTCAGGTGCAAGCGGCCGGATGAATGGATCGCCGCCAGCTGCCCGGCGTAGCTTGCAAAGAAATGCCGCCATGTGGTAGGCCCATACTGACTCCCCCGGGTGCCTCGGCTACCGGGTGCGGCGCCAGCACGTCGCTGGTGCCTGCGATTCTTTGGCCCTCGTGAAGACCAATGTCTACGTAGATGGGTTTAATCTGTACTACGGAGCCGTTAAAGGTACCCCTTATCGTTGGCTTGATCTCCGTGCCCTGAGTCAGAGTACCCCGCCCGAGAACACCATCCACCGCATCCGCTATTTCACCGCCCTCGTGGACCCTCGTCCGGATGACCCTCGTCAGCGACAGCGACAGGAGGTTTACATCCGCGCACTGCAGACCATAGCGGGATTGGAAGTGCACTACGGCACGTTCTTGCGAAGCCGTACCCGCATGATGCTCGCACAGCCGACGGAGGGCGGACGGCGTACTGCCGAAGTTATCAAAACAGAGGAAAAGGGTCTGATGTCAATTTAGCGACTTACCTGTTGCTCGACGCCTTTGACGACGACTACGAGGCCGCTTTAGTCATTTCCAACGACTCAGACCTCGCGGAACCTATTCGCATCGTGCGTGAACGGTTCCGTCGCCCCGTGGTTATAGCCTGTCCCCACCGTCGTTGCGCGGTAGAGTTGCAGCGTGCAGCGAGCCTGGTGAAGTACATCCGCCGCAGTGCGTTAGAGCGGAGCCAGTTGCCGCCCGTTGTTCACGATCGGTACGGTACCGTCAGGAAGCCGCCAGGGTGGTAGCCCCCGGCTGGACGCCCCGACGCATCCCTTGCACCACCAAACGGCGGCCGACTGGCTTCACCACGGCCGCGGCCTCGAGGCGAGAAGGCTGGAGCGCGACGGGATTAGGCCGGCAGCCTGTTATACTCCCGCATGGCCGCGGCGGTCGGCGCGCTAAAGTCGTGGGCACGCCGGCGGGCCGGCCTGGCAGGGCGGTAGCTCCCACAGCGGCCGGGGACCGCGGGGACCAAGGAGCATGGCGAGGAGGCGGTGTGCGCGCGCTGGAAGGCTTGAACCCCGTGCAGCGGGAAGCGGTGACCACTACCGAAGGGCCGCTGCTGATTGCGGCCGGCCCGGGGTCCGGCAAGACGCGCGTGATCGTGCACCGCATCGCCTACCTGGTCGAGGAGTGTGGCATCCGGCCGTGGCAGATCCTCGCCGTGACATTCACCAATAAGGCCGCCAACGAGATGCGCGAGCGGTTGGCGCGCCTACTGGGCGACCGCGGGGCGGAGGGGCTGCTGGTCGGGACATTCCACCATATCTGCGCGCTGTTCCTGCGGCGCGACGGCGCGGCGATCGGCGTCGATCCCCACTTCGTGATCTACGACGAGGAGGATCAGCAGCGGCTGATCCGTCGCGCCATCCAGGAGCAGGGCCTCGACGAGAAGCGGGTGAGCCCGCGGGCCGTGCTGGGCACCATCTCGCGGGCGAAGAACGAGCTGAAGGACGCGGTGGCCTACGCCCGGGCGGCGGAGGGCCGCTGGGAGGAGACCGTGGCGCCGCTGTTCCGCCGCTATGAGGAGCTGCTGGCGGAGAGCCACGCGCTCGACTTCGACGACCTGCTGCTGCGGGCCGTCGACCTGTTCCAGCAGGCGCCGGAGGTGCTGGCGCGCTACCAGGAGCGCTACCGCTACCTGCTGGTCGACGAGTTCCAGGACACCAACGTCGTGCAGTACGCGATCGTGCGCCTGCTGGGCGAGCGCTATCGCAACGTGTGCGTGGTGGGCGACATCGACCAGTCGATCTACTCGTGGCGGGCCGCGCACCCTCGCAACCTCTACTACTTCGAGCGCGACTTTCCGGAGCTGCACAAGGTCGAGCTGGTACAGAACTACCGCTCGACCCAGACCATCCTCGCGGCGGCCAACGCCATCATCCGCGCGGGCTTCCGTCGCGACAAGAATCTGTGGACCGAGAACAGTCCCGGCGCGCCCATCACCTGCTACGAGGCGTTCGACGACAAGGACGAGGCGGAGTACGTCGTGCGCCAGATCCGCACCCTGCACGCTCGGGGCGGCGCGCGCTGGGCGGACTGTGCCGTCCTGTACCGGACCAACGCGCAGACTCGCGTGCTCGAGGACGCCCTGGTGCGCTATCGCGTGCCCTACCGCGTCGTGGGGGGCGTGCGCTTCTACGAGCGCCGCGAGATCAAGGACCTGCTGGCTTACCTGCGGCTGGTGTTCAACCCCCGCGACGCCGTGAGCCTAGAGCGGGTGCTCAACGTGCCGCCGCGCGAGCTGGGCGCCAAGAGCGTGCAGCAGCTGGCGTACTGGCGCGACCGGCTGGGCTGCGACTGGTGGGACGCGCTGCACCAGGTGACCGCCGAGGACCTGCCGGACGCTCCACCATGCCCGCTGGCGCCGCGCGCCCGGCGGGCGTGCGTGCGGTTCGTGAGCCTCATCGACGAGCTGCGGGCGGGCGCCCGCGAGCTGACGCTGCCGGAGCTGCTCGACGAGCTGGTGTTGCGGATCGGCTACGAGGGCTACCTGCGCGACGGCTCGGAGGAGGGCGACGAGCGCTGGGCCAACGTGCAGGAGCTGCGGTCGGCGCTGCAGGACTACCAAGGGGTGCCTGCCGAGCAGGGGTTGGAAGCATTCCTCACGGGCGCCAGCTTGGTACAAGACACTGACGAGCTGGGCAGCGGCGACGCCGTGACGCTGCTGACGCTGCATGCCGCCAAAGGGCTGGAGTTCCCCTACGTATTCATCGCCGGCCTGGAAGAGGGCCTCTGCCCGCACAGCCGCTCGCTGGACGACGAGGAGCAGCTGGCGGAAGAGTGGCGGCTGTTCTTCGTGGGCGTCACGCGCGCCATGCGCGGGCTCTACCTGACCTACGCCGCGCGGCGCCAGCTCTACCGCGACATCGTGATGAACGAGCCCTCGCGCTTCCTGGCCGAGCTACGGGCGTTGGTGCCCGAGCTGCTGGCCGAGGACGGTCCACTGGCCTGGCGGCAGGCCAGCGCTAGCCTGGCGCCGAGGCCCGCGCGTCCGGAGGCGGCTGGCTTGAGCCCGCGTCGGCCGAGCGAGCCGTCGCTAGCGCCCGTCGCCCCGCCGCAGTTCGAGGTGGGCGAGCGGGTGTACCATGCGCACTTTGGCACCGGGCGGGTGGTGCGCTACGAGCGCCGCGGCAGCGAGGCAGAGGTCGTGGTCAAGTTCGAGCGCGTGGGTGAGAAGCGGTTGAGCCTCACCTATGCGCGACTCGAGCGCTGCTGAGTCGCTGCGTTCTATTAGGTTTGCGCGGCGCCGGCCCTGTGCTATACTGCGGGGCGGATGCGTAGCACTTTCCCAACGCGATAGCCGCTGCTCTTATCGAGAGAGGTGGAGGGACCGGCCCTACGAAGCCCGGCAACCCCTTCGTGTGGGGTGATTGGCCACGATCACACGGGGAGAGGGTGCCAATTCCGACGGAGCGCCGCTCCGGAAGATGAGAGAGAGGCTCGGGCATTGGCGCGTGCCCGCCAGGACTTCTCCCCGCGAGAAGTCTTTTTTGTGCCCACGAGGCAGTGCCTGTTCCCCTTACCCCAGCGGCTGCAGCCACGCGCCCAGTCACCATCGCGCGCCGAGCAGGAACCGTGATCGAAACCATCACCTACGCGGACGGGGCCGTGCGGCTCCTCGACCAGACGCGCCTGCCCACCGAGGTCGTCGTCCACGATTGCCGGACCGCCGCCGAGCTTGCCGAGGCTATCCGCACCATGCGGGTGCGGGGGGCCCCCGCTTTGGGGATCGCGGCCGCCTATGCGCTGGCGCTCGGCGCGCGCGAGTACCCGGGGGAGGACCCGGCCGCGTTCCGCGCGCATCTCGAGCGCGTGGCCGCCGAGGTACGCGCCACACGGCCCACCGCTGTCAACCTGTTCTGGGCGGTGGCCCGGGCGCTCGCGGTGGCGGATGCCGCCCTGCCCCAGGGAGTGGCGGCGGCCCGCGAGGCGCTGCTCCAGCTCGCGCACCGGCTACGCGAAGAGGACGTGGCGATCAACCGCCAGATGGGCGCGCACGGTGCGGCGCTGGTGCCCGACGGCGCCCGCGTGTTGACCCACTGCAACGCCGGGGCACTGGCCACCGGCGGCTATGGCACCGCGCTCGGCGTCATCCGGGGCGCCGTCGAGGCGGGTAAGCGCCTGCACGTGTACGTAGACGAGACGCGCCCCTTCCTGCAGGGCGCTCGCCTGACGGCGTGGGAGTTGCACGCCGACGGCATCCCCCTGACGCTGATCACTGACAACATGGCCGGCTATTTCATGGCCCAGGGCAAGGTCGATTTGGTCATCGTGGGCGCCGATCGTATCGCGGCCAACGGCGACGTGGCCAACAAGATCGGCACCTACAGCCTGGCCGTGCTGGCCCAGGCGCACGGTATCCCCTTCTACGTGGCGGCGCCGCTGTCGACGGTCGATCTCGGCCTGCCCGACGGCGCGGCGATCCCGATTGAGGAGCGCGCGCCGACCGAGGTGACCCACCTGGCCGGCCAGCGCATCGCCCCCGAGGGGATCGCGGTCGCGAACCCCGCGTTCGACGTCACCCCCGCGCGCTACGTCACGGCGATCATCACCGAGCGCGGTATCCTGCGTCCACCGTACGAGGCGGCCCTGCGGACGGCGCTCGCCACGGCGGACGACTCGGGTGTCGAGCGCCCGGCGAGCGAGGAGCCGCCTGCATCAGGAGCGAGAGCGAGATGAGCGAGCAGTTGGCCGAGATCGGCGTGTTCGGTGGCTCGGGCTTCTACAGCCTGTTGGAGCACCGGGAGGAGCACAAGATCGACACGCCGTTCGGGCCGCCGAGCGATGTCGTCCATCTCGGCGAGATCGGCGGTCGCCGTGTGGCGTTCTTGCCGCGCCACGGCGCGCAGCACGAGTGGCCCGCCCACATGGTGAACTACCGCGCCAACCTCTGGGCGATGAAACAGCTCGGTGTGCGGCGCATCCTCGGGCCGTGCGCGGCCGGCAGCCTCCAGCCGCATGTGCGCCCGGGCGACTTCGTGATCTGCGACCAGTTTGTCGACCGCACGCGCGGCCGCGCCGACACCTTTTACAACGGGCCTGTTGCCACGCACGTCAGCACGGCCGACCCCTACTGCCCGGAGCTGCGCCCGCTCGCCGCGCAGGTGGCCCGCGAGCAGGGCATTACCGTGCACGACCGCGGCACCGTGGTGGTGGTCCAGGGCCCGCGGTTCAGCACGCGCGCCGAGAGCCGCTGGTTCGCCAGCCAGGGCTGGGAAGTGATCAACATGACCCAGTACCCGGAGTGCGTGCTGGCGCGCGAGCTGGAGATGTGCTACGTCAACATCTCGCTGATCACTGACTACGACGTGGGGGTGGACGGCGCCGACATCAGCCCGGTCTCGGCCGACGAAGTGGTACGCGTGTTCCACGCCAACAACGCGCGCCTCCGCGAGCTGCTGCACGCGCTCATCCCCCGTATCCCCTCTGAGCCGAGCTGCCGCTGCCAGCAGGCGCTGCAAGGAGCCCGGCTATGAATGCCATGCATCCCATGCGCGCGTGGGCGCCGTCGAGCAGGGAGGCTCTGTCGTGAGCATCGTGGTCACCGGGTCGATCGCCTTCGATTACATCATGGATTTCCCTGGTTACTTCAAAGATCACATCCTGCCCGACAAGGTCCACGTGCTCAGCGTCAGCTTCCTCGTGGAGACGATGCGGAAGATGCGGGGCGGCACGGCGGGCAACATCGCCTACAACCTCGCCCTGCTGGGCGAGGCGCCGCGCGTGCTGGCGACGGTAGGCGAGGACTTCGGCGACTACCGCCAGCACCTCGCCGCGAGTGGCGTGGATACCTCGCTGATCCGGGAGGTGGCGGGCGAGTACACGGCGCTGGCGTTCATCACCACCGACCGCGCGGACAACCAGATCACGGGGTTCTACCCGGGCGCCATGCGCCGCGCCGGCGAGCTGTCGCTGGCGGACCTCGTGGAGCGCCCCGATCTGGTGATCGTCGCGCCCAACGCCCCCGAGGCGATGGCCCGGTACCCCGCGGAGTGCCGCGCGCGCGGGGTGCCGTATGTGTTCGACCCGGGCCAGGGGCTGCCGATGCTGTCTGGCGAGCAGCTCGTGGCCTGCATCCGCGGCGCGCGCTGCGTGATCGGCAACGACTACGAAATGGCGCTGATCGCCGAGAAGACGGGCTACACGCCCGAAGCACTGCGTGAGCTAGCGGAGGTGGTCATCGTCACGCGCGGCGAGCACGGCTCCACGATCTACGATGCGACCGGCCGCACGGACATTCCGGTCGCGCCGCCCCGCCAGGTGGTGGATCCCACCGGTGCGGGCGACGCCTACCGGGCCGGGGTGCTGTGGGGGCTGCTGCGCGGGGAGCCGGCGGCGCGCTACGGGCGCGTGGCCAGCCTGGCGGCTACTTACGCCGTCGAGGTGTACGGCACGCAGGAGCACCGCTACACGCCCGCCGAGTTCGCCGCGCGCTTCCGCGAGGCGTTCGGCGAGGCGCTGTGAGCGGAGGCGGCGCACAGTCGACTACGGAGGAGGATGGCGTGTCCCAAGCCGCAACGCGCGACCACGATGTCAAAGACCTGTCGCTGGCCCCTGCAGGCAAGCTGCGCATCGAGTGGGCCGAGGCCCAGATGCCGGTCCTGCGGCTGGTGCGCGAGCGGTTCTTGAAAGAGAAGCCGCTGCGCGGGATACGCCTGGCCGCCTGCCTGCACGTCACCTCGGAGACCGCCAACCTGGCGATTACCCTGCAGGCCGGCGGCGCCGAGGTGGCGCTGTGCGCCTCCAACCCGTTGAGTACGCAGGACGATGTGGCGGCCTCGCTGGTGGTCGACTACGGCATCCCCGTGTTCGCCATCAAGGGCGAGGACGAGCGGACGTACTACGCCCACCTAGCCGCCGTGCTCGACCGGCGTCCCCAATTGACGATGGACGACGGCGCCGACCTGGTGACCACGCTCCATACCCAGCGCAGCGAGCTGCTGAGCGAGGTGATCGGCGGGACTGAGGAGACCACCACCGGGGTCATCCGCCTGCGCGCCATGGCCGACGACGGCGTGCTGCGCTACCCGATCATCGCCGTCAACGAGGCGTACACCAAGCACATGTTCGACAACCGCTACGGCACCGGCCAGAGCACGCTCGACGGCATCCTGCGCGCCACCAACCTGCTGCTGGCGGGCCGCAACGTCGTGGTGTGCGGCTACGGGTGGTGCGGCAAAGGGGTGGCGATGCGCGCCAAGGGCCACGGCGCCAACGTCATCGTCACCGAGGTGGACCCCACCCGCGCGCTGGAGGCGCTGATGGATGGGCACCGCGTGATGCCCATCGCCCAGGCGGCGCGCGAGGGCGACCTGTTCATCACCGTCACGGGCAATAAGCACGTCATCGCCGGTGAGCACCTGGCCGCCATGAAGGACGGCGCCATCGTGGCCAACGCCGGCCACTTCAACGCCGAGATCGACATCCCGGCGCTGGAGCGCGACGCGCAGCGCAAGCGGCGCGTGCGCCCCTTCGTGGACGAGTACACCTATCCGGACGGCCACCGCGTGTATCTGCTGGGCGAGGGGCGGCTGATCAACCTGGCCGCCGCCGAGGGGCATCCGGCGGCGGTGATGGACATGAGCTTCGCCAACCAGGCGCTGGCCAGCGAGTACATGCGGGGCCACTATCGCGAGCTGGAGCGCAAGGTGTACGCGGTGCCGCCCGAGATCGACCGCGAGATCGCGCGGCTGAAGCTGGCCTCGCTGGGCGTGCAGATCGACACGTTGACGCCCGAGCAGGCTCGGTACCTGGAGTCCTGGGACGAGGGCACGTGAGCACCGCGGCGGGCGCGGGTGAAGGCGGGATGAGCCGCCCGGCAAGGCTCATCCGCGGGGGAGAAGGATGACCACCAGTTTCATGCGATCGCCCAAGCTCTTCTTCACCTCCGAGTCGGTGACGGAGGGCCACCCCGACAAGATCTGCGACCAGATCAGCGACGCGATTCTGGACGCCGTGCTGCGCGACGACCCGTACGGGCGCTGCGCCGCCGAGTGCTACGCCACCACCGGCACCGTGCTGGTCGGCGGCGAGATCACCACCAAGACGTACATCGACATGCAGAAGCTGGTGCGCGAGGTGGTGCGCGACATCGGCTACACCAACGCCAGCTACGGCTTCGACTACGAGACCTGCGGCGTGCTGGTGGCGATCAAGGAGCAGTCGCCCGACATCGCCCAGGGCGTCAACGCCGCGCTGGAGTATCGCCAGGGCGAGCTGGACGACGATCCCGAGTTGCAGGTCGGGGCGGGCGACCAGGGCATGATGATCGGCTTCGCCTGCAACGAGACCCCGGAGCTGATGCCGATGCCCATTGCGCTCGCCCACCGGCTCTGCCGCCGCCTGGCGCAGGTCCGGAAGTCGGGCGAGCTGTCGTATCTGCGTCCCGACGGCAAGAGCCAGGTCACCGTCGAGTACGAGTACGGGCGCCCCAAGCGGGTCGATGCCGTGGTCATCTCCACCCAGCACGACCCGGACGTGACCTGGGAGCAGATCCAGCGGGACGTGCGAGAGCAGGTGATCGCTCCCGTGATCCCGCCCGAGTATCTCGACCGCGCCACCAAGTACTACGTCAACCCGACGGGCCGCTTCGTGATCGGCGGGCCGATGGGCGACGCCGGGCTCACCGGCCGCAAGATCATCGTGGACACCTACGGCGGCATGGCGCGGCACGGCGGCGGCGCCTTCAGCGGCAAGGATCCCACCAAGGTCGATCGCTCGGCCGCCTATGCCGCGCGCTGGGTGGCCAAGAACGTGGTAGCCGCCGGACTGGCCGATCGCTTCGAGGTCCAGATCGCCTACGCCATCGGGGTGGCCAAGCCGCTGAGCGTGAACATCGAGACGTTCGGCACGGCCAAGGTCGACGAGGCGGTGATCAGCGAGTTGATCGCCAAGCACTTCGACCTGCGCCCCGGCGCGATCATCCGCGACCTGCGCTTGCGCCGGCCGATCTACCGGCCCACGGCGGCCTACGGCCACTTCGGCCGCGACGACATCGACGCGCCGTGGGAGGACACCAGCAAGGCCGCGCTCCTGCGCCAAGAGGCCGGCCTGTAACCTGCGCGCGATCTTCCGCGACGCCCACCCGGCGCGGCTCGGGTGGGCGCTCCTATATCCGGTCGCGGGGAGCGGCGGGCGCGATCCGGTATCATGGAACGGGCGCGGCGCCGACCGTCGGCGGCGCGGTCGCACGCACCCCTTGCGGAGGCGGTATGCCCACGTCCATCAAGTTCGGCACCGATGGCTGGCGCGCGATCATCGCCGAGGACTATACGTTCGAGAACGTGCGGTACTGTGCGCAGGCGGTGGCCGACTACCTGCACAGTACCGGCCAGGCGCCCAACGGCCTGGTGGTCGGCTACGACACGCGCTTCGGCTCGGACCGCTTTGCCGCGGCGGTGGCCGAGGTGGTCGCGGCCAACGGCATCCACGTCTACCTATGCAACCGGCCCGAGCCCACGCCCGCGGTGAGCTACTCGGTGCTCGACCGTAGGGCGGGGGGCGGCGTGGTGATCACCAGCAGCCACAACCCGGCCGCCTACAACGGCTTCAAGTACAAGCCGGAGTACGCGGGCTCGGCGTCGCCCGAGGTCGTGGCCGAACTGGAGAAGCGGATCGTGGTCCACCAGCAGGCCGGCCGCGTGGAGCGGCTGCCGCTGGCCGAAGCGGAGCGCCAAGGCCGCGTGGAGCGCATCGACGCCCGCGCGCCGTACTTCGCGCAGCTCGGGCGGCTGGTGGACCTGGAGCGGCTGCGCGCCAGTCGGCTGCGCGTGGTGCACGACGCGCTCTACGGCGCCGGGATGGGCTGCTTCGCGGAGCTGCTGGGCGACGGCGTGCGCACCCTGCGGGGCGAGGTCAACCCGGCGTTCCCTGGCATCCACGCGCCGGAGCCGATCCCGCCGAACATCGACGCCCTGCTGGCCGCCGTGCCGCGGGAGGGTGCCGACGTGGGCCTGGCCACCGACGGCGACGCCGACCGTATCGGGCTGGTCGACGAGCGCGGCACCTATGTGAATCAGCTCCAGGTGTACGCGCTGCTGTTCTACTACCTCCTGGAAATGCGCGGCTTCCGCGGGCCGGCGGTACGCGCGCTCACCAGCACGTCGATGGCCGATCGGCTGGGCCAGCGCTACGGCGTGCCGGTGTACGAGACGCCGGTGGGCTTCAAGTACGTGGGCCCGAAGATGCTGGAGACCGACGCCATCCTCGGCGGCGAGGAGAGCGGCGGCTACGGCTTCCGGGGCCACATTCCGGAGCGCGATGCCATCCTGGCCGGGTTGTATCTGCTCGACCTGCGCGTGCAGATGAATCGCCCGTTGTCGGAGATCGTGCGCCACCTCCACGAGATCGCGGGCGAGTCATACTACGACCGCGACGACGTACACTTCCCGGCCGATCAGCGCACGGCGATCATCGAGCGGGTGATGAGTGCCGCGCCGCGCGAGATCGCCGGGCTGGCGGTGGTGCGGACCGACGATCTGGATGGCCGCAAGTTCTACCTCGAAGACGGGAGCTGGCTGCTGATCCGCTTCTCGGGCACCGAGCCGCTGCTGCGCATCTACACCGAGACGACGCGGCCCGAGCGCGTGCGCCAGATCCTCGACTACGGCCACCGCCTGGCGGGCGTGTAGGAGAGCGCTGTGAGCCGCGACGACAGTGCGTCTCCCGCGATCGATCTCGACCGTCCCGAGACGTACGCGGCGGTGGACCGGGCGGGGATGCTGGGGCACGTGCAGGCGCTGGCCGCGCAGGTGGCCGACGCCTGGCGGCTCGCCGCGGCGTTCGACGCGCCCGCTCGCTATCAGGGGGCGGCGGCGATCGTGGTGGCCGGCATGGGCGGCTCGGCGATCGGCGCCGACCTGGTGCGCGCGCTGGTGAGCGATACGCTGGCGGTGCCCCTGGTCGTCTGGCGCGACTACGGGCTGCCCGCCTGGGTGGACGCGCGGACGCTGGTGATCGCCTCCAGCTACTCGGGCGGCACGGAGGAGACGCTCAGCAGCGTGAAGCGTGCGCTGGCCGTTGGCGCGCCGGTGCTCGGGATCACGACGGGCGGTGCGCTGGCCGACCTCCTGACCGAGGCCGGCGCGCCCGTGCTCCGCTTCGCCTACACCGCGCAGCCGCGCGCGGCACTGGGCTACTCCTTGGGGCTGGTGCTCGGCCTGCTGGCCCGGCTGGGCTACCTGCCCGACCAGGCGCTGGCGGTGGCCGCGGCGACGGATGCGCTGCGCGAGGCAGCCGACCAGCTCGGCCCGGCGGTGCCCACGGCGTTCAACGGGGCGAAGCAGCTGGCGCGCACGCTGCATGGCCGGGTGGCCGTGATCTATGGCGGCGGGTTTTTGGCGCCAGTGGCGCGGCGGTGGAAGGGCCAGCTCAACGAGAACGCCAAGAACTGGGCGTTCTTCGAGGAGTTGCCCGAGCTCGACCACAACGCGGTCATGGGCTACCGCTATCCGGCGGGTGGCGCCGGGCCGCATGTGGTGCAGCTCCACTCGGCGCTGCTGCCGCCGCGGCTGACCTTGCGGGCGGAGGTCACCGCCGAGCTACTAGCCCGGTACGGCATTCCGTACACGACGGTAGTGGCCTGGGGCGACGGGCTGCTGGCGCAGCTGCTCACGGCGGTCGCGTACGGCGACTGGGTGAGCTACTACCTGGCGCTGTTGAACGAGATCGACCCCACCGAGATCGGCGCGATCGACCAGCTCAAGGCGCGGCTGGGGGAGGCCGATCGCTGATGCTGTTCGTGGAGTTCGACGGGCCGGCGGAGGTGTTTGCCGCGGCGCGCGAGGGGGTACGCGAGCGGGTGGCGAGCGTGCTGCGCATCGCGCCGCGGGACGTGGTGGTGCGCCGCTGGCTGTACGAGGGCGACTACGCGGGCGTGGAAGTGTGGGTGGAGCTGAGCAGCGAGGAGCAGCGCTACCGCTACGCGCAGCGTTTGGCCGAGGAGATCACCGCGGCGGTGCGACCGCACACCGCCGAGGACATCTGGGTATTGTTCCGCATCGTGCCGCTGGACCTGGCCTACCTCAACGGCATGCCGCGCCGGCGCGACAGTGTGAGCCTCGACGACTAGCGGGGCCGCTGCTCGGCGGCCGCTGGGAACGGCTGCCATTTGGTAAACTCCAGTGGGCCGGTAGCTCAGCGGCAGAGCAGCGGACTTTTAATCCGATGGCCGTGGGTTCGAATCCCACCCGGCTCACCCCGCGTTTCCCCGTCGTTCCGCCAGAT
>JADGHJ010000096.1 GCA_019686175.1 Chloroflexota bacterium | reverse complement strand
CGCGCGGGCGGCCCAGCGCGGCGAGCGGGACGTCGAGCCACGCCACCGCTCGCGGGAACCAGCCCGCCTGCGCCCAGGACGCGCGCCCCGGCGGCGGGCCGGCCCGCACCTCGGCCGCCCACGCGCGCAGCGCCGCGGCGTCGTCCGGGCTGGGCAGCGCGAGCCCGTCGATCTCCTCGGCGGCGGCCCAGCGCGCGCCGAGCGGTGGCCGCCAGTCGGGGCGGTGGCTCTCCAGCAGGTAGGCGCGCCGCAGCAGCCGCGCGGCGGGATCGGTCGTCTGGACCACGCAGCGCCGCACGGTGGCGTCGGCGCCGAGCAGGACGCGAGCGGCGTGGCGCAGGGGCGGCGCAGCCCCCAGGTGGTGCTCCGGCGAGAGAAAGCGCGGTAGCCTCCAGCCGCCGCCCGGCGCGGGTAGCAGCAACACGCGCCGGGCCGTGGCGTCCGGCAGCAGCAGCGCGCACTCGCACTGCCAGCCTGGCCGCTGGCGTAGCGGCGCCGCTGCGGGCGCGGCATCCGGCAGCATGCGCAGCTCTTGTGCGTCCACGCTCATCGGCGTATCCTGTCAACCACTCTGGCGCCCGTGACACGCTCCCGCTCGCAGTCTACCGCCGGGCGTGGAAAGGCCGTTCTCAGCAACTTGGGAGGTGTGAGACGAGTATGCGGTGCTGGCGGCGGAACGCGCGGACCCTGCTACCGATCCTGCTCGCGCTGCCCCTGCTCGGGCTCCCGGCCCGGCCGCTGGGAGCCAGCGCGGCTGAGGGAGCACCAGCCCACCTGGCGAGCGCGGCGACCGCCCAGCAGCCGCGCGCCCGGGTGACGATCGGGCTGCTGCCCGTGATCCCCTCCGCCACCATCTTCGTGCCCCGCGACAAGGGCTACTTCGCGGAGGAGGGCGTCGAGGTCGACTGGGAGATGGCCCAGGCCACCAGCGAGGCGCTCACGCAGGCCGCCGCAGGGCACCTGGATCTGGCGCAGGCGACCGTGGGTGCCGCGGTGCTCAACGCCTTCTCCAGCGGGCTCGACCTGCGCATCGTGGCCGGGATGCACGGCATGCCTCCCGAGGGACCAGGGGGCGACCCGATCGTGGTGCGCAAGGACCTGTACGACAGCGGCGCCGTGCGCGACCCCGCGGGCCTGCGCGGGCGGAAAGTGGCCTTCAACGCGCCCGGGCTGTTCGTCGAGTACGGGGTCGACGCCGCCATGCGCACGGTGGGGTTGACCATCGACGACGTCGAGATCCAGACGATCCCCTTCCCCGACATCCCCGCGGCATTCAACAACGGGATCATCGACGCGGCGTTCCTGCCCGAGCCGTTCGCCACGCAGACCATGGAGCGCGGGCTGACGGTGCAGATCATCCCCGACCTGCTGCGCGGCGCGCAGGTGACGGTGCTGATCGCCGGCCGCGCCTTCCTGCAGGACCGCGCCACGGCCGAGGCGTTCATGCGCGGCTACCTGCGGGGCCTGCGCGACTTGCAGCGCGACGGGTGGGGCTCGCCCGAGCACGCGGCCATCATCGAGCGGTATACCCGGGTCCCGGCGGCCACGATCCAGCGCATCCTGCCGCAGTACGCCGACCCGGACGGCCGGATCAACTGGGACTCGCTGATGGACCAGCAGCGCTTCTATCTGGCGCGCGGCTACCTGCGGTACACGGAGCCACTGGACCTGTTGCGTTGGAGCGACGACGGCCCGCGCCAAGCGGCCTTGCAAGCGCTGGCCCAGTGAGCCGCGGGAGGCCATTGGCTGGGTCATTATGGCTTGACTTGCGCCGGGGCCCCGCATAGCATAGGGGCACCTCGCGGCGGGGTGGCTCGGTGCGCCGGCTCCACCGCGAGCGCGGTCCGTACGCATGGATGAAGGATGAAGCGCCGCCCGAACGCGCGCC
Organism: Chloroflexota bacterium; assembly: GCA_019686175.1. Lineage (GTDB taxonomy): Bacteria > Chloroflexota > UBA6077 > UBA6077 > JAJPHF01 > JADGHJ01. The sequence continues at coordinate 12,358 of JADGHJ010000096.1, read as the reverse complement.
GTCACGCCTAGCGCGCGGCGCGGAGTGGCCCAGGAGGTGCGAGCATGCGCTTCGGGTCCTTGCTGTTCGTCGCGCTATGGGTACTGGGCACGGCCTGTGGGCCCAGTTCGGCTAGCAACCCCGCGCCGGCCGCGCCGGGCAGCGGGGCCCCGCCAGCCGCCGGCGCGGCGCCCGGTGGTAGCGGAGCGAGCCAAGCCGCCAGCGGAGGCGAGCTGCTCATCGGCGGCACCGTCGCGCTGTCGGGTCCGTTCTCCGAGCCCGGCCGCTGGTACCAGCGCGTGTGGGAATGGTACTTCCGGGACCTCAACGCACGCGGCGGACTGCTGGGGCGGCCGGTGAAGCTGATCCTGTACGACGACGAGAGCGACCCGAACAAGGCGGCCAATCTCTACGAGCGCCTAATCACTGTGGACAAGGTCGACCTCCTACTCGGGCCGTACCCCACGCCGACCGACGCCGCGGTCATCCCCATTGCCGAGCGCAACGGCATGGTGCTCGTGCAGGGCGGGACAGCGGCCACCTCGCTGCTCCGCGGGCGCAACAATCAGTACACCTTCACGGCCTTCACCTCGCTCGATGCCGACTGGGCCAAGGTGTGGGTCGACTGGATCAGCACGCTGCCCGAGGCCCAGCGGCCCCGAACCGTGGCCATCTTCACGCTGAACAACCCGTTCACCCTGGGCATCCAGAAGGGGCTGCCCGACCAGATCGCCAGCGCGGGCATGCGGGTGGCGGTGAACGAGGTCTATGACCAGGGGACGACCGACTTCACAGCGCTCGTGCAGCGCGCCCGCGCGGCCAACGTCGACGCCGTGGCCCTGCTCTCCTACTTTCCGGACTCCGTGCTGCTCACCCGCACGATGGCCGAGCAGGGGCTCAAGCCCAAGACCGCGTACAACGCCATCTCGTCGGGCCTGCCCACATGGACCACCGACCTGAAGGAACTGGGCGAGTACGCCGTGACCTCCGTCCAGGTCTGGCACACGTTCCCGTTCAAGGATGTGGACCGGCTGGCCCGCTTCATCCAGGACGAGTTCAAGGTCGATTTCATTCCGGCGTCCGCGGGCTGGGCGATGACCGTCGCCCAAGTGCTACAGGCCGGCGTCGAGGGCTGCGGCCGCGTCGACCAGGACTGCATCGCCGAGTGGCTCCGCACGCACCCGGTGGAGACCGCGTCCGGCCAGCTCAAGTTCGATCGCGAGGGGATCCCGGAGTACTTCCTGGCCCTGGCCCAGGTGCAGGGCGGCAAGAACGTGATCATCTACCCGCCCAACCTGGCCACGGCGCCGGCGGTGTACCCGATCCCGTAGGGTGCGGCCGGCGACGAGGAGGGCATGGACGACGCGGGGCACCAACTGCTGCAAACGCTCGTCAGCGGCCTGCTGCTCGGCGGCGTGTACGCGCTGCCCGCAGTGGGCCTGTCGCTGATCTGGGGCGTGATGAAGGTCGTGAACATCGCCCACGGCGTGCTGGCCCTGCTGGGCAGCTACCTGGCGCTGACCGCGTTCCAAGGACTGGGGCTCGACCCGCTGGTCGCGCTGATCGCCGTGGTGCCGGGCTTCTTCGTGCTGGGACTGCTCCTGCAGCGCGTGCTTGTCCAGCCGCTCCAGCAGGCGCCCGAGATGAGCACGCTGCTGGCGCTGTTCGGCGCCACGATCATCCTGGAGAACCTCATCCAGCGCGTGTGGACCGCCGACTTCCGCGCGCTGTCGCCCTGGTACGCCGGCGTGGCTGTCGAGCTGGGCCCCGTCAACCTGAGCATCGCCCGCGCCCTGACCTGCGTGCTGTCGCTGGCCGCCGTGCTGCTGCTCGACCAGTTCCTGCGGCGCACGTACCTCGGCAAGGCGATCCGCGCCACGGCGCAGAACCGCGCCGCTGCGCTGCTGATGGGCATCAACGCCGATCGCATGGCGCTCGTTGCCTTCGGCATCGGCACGGCGCTGGCCGGTATCGCGGGGGTAGCGCTGTCGCTGATCTACTCGTTCTACCCGACGGTGCACATCTTCTGGGTGGTCAAGGCATTCCTCATCGTGGTGCTAGGCGGAGTGGGCAACATCCGCGGCACGCTGGTGGCCGCCTTGCTGCTCGGCCTGGCCGAGAGCGTGTTCGGGGCGTTCCTATCGTTCCGCTGGGTCGACTTCTCGGTGTACGTGCTGCTGTTACTGATCTTGCTCGTGCGTCCGCAGGGCCTCTATGGCCGATACGCCTAAGGAACTGTCGCCCCCGGTGGCGGCGCGTCGCTGGGCACTGGGGCGCCCGGCCGCGCTGCCACTGCTCGGCCTCGTCGCCGTGGTGGCGCTGGCGGTGTTCCCGCTGGTCGAGCCGCCGATCTTCTACCTGCGCCTGCTGGCCACGGTGTTCCTGTTCGCCACGCTCGCGCAAAGTTGGAACATCCTCGGCGGCTATACCGGCTACGTGTCGTTCGGCCATGTCACGTTCTTCGGGCTCGGCGCGTACACGGCGGCGCTGCTGTTCCGCGAGCTGGGCTGGCCGCCCTACGTCGCGGCGGCGCCGGCCGGGCTGGTCGCTGCCCTGTTCGCCGTGCTGGTCGGCTACCCGACGCTGCGCCTGCGCGGGCCCTACTTCGGGATCGCTACCCTCGCGCTCTCGTTCGTGGTGCAGCTCGCCATCGCCAACGTGCCCTGGACAGGCGCGGGCGAGGGGATCGTCGTGCGCGGCGGGCTGCCGTTCCGCCGCCTCGCGCTCGAGCAGTTCTTCTACTACGCCTACCTGGCGCTGCTGCTGCTGACCACGCTGGCCGTGGCGATCCTGGAGCGCTCGAAGCTGGGCTACGGTCTGCAGGCGATTCGCGACGACGAGGACGCCGCGCTGAGTGTCGGCGTGGCGGCCACGCGGCTTAAGCTGCTCGCCTTCGGGCTGTCGAGCTTCTTCGCGGGCGCCGCCGGCTGCTTCTACGTCCACCAGGCCTCGTTCGCCTCGCCACCGGATGTCTTCACGCTGGGCGTCTCGATCAAAGCGCTGGTGTACGCCATGGTGGGCGGCGCCGGGACGCTGCTGGGGCCGCTGGTGGGCGCGGCGCTGATGGAGCTGGTGAACATGGCCCTCACCACCTCCGCCCTGGGCACCTATGGGATCGATCGCGTCGTGTTCGGCGCGCTGCTGATCGTCGTCGTCCTGGCCGCGCCAGGTGGGATCGTCGGGCTCGCCCGCCGGCACCTGCCCGGCCCGTGGAGGCCGCGCTGATGCTGGAGGGGCACGGCGTCACCAAGCGCTTCGGCGGCCTCGTCGCGGTCGATGCGGTCGATCTGGCGGTCCACGAGGGGGAGATCGTGGGCCTGATCGGGCCGAACGGCTCGGGCAAGACCACGCTGTTCAACTGCATCGCTGGCTACTATCGGCCCGACGCCGGGCGCCTGACCTTCCGCGGCCAGTCGCTGATAGGTCGCCCGCCCGATGCGATCTGCCGGCTGGGCATCGCGCGCACGTTCCAGCTCACGCGCACGTTCGCCGACCTCAGCGTGGTCCAGAACGTGGCGGTCGGCGTGCTGTACGGTCGCGCCGGGATCCAGCGTGTCGGGCCAGCGCTGGCCGAGGCGCGGGGGCTGCTCGACTACGTGGGGCTCGGCGGGGTGGCTGACGCTCGCGTGGGCGCCCTCACCCTCGCCCAGCGCAAGCGGCTGGAGCTGGCGCGCGCACTGGCCACGCGACCGCGGCTGCTGCTGCTCGACGAGAGCCTGGCCGGGCTGAACCCGGCCGAGGTCGCCGCGGCAGTCGAGCTGCTGCGCCGCCTGCGGACCGAGCTGGGGCTGACGCTGGTGATCGTCGAGCACCTCATGCAGGTGATCATGGGCCTCTGCGACCGGGTGATCGTGCTCGACGCCGGCCGCAAGATCGCCGACGGGCCGCCCGCGGCGGTCGCCCAGGAGCCGGCGGTGCGGCAGGCCTACCTCGGCACGCGCGCCGCCCGAGCGGCGAGGGGGCCGGGATGAGCGAGCCAGCCGCGACCAACGGCCACACCGAACCAGCCGCGCTCAGCGAGCGCGCCGCGCTGCTGCGCGTGGAGGGCCTCTGCGCCGGCTACGGCGACATGCCGGTACTGTGGGACGTGGCGCTGGCCGTGTGTCCCGGCGAGCTGGTGGCTGTGATCGGCTCCAACGGCGCGGGCAAGACCACCCTGCTGCACACGGTGGCCGGGCTGCTGCGGCCCACGCGCGGCACGATCCACCTCGACGGTGTCGAGATCCAGGCTCTGCCCGCCCACGCGCGGCCGGACCGCGGCCTGGCGCTGGTCCCCGAGGGCGGCCAGCCGTTCCCCCACCTGACGGTGCGGGAGAACCTCGAGGTCGGCGCCTACCGGCCGTATGCCCGCGCGCGGGTCGCCGTCAACCTCGAGCGGGCGTGGGCGTTGTTCCCGCGCCTGCGCGAGCGCGAGCACCAGCTCGCCGGCACGCTCTCGGGCGGCGAGCGGCAGATGCTGGCCATCGCCCGCGCGCTGATGAGCGAGCCGCGGCTGCTGCTGCTCGACGAGCCCTCGCTCGGCCTGGCGCCGCTGGTGGTCGAGCAGGTGTTCGCGGTGCTCGACGCGCTGCGCCGCGACGGGCTCACCATCTTGCTGGTGGAACAGAACGTCCAGCAGGCGCTGGAACTCGCCGACCGCGCCTACGTGCTGGAGAGCGGGCGCGTGGTACGGACTGGCGCGGCCCGGGCGCTGCTGGCCGACCCGGCGGTAGCCCAGCACTTCCTCGGGCTGTAGCGCGGCGCACAGGGAGGTGTGACCATGCAGCGCAGCAGCGAGCGGATTCTGACCACGCACACCGGCAGCCTGCCGCGCCCGCCCGACCTCATCCAGATGATGTTCGCCAAGGAGGAGGGCGTGCCGGTCGACCACGCAGCGCTCGCCGCCCGCGTGGCCAGCGCCGTGCGCGAGGTGGTCGTCCGCCAGGCCGCCGTGGGGCTAGACGTCATCAACGACGGCGAGGTGAGCAAGCCGAGCTACGCCACCTACGTGAAGGACCGCCTCACCGGCTTCGAGGGGGCGAGCCGCCCGCTCCAGTACGGCGACCTGGTCGACTTCCCGGAGCTGGCGCGGCGCGTGTTCGACGACCCCGGCCGCTCGCGGCGGAAGACCCCGGCCTGCACCGGCCCGATTGGCGTGCGGGATCCGGAGGCGGTGCAGCGCGATATCGCCAACCTGCGCGCCGCGCTGGCCGGCGTGCCCCACGCCGAGGGGTTCCTCACCGCCGCCTCGCCGGGCGTGATCTCGCTGTTCTTCCACAACGAGTACTACCCGACGCACGAGGCCTATCTGTTCGCCCTCGCCGAGGCGATGCGCCCCGAGTACCGCGCGATCGTGGACGCCGGGCTAGTGCTCCAGGTGGACTGCCCCGACCTGGCGATGGGCCGCCACATCCAGTACCGCGAGGCCGACCTGGCCACCTTCCGCCAGCAGGCGCGGCTGCACATCGCCGCGCTGAACCACGCGCTGGCCGGCCTGCCGCCGGACCGCGTGCGTGTGCACCTCTGCTGGGGCAACTACGAGGGACCGCACCACTGCGACGTGCCGCTGGCGGACATCATCGACCTGGTGTTCGAGATCCAGGCCGACGGCATTTCTTTCGAGGCGGCCAACCCGCGCCACGCCCACGAGTGGGCGCTATTCGAGCAGGTCCGGCTGCCGCCTGGCAAGGTGCTGATCCCCGGGGTGATCGACTCCAAGACCAACTACATCGAGCACCCGGACCTCGTCGCCCAGCGGCTCGTGCAGCTAGCGCGGCTGGTGGGCCGCGAGCAGGTGATCGGCGGCACCGACTGCGGCTTCGGCACGTGGGTCGGGATGGCGCGGGTGGACCCCGAGGTGGCCTGGGCCAAGCTGGCGGCGCTGGCCGAGGGCGCCCGCCGCGCCACCCGGCTCCTCTGGTAAGCCCTGCCCTCCTACGGGTCGGGGGCAGCGCCGTCGCGCGGCGGACGCACCAGGCAGACGCTGCAGCGGCGCCAGGCGCAGGTCTGGGCGTAGATGTGCAGCAGCCCTTGCTGGCGACAGGCGGTGGCAAGCAGCGCCCGGTCGTCGCGGCCCAGCACCTGCCGGCGCATGTGGCGCAGGCGCTCGTTGTCGCTCAGCGGTGGGTGCGCCAGGTAGCAGGCGCGGGCAGCCGCCGCCAAGGGCGCGTGCGCGAGGCTCTCGCCCCAGGCCGCCAGCAGCGGCAGCAGCACGTTGACCACGATGTCGGCGGCCCGGTCGGGCCCCAGCAGCGCCGGGGCGGGCGCGGGTGCGCGCGGCGCCGGCACCACGAGCGACTGCGCCAGCGTGCGCGCCGCCCGGCGTGGCGGCTCCACCAGCAGCGCGCGGGCCGCGTCGCCCAGCAACGCCTCGAGGGGCCGCTCGCCGAGCAGCACGCCTAGCCCTTCCAGGCGGCGAGCGGGGTGGCTCACCGGCCGCAGGCCCGCCGTGCGCCAGGCCGCGGCAGCCAGCGCGGGCGCGCCGACCACCGCCGCTAGCCGCGGCCACAGCGCCTCCCAGCGCCGCTCGACCGGCCGCGCCGGCGCCTGGCCGCGCTGCGCCGGCAGCAGCCCTGCCAGGCCCAGCAGCAGCGCCTGCCAGCCCTGGGCCGGCGACTCCGCGCAGCGCCGCACGAGCGCGCGCAGCGGCGCGTAGGCCGGCAGGCGGGCGGCCAGGGCGCGCGCGGGCTCGCGATTCACGCCGTAGCCCATCGCCTCGACCAGCCCGCCGAGCAGCAGGTCGGCTACCGCGCGCTCCTCCAGCTCGGCCGCGTAGCGCGCCTGGCGCGCGGCGAAGCGCGCGAGGCCAGCGGCGTCGAGCTGGGCCGCAACCTGGGCCGTATCGGGCGCACAGGGCCCCCGCTCGCTCAGCGGCCACGGCGGGGCATCGGCGGGCAGGGTAGCGGCGAGGACCGTGGGATCGGCGCGCAGGTAGGGTGCCAGCGCGAGGGTCGGCACGAGTGCACCGTCGGCGCGGCGGGCCGGGACGGCGCCGTCGTCCCACAGCACGACGTGGAGCAGGGTGGCGTTGTAGGCGGGGTCGCGGTCGTGGCCGTGACGCGCCCAATCGCCCGCGCGCAGGTGCAGCTCGACATCGCCGCGCGCCAGCACATGATCGATGACCACCAGGGCGCCCTGGTAGTCCGGTCCGCCGCCCGGCCGCGGCCGCCCCGGGTACACGATCTGGACAGCGCGCCCGTCGAGCGTGCGGAGCGCGTCGCGGGCGAAGGCCTGCGCGCGCCACAGCCGCGCCACCAGCCGCTCGTCGATCGCCGCCGCGTCCTCGGGAGCCGCTCGCCGTCCGCGCGCCACGTTGCCTCCGTCGCCACCACGCTGCCCGCATGGTACACGGCACCGCCCGCGCGCGGCACGAGCCTATCGGGCGCGGGCCTCCAGGCGCTCCTACTCCAGACCGGACACCAGCGCGGCTGGCGCGAGGGTACCATATCTGCGGCTCCGCGCCGACCGACCGGCGCGCCGAAGGAGGCTGTCCCATGCTGACCCTGGTCCCCGAGGCAATCGAGCGCTACGCCGTGGCGCACACCGCACCGCTCGACCCCTTGCTCGAAGAGCTGATCGCCACCACGCGCCGCGAGTTCGGCGGCCTCGCCGCCATGCTGTCCGGACCGATCGAGGGCACGCTGCTGCAAACCCTCGTCGCCGTGGGCGGCGCGCGGCGCGTGCTCGAGATCGGCACCTTCACCGGCTTCAGCGCCCTGATGATGGCTGCGGCGCTGCCGGACGACGGCGAGCTGATCACCTGCGACGTGAACCCGCGCCACCTGGCCGTGGCCCGCGCCTTCTTCGCGCGCAGCCCGCATGGGCACAAGATCACCGTGCGCGAGGGCCCCGCCCTGGACACCCTGCGCACCCTGGCCGGCCCGTTCGACCTGGTGTTCATCGACGCCGACAAGGAGGCGTACCCGGCGTACTACGAGGCGGTGCTGCCACTGCTGGCGCCGCGCGGGGTGATCGTGGTGGACAACGTGCTGCGCGGTGGCCGCGTGCTGGCCCCCGAGAACGCCGGCGATCACGCCATCGTGACGTTCAATGCGCAGGTAGCCCGCGACCCGCGCGTGCGCCCGGTGCTGCTGCCGCTGCGCGACGGCGTGCTGCTGATCCGCCGCGCCTAGCAGTCCGCGACGGCTGCCTCGCTCTGTTTCCCTGCCGCCGGGCACCGCGGGCCCGCCCTGCAGGGCCGCGGTGGACTACACCGTTCACGCGTCACCGAGCACTAGCCCTCGAAGGCGTCGAGCCCGGTGATGTCCTTGCCCACCGTGAGGGTGTGGATCTCGTGCGTGCCCTCGTAGGTATACACCGTCTCCAGGTTCACCAGGTGGCGCATGACGGGGTACTCGAGCATGATGCCGTTGCCCCCCAGGATGGTGCGCGCCGTCTGCGCCACCTCGCGCGCCATGGCCACGTTGGCCCGCTTGGCCAGGCTGATCTGCGGCGGACGCGCCTTGTGGGCGTCCTTGAGCCGGCCGAGCTGGAGGGCGAGCAGCTGCCCCTGGGTGATGCCGGTGAGCATGTCCACCAGCTTCGCCTGCGTGAGCTGGAAGCCCGCGATGGGCCGGCCGAACTGCACGCGCACCTTGGCGTACTCCAGCGCGGCCTCGTAGCAGGCCATCGCGGCGCCCACCGCGCCCCAGGCAATGCCGTAGCGCGCCTCGCTGAGGCACGACAGGGGGCCGCGCAGGCCCTTGACGCCGGGCAGCACGGCGTCGGCCGGCACGCGGCAGTCCTCCAGGTGCAGCTCGGCGGTGTCCGACGCGCGCAGGCTGAGCTTGTGGTGCACCGGCCGCGCGGTGAAGCCCGGCCGGTCGGTCTCCACCAGGAAGCCGCGCACGCCGTCGTCGGTCTTGGCCCAGATCAGCGCCAGGTGGGCCAGCGTACCGTTGGTGATCCACATCTTGGTGCCGTTGAGCACCCAGTCGCCGCCGTCGCGCACGGCGCGGGTCTCCATGCCGGCCGGGTTGGAGCCGTAGTCCGGCTCGGTGAGCCCGAAGCAGGCGATCACTTTGCCCTTGGCCATCTCGGGGAGGTACTTGCGCTTCTGCTCGTCGGAGCCGTAGGCGTAGATGGGGAACATGCACAGCGACGTCTGGACGCTCACGAAGCTGCGCAGGCCCGAGTCGCCGCGCTCCAGCTCCTGGCAGATCAAGCCATACTGGACATAACTGGCGCCAGAGCCGTACTCCGGGATGTCGGCGCCGAGCAGGTCCAGCTCGGCGAGCATCGGGATCAGCTCGGTGGGGAAGCGGCCCTCCTCGAACGCGGCCGGGATGCGGGGGAGGACCTCCGCGTCGACGAACTCGCGCACCGTCTGCTGCGTGAGGCGCTCCTCGGGGCTCAGCTCGATATCGTAGTAGTTCAGCACGGCTCTCTCCTGGCGCTGGGGCGTGGGCGGCGGAACCGCCGGGCGCGTCGCCGCGTGGCCCTTGCCGGGGCCGGCAGCTGGCTTCCCCATTGTACCGGCTCGGTGGGGCGTGGCGGGTATACTGCCAGTGGCCAGGAGGAGCGCGCGATGCTCGATGTCTACCTGCTCGGCAGCGGGGGCATGATGCCGCTGCCCGGCCGCTGGCTGTCCAGTCTGCTCGTGCGCCACGGCAGCAGCCTGCTGCTGTTCGACTGCGGCGAGGGTACCCAGATCCCCTTGCGCGCGGCCGGTTGGGGCCTGCGTGCCATCGATGCCATTTTCCTCACGCACTATCACGCCGACCACTGCAGCGGGCTGCCGGGGCTGCTGCTCACCCTCGGCAACGCCGAGCGCGTCGAGCCGCTCCAGATCTACGGCCCGCCGGGGCTGCACGCCGTGGTGCGCGGCCTGCGCGTGGTGGCGCCGCAGCTGCCGTTCGCCGTGGAGTGCCACGAGCTGCGGGGCGGCGAGGAGTTCGCCCTGGGCGAGCTGCGCGTGCACACTCTGGCCGTGCGCCACAGCCTGCCCTGCCTCAGCTACACGCTGGAGCGGCCGCGGGGGCGGCGCTTCCTGCCCGAGCGCGCTCGGGCGCTGGGGGTGCCCCTGCCGCTCTGGAAGCGCCTGCAGCGCGGCGAGACCGTGGAGTGGGAAGGGCGCCGGGTGCCGCCCGAGGCGGTGCTCGGCCCGCCGCGGCCGGGGGTGAAGCTGGCGTTCGTCACCGACACGCGGCCGCTGCCCTCCATCCCGCCGTTCATCGCGGGCGCGCAGCTATTCGTCTGCGAGGGCATGTACGGGGACCCGGCCGACCTGCCGCGCGCCATCGAGAACGCCCACATGCTGTTCCGCGAGGCCGCCGCGCTGGCCCGTGATGGCGGCGTGGAGCGGCTGTGGCTGACGCACTTCAGTCCCGCGCTGACCGACCCGCACGCCTGGCTGCACGAGGCGCGGGCGATCTTCCCGGCCACCACCATCGGCCGCACCGGGTTGACCATCACACTGCGCTTCGCCGAAGATACGGACGATGCGGCGTCGGCCAGCGCGCAGGCTGGTTAGTAGTGGGAGATCGCCGTACTGCTAGGTTTCACCGCCGCCGTGAACGGCGGGCCCGCTCCGCAGGGGCGGTGGATCGCGCGAGTCACGCGGCCCAGAGCACTAGCGGGCGGTCAAGGGGAAAGGAGGCAGTCGATGGCAGGGCGGATCTGGGACGACGTGGTACCCGAGCGCGATCGCCGCGTGTTCGAGGAGGCCGGCTACGGCGCCATCGGGGGCTGGGGCGCGCGGCCGGCGCTGCTGGTGGTCGATGTGACCTACGACTTCTGCGGCGACCGGCCCGAGCCGATCCTGGACTCCATCCAGAAGTTCCGCAACAGCTGTGGCGAAGCCGCCTGGGAGGCGATGCCCCACCTCCAGCGCCTGATCGCCGCCGCCCGCGCCAAGGGCGTGCCCGTGATCTACACCAAGGCCGACGAGCACCGCACGCCGATTCGCGTGGGCAGCTGGGCGTTCAAGAACTCCCGCGCGCTCGGCCCCACCGAGATCTCGCGCCGCATGGGCAACCAGATCGTGGCCGAGATCGCCCCGCAGGAGGGCGACTTGGTGATCGAGAAGGACAAGCCGAGCGCGTTCTTCGGCACCCCGCTGATGTCGTACCTGACGCTGCTCGGCTGCGACAGCGTGATCGTCACGGGCACCACCACCAGCGGCTGCGTGCGCGCCACGGTGATCGACGCATTCAGCAACAACCTGCGCGTGGCGGTAGCCGAGGAGTGCTGCTTCGACCGCCTGATCGTCTCCCACAAGATCAACCTGTACGATATGCACGGCAAGTACGCCGACGTGCGCCCCACCGACGAGTGCATCGCCTATCTTGACAGCCTGCCCCAGGGGCTGTTCGCCGACCGGCTGCCGCCACGCCCGGCCCGCGTCGAAGCGATGGTCTGATCGCTGGCAGAGTCGCGCGGGGCGCTCGTCCCTCTCTGGGGCCAGGCGGGCGCCCTGTGCTGTCCCTCTCGCGCCCCCGCGCGGGGCCGTGTACAGTGGCCCCTCCCACTAGCGCGCCGGGGGCAACGCCGTCTCAGGCGGCACGCGGCGGAGCTTGTCTGGGTTCACGATGATCCGCAGCGCCCGGATGCGGCCGGCAGCGACCTCCAGCGCCAGCACGCCAACCGGCGCCCCACTCTGGTATGCCACGAAGCCGGGCGCGCCGTTGACCCATGCCGCGTGGAGCGTGAGCCCCGGGGGGAGCTTCTGCATGATCCCCAGCAGGAAGCGCGCGGCCCGGTCGGCGCCGTAGATGGGCTGGAGCGCCGCGCGCACCTTGCCGCCGCCGTCCGTCCAGAGCGTGATGTCTTCGGCCAGCGTCGCTACCAGCCCGGGCACGTCGCCCACGGTCACCGCACGCAGGAACTCGCGCGTCAGCCGCTCGGGCTCGTCCAGCGCGGTCGCCAACGGCCGGCCCTGAAGCGGCAGGGGCTCGGGCGCTGGTCCCGCCGCTCCCATCGCCGTGGTAGCGGCGGGTGCGGTGCCAGCGCCGTCGGCGGCCGGTCGCGAGACGGGGTCCAGGGCGCGCCGCGCCCGCCGCGCGAGCTGGCGGCAATGCGCCTCGCTGCGGCCCACGATCGTCGCGATCTCCCCGTACTGGTAGCCGAACACCTCGTGCAGCAGGAACACCGCGCGCTCCAGCGGCGTGAGCCGCTCCAGCAGCACCAGGAACGCCAGCGACACCGACTCCCGCAACTCGCTCGCCTCGGCCACGTCGGGCGCCCGCTCGCTGACTAGCGGCTCCGGCAGCCACGGCCCCACGTACTGCTCGCGCTGGACGCGCGCCGACCGCAGGTGGTCGAGGCACAGCCGGGTAACGACCGTCGAGAGGTAGGCCTTGGGCGAGGCGACCTCGGCCTCGGACGCGCGCTCCCAGCGGAGGTAGGCGTCCTGCACGATGTCCTCCGCGTCCTGCACGCTGCCCAGCATGCGGTAGGCGAT
>JADGHJ010000420.1 GCA_019686175.1 Chloroflexota bacterium | reverse complement strand
GACCCAGGCGGCGGGGTCGTCCTGGCGGGGGCGTTCCTGCACCTCTGGCGTGGGGGGCGGCCCCTGCCAGCTCCGCGGGTACCCCGGGCCGAAGCGACGGTCGAGCCACTGGCGCACGAACTCGCAGACCATGCCTACGTAGGCGCTCGGGGCGAGGTCGTGGTCGGCGTCGAGCGGCAGCGTGGCGCGCGGGCCGTCCAGCACACCCAGCTCCAGATGGCGATCGGCGCGGTCATGGCGCCAGCGCACGGCGCGAGCGAACAGTGCCTGGACGCTGCCCCCTTGCTCCTCGGTCTGGCCTGCCCCCAGCACCACGAGCGCGCCGCTGAAGGACTCCAGCGCGTCGAACACGTCCAGCTCGCTCAAGCTCGATGGCGGCGGCAGCCGCGTGCCGAGCAAGGCCAGGCCATCGGTCGGCACGCCCGCGACCGCCGTGGCCTGCTCGGTCGTGCCGACCACGGCGAGGTGGGCTGCCGCAGCGCGGCGGCGCAGCAGGTCGGCGGCCGCCGCGATCGCGCCGGGGCGCGCGTCGGGCGCCAGCGTGTCCAAGCGGTCGAGGGCCAGCACCGGATAGCCGGCGTGTACCAGCGCGTCTGCCAGACGTGCGAACAGGCGCCAGGGGCCGTCGGTGCCGAGCAGGAGCACCCCTACCACCGGGTGGCCGTGGGGCGTGGTGGCGGCCTGGTAGCGCGCTGGCAGCACGCGCTCGCCGTTGGACACGGCCAGCTCGATGGCGGGCGCTGGGGCCGGGATGATCGCCGAGGGGAGATCGAGCATGATCGCCTCAGTGTGCCGAGACGGCGGCCTGCTGGAGCCAGGCCGAGGTCTCTCGCCAGACGGGCGCGTAGTCCGGCTGCTTGAACCACTCCGCGGGATGCACCGCCATCGCCTCCACGAGCTGACAGTCGGCGCCGGCCGCGCGGTAGTCGTCGGCTAGCTTGATGAGGTTGCGTCGCAGCCCCACGCCGCCCATCCAGTCGAGAATCATCTGGAGGATGAGCACGCGTCCACGGAAGGCCTGCACGTCGGGCGCCGTCTTCCAGGCTTTCAGCTCGTCCAGGAACGCCTTGCCGATCACGTAGCCGCCCGCGTCGATTCGCTCGGCATCGGGCCGCAGGTTCGTCCACGCGCCGGCCGAGCCGTCGCCTAGGCCGCCCATGCTGGGTGGGTCGTCGGGCGAGCGTCCCATGGCCAGCAGGCTGGCCCGTACCCGGCGGAACACCGAGCGCAGGCTGCCGTACGGGTCGGGGAGCGGGTCCCAGAGCGCCAGCTGGTCGACCCGCGGGTCGCGCGCCCCCACGCGCATGCATAGCGTGCCCGCCAGCCGCGTACCGATGAGGACGACGCGCGCGACGTCGGCGCGACTCACGAGCTGCTCGATGGCAGCGTGGATGTCCTCGGTGCCGCGCGAGAGCGTGAACTCCTCGAACTCCCCGTCGCTCTGGCCCGCGCCGCGGAAGTCGAAGCGCAGTGTGGGGTAGCCCGCCTGCGCCAACTCGCGGGCGTAGCCCACGATCATGCGGATGGTCCACGGCACCTCATACAGGTCGAAGTCGAGCAGCGGGTGGCAGAGCACGACGCCCGTGCGGCCCTGCGTGGGCGTGTCCTGCGCCGGATGGTGCAGCACGGCGTACACTTGCTGTCCGCCGATGGGGAAGAAGAACCGCTGCTCGTCCACGATCGCCCCCTTGTTTGTCCTTGTCCCACTATGACCTGCTTGTTATCCTCTCGCTCGCTGAGCCGCCGCTCGCTTGCTGCGCCCGCTCGTGCCCCACGCCAGCCGGGCGGATTGGAGGCGCCGGCGGCCGCCGACCGGATCACGCGGCCGGGTTACACGGGATCGAGCCGACGCGATGGCAGCAGGCTCACGATGTGGCCGTCGGCGTAGCGGTAGCTCGCCCAGCCCTGTAGCAGCCCGCGCTCGGTCCACTTCGCCTTGAAGTAGTCGAGGTTCTGGCCGATCCAGAGCTTGCCCTCGGCGGCATGGTAGAAGTCCACGCGCCCATCGATGTACGTGCGATAGCCGCGCTCGTAGAGCTGGAACATGAAGTCCACATCGTCCCACTGGCTGCGCACGTACCGCTCGTCGAAGCGCAACCCCAGGTCCGTCCGAAACATGAAG
>JADGHJ010000419.1 GCA_019686175.1 Chloroflexota bacterium | reverse complement strand
ACTATATCGATCCGGTGACCGTGTTCAGCCTGGACTATTCGGTGAGCATGGTGATCATGTCGCTGCTGGGCGGCGCGGGGCTGTTCTGGGGACCGGTGGTCGGGGGGGTGCTGCTGCAGGTTACCGGCGAGGTCCTCTGGGGTCGCTTCCTGGAGTTGCACACCGCCTTCCTGGGTACGGTGCTGGGGCTGACGGTGATCTTCCTCCCGAACGGGGTGCTCGACCTGGTGCGCAACGGTCCACGGCGCCCATCGCTGGCGCTGCTCCGGCAGCAATTGCAGCGTTACAGCGTCTGACGCTTCGACGCGGCCGACCGGGAGGAGAGCGACGCATGGACACCAACGGCGCGCGGGCCGCCACACCGTTGCTAGAAGTGCGCGGTGTCACCCGACGCTTCGGCGCCCTGGCGGCTGTGGACCGGGTCTCGTTCGCCCTGTGGCCGGGTGAGATCCTCGGCTGTATCGGCCCCAATGGGGCGGGCAAGACGACGTTGATCAATCTGATCGACGGCCTGTTGCAACCCCACGAGGGAGACATCTGCTTCGCGGGACAGTCCATCCGGCGCCTCGCGCCCCACCAGCGCAGCCGCCTCGGGATCGCACGCACCTTCCAGGTGGTGAAGCCTCTGATCGGCATGACGGTGCGCGAGAACGTGCTGGTAGGCGCCTTATTCGGAACCCATGGCCACACGCGCAGCCAACGCGAGGCCGGGCTCCTGGCCGATGAGGCGCTGGAGCTCGTGGGGCTCGCACCGAAGCAGGCGTGGCCCGTCGAGCGGCTGACCTTGGCCGACCGCAAGGCGTTGGAGCTGGCGCGGGCGCTCGCCATGGGGCCACGGCTGCTGCTGCTGGACGAGGTGATGGCCGGCCTGAACCCCGCCGAGATCGCGCGCAAGCTCGACCTGCTGCGGCGGCTGAACGAGCGCGGCGTGACCATGCTCGTGATCGAGCACGTGATGCAGGTGGTGATGACGCTCTCGCACCGCGTGGTAGTGCTGCACCATGGACAGAAGATCGCCGACGGCCCTCCGCGGGTCGTGGCCGCGGACGAGAATGTGATCCGGGCTTATCTCGGCGCGCGGTACGTGGCGCTCGGGACGAGCAGGCAGGCCGCAATGCTGGGTGAGGACGATGCTGCTGCGGGTTGACGGTCTCTCCGCTGGTTACGGCGACATCCTCGTCCTGCAGCAGGTCAGCCTCGACGTGCGCGCCGGGGAGATCGTCGCGCTGATCGGCAGCAATGGCGCCGGGAAGACCACGCTGCTGCGCACCCTCGCGGGCTTGCTCCCCACGATGGCGGGCGCGGTGTGGTTGGGAGACACGCCGATCACGCACCAGCGCGCCTATGAGCGCGTGCGCTGCGGCCTCGTCATGGTGCCCGAGGGACGGCGCCTGTTTGCCGCCATGACGGTGCGACAGAACCTGCTCCTAGGCGCCTACCAGCGGGAGGACCGCGCCGCCATCGCGCGCGACCTGGCACGAGTGTATGCCCTGTTCCCGCGTTTGCGCGAGCGGGAGCACCAGCTCGCGGGCACCCTCTCGGGCGGCGAGCAGCAGATGTGCGCGATCGGCCGAGGGCTGATGGCCGCCCCACGGCTGCTCATGATCGACGAGCTGTCTCTCGGCCTGGCGCCGGTGGCCGTGGACGCGCTGCTGGCGGCCCTGCTGGAGATCCGTGCACAAGGCACGACGATCCTGCTGGTGGAGCAGGACGTCCAGGTCGCCTTGACCACGGCCGACCGCGCCTACGTACTGGAAACCGGGCGCGTGAGCCTCAGCGGGCTAGCCAGCGAGCTGCTGGCCAGTCCCGCGGTGCGCCGCGCCTATCTGGGCATCTGACGGACGAATCCACGGGCGCGGAACGGTCGGAGAGGGGAGGAGGATGCGTTCCCACAGCTCGCGACGTTGGCTCGGACATGGTGTCCTGCAGCCAGTGACACTCCTTACGGCACTCGCTCTAGCCATGGCGTGCGCCCCCGACCGCGGCTCGCACCAGCAGGCGATGGCTCCACCCGCCCCGTCCGCGCAGCCAGCGGCAGTCCGCAGCAGTCCCCCGCCGCCCGCTCCGCCGCGCGAGCGCCTGGTGGTCGCCTACAGTCAGCGCTCGGTGTCCCAGGGTATGCACGTCTATGGCC
>JADGHJ010000418.1 GCA_019686175.1 Chloroflexota bacterium | reverse complement strand
TCATGGGCCTGCCGTTCCCCGAGACGCTGGGTGGGGTGGGCGCGGGCACGCTCGAACTGGCCATCGCCATCGAGGAGCTGGCGCGGGTCGATTCGTCCGTGGCCATCACGGTATCGGCCAACGTCGGACTGGCGGGCATGGTGCTGTATGAGTTCGGCACGCCACAGCAGCAGGAGCGCTGGCTGGCTCCGCTGGCGCGCGGGGAGATCCTCGGCGCGCTGGCCGGCACCGAGCCGGACGCGGGCTCCGACGTGCAGGGCATCCGCACCACCGCGCGGCCCGAGGGCGACGGCTGGCGCCTCAACGGCACCAAGGCGTTCATCACCAACGCCGGCACGCCGCTGTCGGCGTTCGTGGTGACCACGGCGATCACAGGCCAGCGCGACGACGGGCCAGAGATCAGCATGTTGCTGGTGCCCAACGGCGCACCGGGCTATCACGTCGGTCCGCCGTACCACAAGCTGGGCTGGCACGCCTCCGACACCCGCGAGCTGGTGTTCGCGGACTGCCGCGTGCCCGGCGACCACCTCGTCGGCCAGCGCGGCGCGGGGGTGCGGCAGTTCCTGCGCGTGCTCGATGGGGGCCGGATCGGGGTGGCGGCGCTGGCGGTGGGCCTGGCGCAGGGCGCCTTGGATATGGCCGTGGCCTACGCGCGCCAGCGCCACGCCTTCGGCGAGCCGATCGCGCGCAAGCAGGCGATCCAGTTCCAGCTCGCCGACCTGGCCACCGAGCTAGACGCCGCCCGGCTGCTGACCTACCGCGCGGCGACCTTGCGCGACACGGGTCAGCCGTACGGACAGGCCGCGGCCAAGGCGAAGTTGTTCGCCTCGGAACTGGCCGTGCGGGCGGCCAACACCAGCTTGCAGGTTCACGGCGGCTACGGCTACATGGAAGAGGCACCGATCGCCCGCTTCTACCGCGATGCCAAGATCCTGACCATCGGCGAGGGCACTTCGGAGATCCAGCGGTTGGTGATCGCCCGCGGGCTCGGCCTGGGCTAGCCGCGGCTGAGCGAGAGGACAGAGGACCATGTCGGAAGCGTATATCGTCGGAGCGGCACGCACGCCGATCGGCCGGTTCCTGGGCGCCTTGGCCTCCGTGCCCGCCCCGCAGCTGGGGGCCATCGCCATCCGCGCCGCCCTCGAGCGCGCGGCCGTGCCGGCCGAGGCGGTCGAGGACGTGCTATTCGGCAACGTCGTGCAGGCCGGGGTCGGCCAGGCGCCCGCGCGGCAGGCGATGCTGCGCGCTGGTATACCCCCCAGCGCCTCGGCCATGACGCTCAACAAGGTGTGCGCCTCGGGCCTGCAGGCCGTGGCCGACGCGGCGCGGGCCATCCGCATGGGCGAGGCCGAGGTCATCGTCGCGGGGGGCATGGAGAACATGAGCCAGGCACCGCACCTGGCGCGCATCCGCCAGGGCGTGCGCAGCGGCAGCCTGGAGCTGGAAGACGCCAACATCCACGACGGCTTGTGGTGCGCGTTCGAGCAGCATCTGATGGGCAACGCGGCCGAGGCGATTGCGCGCAAGCACGGGATCACGCGCGCCATGCAGGACGAGTTCGCCCTGGAGAGCCATCGCCGTGCGGTGGCCGCCCAGCGCCAGGGCTGCTTCCGCGCCGAGATCGCGCCGGTGGTCGTGCAGCGAGGGCGCGAGCAGATCACCGTGGACGCCGATGAGACGCCGCGGCCCGACACCAGCCTGGAGAAGCTGGCCGCGCTGCGCCCCGCGTTCGAGGAGGGCGGCACCGTCACCGCCGGCAACGCGCCGGGTATGAGTGATGGCGCGGCGGCGGTCGTCGTGGCCTCGGAGGCGGCCGTCGAGCGCTACCATCTGCGGCCGCTGGCCCGCGTAGTGGCCGCCGCGAGCGCGGGTACCGAGCCGCTATGGCTGTTCGAGGCGCCGCCGCTGGCCGTGCGGAAGTTGCTCGACCGCACGGGGCTGCGCCTCGACGCCTTCGACCTGCTGGAGGTGAACGAGGCGTTCGCGGCGCAGATCCTGGCCAACAGCCGTGAGATGGGCTGGGACCGGGCGCGGCTGAACGTCCACGGCGGCGCGGTGGCCCTGGGGCATCCGCTGGGCGCCACGGGCGCGCGCATCTTGGTCACGCTGCTGTACGCGCTTCGCCAGCACGGCGGGCGGCGGGGGCTGGCGGCGCTGTGCCACGG
>JADGHJ010000095.1 GCA_019686175.1 Chloroflexota bacterium | reverse complement strand
GAGGAGTGGGATGGGGCACGGACGCGGGGCGGTCTGGCCGCTCGTGGGCAGTCTTCTGGTCGCGCTAACCCTCAGCGTACTGCTTCCTCCCCGCTCGGCGCCCGTGTCGGCCCAGGTGACTCGCCCCCCCAATCCCATCGTCCAGGAGAACCAGCGTCCCGGCACCACGCGCTGGCAGTCGCCCCAGCTCAGCCGCCGCACCGCCATTGCCGAGGAGCTACCCCGGGCTCGCGCCGCCACCCAGGCTCGCGCGCCGGCGGTCAGCGAGGCGAGCACCTGGCAGCCGCCGCCCATCACAGGCTACGCCGACCAACCCAGCGTGAATCGAGGGAGCCCCATCCGTTTCTACGTGCGCAGTGACCCGTCGCAGAGCCCCACCTGGGACCTGGAAGTGTACCGCATGGGCTGGTACGGCGGCGCGGGCGCCCGGCTCATGCACAGCGCCACGGGCCTGCCCAGCCAGTTGCAACCCGTGCCCGCGCCCGATCCCGTCACGGGCCTGATCGCGGCCAATTGGGCGGTCAGCTACACGCTCCAGACCGACCCCGCCTGGCCCAGCGGCGTGTACCTGGCCAAACTGATCGGCCGCACCTGGACCGGCTACATCCCGTTCGTGGTGCGGGCCGATGGGACCCCGGCCGATATCCTGTACCAGGTACCGGTCACGACGTGGCAGGCGTACAACGACTGGGGCGGCAAGAGCCTCTACGACTACCAGTCGCCCGGGGGGCGGGCGTACAAGGTCTCCTTCGACCGGCCGTACAACCAATGGAGCGGCGCCGGGTACCTGTTCGAGGGAGACTACAACGCCATCCGCTGGCTAGAGCAGCAGGGCTACAACGTCACCTATGTCACCAGCCTGGACGTGCACACTACCCCTCAGGTGTTCCAGGGCCGCAAGGTATTCGTCTCGTTCTGGCACGACGAGTACTGGTCGAAACCGATGCGCGACAATCTCACGGCCGCGCGCAATGCTGGCGTGCATCTGGCGTTCTTCGACTCCAACAACCTCTACTGGCAGGTGCGGCTCGAGCCGAACGCGAGCGGAGCCGCCAATCGGGTCATGGTGTGCTACAAGGACGCCTCGCTCGACCCAGGCCAGGGGAGCCTCACCACTGTCCAGTGGCGCGAGCCGCCCGTGAACCAGCCGGAGAATGCCCTGCTGGGGTCGATGTACGAGTCGCAGTTCGACTATGGGACCAGCTTTCCGTGGGTGGTGACCAACGCGAGCCACTGGATCTACGCGGGCACCGGGCTGCAGGACGGGCAGCAGATCCCGGGACTCGTCGGCTACGAGTACGACAAGGTCTGGAACAATGGGCAGACGCCCGCGGGAGTGGTAGCGCTGAGCGCCTCGCCCGTGACCGATTATCAGCGCATCACATCGGTGCACCAAGCCACCTACTACCGCGCGGCCAGCGGGGCGATGGTGTTCAACGCGGGCACGAACTACTGGGCGTGGAAACTGGACGACAACAGCTACCAGCAGCACGGCGCCGACGCCCGCGTCCAGCGCATGACTGCCAATCTCCTGGCCGCCATGATCGCCAACCAACCGGGCGCGGGGGCGCCTCCTACCCCAACGACGACTCCTACCGCTACCGCTACGCCGACCCGCACGGCCTCGCCGACGGCCACCATCGTGCTGCCGGCGGGTGTGCGTTATAGCTGGGACACCCCGGGGGATACCCAGGGCTGGCAGCGCATGCGGGGCGAGGTCACGAGCGTGGCACAATCGAGCGCCCAGGCCCAGCTTGGCCCGGGATCCCTCGAGGTGGGCCTAGCGCTGAGCGGCAGCAACACGCCGACCGGGGTGGTTCGCTATCCGAATCCTCCCGAGAGCTGGTCGGCCTGGGGCAATGTGCTGCGAGCCTGGGTATACGTGCCATCGAGTGCCCCCAGCGGGCTGCAAGCGCAACTGGTGCTGCAAGACAGCACGTGGAGCTGGAGCCCCGGTTCCTGGACTCCGTTGACGCCAGGCTGGTGGCAAGAGGTCCGCCTTCCCAACGCGCCCCTGGCGGATGTCGCCGCGGTGATCGTGCAGTTCCAGGGGCCCGCGTACACCGGCAGCGCGTGGGTCGACGCCGTGGAGGTGGTCAGCGGCCCCACGCCCACGCCCACGGCGAGCCCCACGGTGACTCCCACCACCACGGCCAGCCCGTCGATCGCGCCCTCGGCCACAGCGACGGCGACCGCGACGATCCCCACTTCTGTGCCGACGGCTTCGCCCACCGCCACGCCGTCGCCGACGATCGCGCCGCCCACGCTCACCGCCACACCGACCGCGATGCGGACCCCGACTCCGAGCCCGACGCCCGTCGGCACCGGCGGGAGCGTCGTCTACGCTTGGGAGAGTGCAGGGAGTACCCAGGGCTGGCGGCGCGCGTGGGGCAGTGTACGGGGCGTCGCCCAGTCCACCACCGTGGCCCACAACGGAACCGGCTCACTGCGCTTGCAGCTCAACTTCGGTGGGGGCTCGGCCTGGGCTGACGGCGGCGCGATCGTCTACCCGAGTCCGCCGGCCGACTGGTCGTCGCTCGGCAACACGCTCTCGGTGTGGGCGTATCTACCCGCAGGCGCGCCGAGTACGTTGGCCATCAACCTGTTCGCCCAGCATCCCAGTTGGGACTGGCTGGAGCCGGCGGAGTGGACCCTGCTGGTACCGGGTCAGTGGGTCGAGGTACGCTGGCCCGGCGCGCCAGTGACCGATCTGGGCGCCGTCGGTGTGCAGGTAGGCGGCTACGGGGTGCGCTACTCGGGTTACCTCTACATCGACACCTTCAGTGTGCAGTCCACCGTCGGGGCCACGAGCGGGCAGGCGTACAGCGGGCCGTTGCTGGGGGCCACCGTGGACGAGGCCAACACGGCGGCAGTACCAGCCCCCTGGCTTCCGTCCGTCGGCACGCTCGCCAGGTCCGCCGCCGGGACAGTGATCTGGGCACAGTGGCGCAACGTCCCGGGGAGCACGGGGGACTGGCTGGGCCTATTCGGCGCCGATGCGTCCCACGCGGCGCCGCGCCTGCGCCCATCTACTGATAGGTCCGTGGCGGGGCGCACGGAGCTGTCTATACCCGACGGACTGAGCGCAGGCGCCTATGAGCTGCGCCTGCTGCGCGCCAACGGCGCGGTACGCGGGGTCAGCACTCCGTTCACGCCAGGGAACCCGGATGTCGATGTCGTCTTGGCGCCGAGGGCGTGACCAACATCGCGCTCCACTATGGCATCCCTGGTGACACCAGGCTCGTCGGTGACTGGAACAGCGACGGCGTGAACACGATCGGCGTGTACCGTGTGGCCGACCGCGGCTTCCAGCCCGGGCTCCCTGGCGACCGGCCTCTTGCCGGCTCCTGGGGCCACTGAGATCAGCCAGGTCGCACGGACTTGCGACACGTGGGAGGCGCTGGCGGCCGTCCGGGCTGGCGTGCGAGCCAGAACAGCAGGGCCGTGCCCAGGAACGCTGCGATCCCACCGACGAGCACGGCGGCGTACGACCCGGTGAGGTCCAGCCCGACCGAGCCGACGAACGGCCCGGTCCCCAGGCCAACCATCGTGAAAGGATACATGAAGCCCTGGATACTGCCGTACGCGCGCCGGCCAAAATACTGCGCCACAATGATGTTGGTAAGTGTGCCCTCGCCCCGTGACGTCACGCCGAAGGCGACCGCGAACAGCAGCGCGCCGGGCAGATCGCGCACCACGAGTAGGTAGGCCACGGACAATGCCGCCAGCACCATGACGAGGGCGGCGAGCAGACGCTCCGAGTAGCGCTCGGTGAGCCACCCCCACAGCCCGCTCGCGAACGCGCCCGCGAGCGAGTAGACACTCAGCGCCAACACGGCTTCCGACGCCGCGAGGCCCACACCCGTGTAGTACCCGACCTGGTGGTAGCCGACCGCCGTGTTGGCGAGCACGCCGAGCGCGGAGGCAGCGATCAGGAGCCACAAGGTACGTGTCCGCTGCGCCTCCGCCAGCGTCCAGCTCCGTTCCTCCTCCACCACGGGACGCCCCGAGCGCTGGTGCTCGCTCGCTTGGCCGGCCATGGACGGCGGGGTGGGCTCACCGTCCGGCCGCAGACCCAGATCCTCCGGGTGCCGGCGCAGAACCAGCGCCGCCAAGGGGGCCAGCGCTACGGCCGTCACCGCCCCGTAGGCGATGAAAACGGCGCGCCAGCCGAACTGCTCGATGATTCCCTGAGCGAGGACGGCCAGGGTGGACACCCCCAACGGGATCGCCATGGCGACGATGCCCAGCGCCCGCCCGCGCTTCCGCCGGAACCAATTGGTCGCGGCCGTGCTGGGCACCACGCCGGAGAGCGTGGTGGACGCCACAGCGCGCCCGACGATGTAGGCGATGTACAACTGCCAGAGCTGATCCACGGCCGCGAGCAGGAACTGCGCCCCAGCCAGGATCAGGGCCCCGAGCGTGGTGAGCGGCCGGGGGCCGTACCGGTCGACCAACCGGCCGATCCAGGGGGAGAGCAGGCCACCCGTCAGGGTGCCCGCTGTCACCGCGCCCGTCGCGGCCGTCCGGCTCCAGCCCAGCTCGTCGCTCATCGGCAGCAGCATCGTGCTCATGAAGAGCTGTGCCGTGCCGGCCGAGAGGAACGCGCCGAACGCGGCCACCGCGAGCACGTACCAGCCGTAGTAGATGCGCGGAGTCGACCGGGACAACGTGGTCATGGCCCGCTAGCAGCGCGCGCGGCACCCGTCGCAGCGCCAACGGGGACGGGGCGGCAGCTCACGGACGTGCCCTGGCGCGGACGTCGTCAGCAGCGGGCGCCTGGTGCTCGCGCCACGTTGCCTCCACGTAGGCCAGGAGCGTAGCGCGGAAGCGGGTGGCGCTGAACTGCTCGGCGTGGGCGCGGATGGCCTGGGGATCCCAGGTCAGATCGGCGCAGCGGCGCAGCGCCTCGATCAGCGCCGGGACGCTCTGCTCGCGAAACAGCACGCCGGTCACCTCGTCGCGCACGGTATCCAGCGCTCCACCACCCGCGAAGGCGACGACCGGGCGCCCGGCGGCCTGCGCCTCCACGGGCGCGATGCCGAAGTCTTCCAGACCGGGAAAGATGAACGCGCGGCACCGTGCCATCAGCTCGCGGACCTCGTGGTCGGGCAGGCGCCCCAAGAACTCGACGTTCGGCCCCGCGCGGGCCTGGAGCGCGCGCCGGTCGCGGCCGTCGCCCACGACCTTCAATCGCCAGGGCGGCCCGAGCTGGGTAAACGCGTCCACGGCCAGGTCCACGCGCTTGTAGGGGATCAGGCGCGACACCACCAAGTAGAAGTCGTCGGGCGCCGTGCGCGGCGTGAACCGCTCCACAGCAACGGGCGGATAGATGACCGTCGCCTCGCGGCCGTAGTACTTCCGGATCCGAGCGGCTACCGCGCGGGAGATGGCGATGAAGCGGTCCACTCGCTGGGCACTGGCCACGTCCCACAACCGCAGGTAGTGCATCGCCAGCGGGAGCACGCGGCGCAGGGGGCCGCCGATCTGCTCGCGCTCGACGTACTCCTGGTAGTTCCACGCCCAGCGCATCGGCGTCAGGCAGTAGCAGATGTGCAGGGTTTCCGGCGGCGTGACCACGCCCTTGGCCCATGCCGAGCTGTTGCTGAGCACGATGTCGTAGCCGTGGAGCCGGAAGCTCTCGAAGGCCAGCGGGTAGGCGAGCAAGTACGGTTGGTGGTGGCGGTGTACGCCGGGCAGCCGCTGCATGAACGACGTGCGGATGTCCATACGGCGGTACTGTGGCGGCATGAGCTGTGGCGCGTACATGGAGGTGAAGATCGGCGCCGTTGGCCACAGCGCATGGAGTTGCTCCAGCACACGCTCGGCCCCGCCGTACTGGTTAAGGTAGTCGTGCACGAGCGCGAGCCGCGGCACGACCGCCTGGCTTGTGATCACCGCGTGCGCCATCTCCTAATACGCGCCGCGTCCGCGGAACACGGCGGGGATGGTCCGCAAGAGGATGCGCAGGTCGAGGCCGAGCGACCAGTTCTCGATGTAGTAGATGTCCATCTCGACCATCTCTTCGAAGCTCAGCTCGCTGCGCCCGCTCACCTGCCACAGTCCCGTCAGGCCGGGCGCCACGGTTAGCCGGCGACGATGGTACGGCTCGTACTGGGCGACCTCGCGCGGCAGCGGCGGGCGCGGGCCGACGAGGCTCATCTCGCCCCGCAGCACGTTCCACAGTTGTGGTAGCTCGTCCAGGCTCCAGCGGCGCAGCACGCGCCCCACGCGCGTGATGCGAGGGTCGCGCCGGCTCTTGAACAGCGGCCCGGTCGCCTCGTTGATGGCCATCAGCTCGTGCACGATGCGATCCGCGTGCTCGTGCATCGAGCGGAACTTCAGCAGGTCGAACCGCGTCTCGCCACGCCCCACCCGCTGCTGCCGGAACAGGATCGGCCCGGGCGAGTCGAGCCGGATGGCGAGCGCGATCAGCGCCCAGAGCGGCGCCAGCAGCAGCAGCACCGCTCCCGCGATCGTGACGTCCAGCACCCGCTTCAGGAACAGGTTCCAGCCGTGGATCGCCGTGTCGCGGACGCTCAGCAGCGGGATCCCGTTGATGGCGTCCAGCTCCACGCTGTTCAGGCTCAGCTCGTAGCGGTCGGGCACCAGCTTGAAGCGCAGGCCGCTGCGCTGGCAGTGGTCGCGCACTGCCAGCACCTCGCGGTGGAACGCCGCCGGCAGCGCGATGATCACCTCATCGATCTGGTGCCGCTGGCAGATTCCCGGCAGCTCGTCGATGGTGCCCAGCGCCTTGAAGCGACCGAAATCGCCCGTGGGGCTCAGATGCACGAACCCCGCAACCTGATAGCCGAGGTGGGGTTGCCCGGCGATGCTCTGCATGAGCATGCGGCTGGTCGGGTTGTCGCCCACCACCAGGACCCGCACCAGGTCGAGGCCGTGCCGCCGCGCGAGGCCGCGCAGCGCCCGGACGAGCGAGCGCCCCAGCGCGACCATCACCACGATCAGCACCCAGGCGAAGATGAACGTGAGCCGCGAGTTGGCCGGGTAGCGGATCAACGAGACGACGGTGAACAAGGCCCAGACCCCGATGAACGAGCCGACCCCGACCGAGACGACCTCATCGATCCACGAGGTACCACGGGCTAGCTTGTACAGGCCACGGAGGTGGAACACGGCCAGCACGAGGAGCACGAGCGCCGCCTGGATCGGCCAGTACTCGGGGTACTCCGCGAAATTCTCGTCGGCGACCTCGCCGCCGATGCCCAGTACGTAGCGCGCGTAGTAGGCGAGGAAGAACGCCACGTTGATCGCCGCGGCGTCCACGGCCAGCATCGTCAGGCGGGTCACCAAAGGGCTGAGCCGGCGGCGCGGCGCCGCGACCGTGGTGCCCGCCCCGCCGTCGACAGCTGGCGCCGGTGCCGTGGCCGGCTCAGAGGTGGCGACGACGGAGCGCTCGGGAATGCTGTCCATGCTTGCGAGCCGCCTCAGCTCCTCAGCCGGCGATATACACCGAGCGTCTGCTCCGCGGTCTGCCGCCAGGAGAAACGCGCCGCCCAGCGCGGCCCCGCGGCGCGCAGACGGGTGCGCAGGGCGCTATCGTCCAGGACGCGCGCCATGGCCTCCGCCAGCGCCCGCACGTCGCGCGGGTTCACTGTCAGGGCCGCGTCCCCCACGGCCTCCGGCAGCGACGAGGTGTTCGAGGTCACGACCGGCGTACCGCAGGCGAGCGCTTCCAGCGGCGGCAGCCCGAACCCTTCGTACAGACTCGGGTACACGAACAAGCCGGCGGCATTATAGCAGAGGGGTAGCTCTGCGGGGGGCAAGTAACCGAGCCAGCGCACGTGCGCGTCCAGCTCCAGCGCGGCCAGGCGCGCGTCGATGCCGTGATGCCGCCAGCCGCGGGCGCCCACCAGCACCAGCGGCGGCGCCCCGCCCCGCAGCCGCCGCAGCAGCGCGTAGGCCTCCAGCAGCCGCGGCACGTTCTTGCGGGGCTCCAGCGTGCCCACGTAGAGGATGTACCCCTCCGGCAAGCCGTGGCGCGCCCGAAAGGTGGCCACGGCCGCGCCGTCCAGCGGACGGAAGCCCGCGTCAGCCCCGCAGTAGGTCACGGTCACCCGGTCGGGCGCGGCCCCCAGCAGGCGGATGAGGTCCCACCGGGTGCTCTCGGAGATGGCGAGCAGGTGATCGGCGCGCCGCACCGCCGCGCGCGCCATGGTGGCCAGATACACGCGGTTGGCCCGATTGAACGCCCGGGGAAAGCGCAGAAAGGTGAGGTCCATGAAACTGACCACCGACGGGCCCCGCCAGAGCACCGGCTGCGCGAACGCCAGCGAGTGAAGGAGATCGACCCCAGCGCGCTGCAGGGCCCACGGCTGGAGACACTGCTCCCAGAAGATGCGCACGGGGGGCCGCCGTGTAGGCAGCCCCACGGCAGACAGGCGGAACCGCGGCGTGGGGGCCAGTGCGGGGTCCGCCGGGAGCTGCCCGACGAAGGCGGTGAACTCCTCCGGGCCGTCCAACGCGCGCAGCGCGACCAGGAGATGGTAGATGTAGCGGCTGATGCCCCCGCTGCGGTAGGTCCGCGTGAAGTCGAGGAGCTGGGCGTTGAGGCCGACGTGCAAGGTAGCTCCGCGGCACACGGCGATCGCGCTTCAGTGTACCGGCTCGGTCTCCGCCGGGGCTAGCGGGGCATGGGCCGTTAGCCGCCCGTGAAGCGGGGCGGCCGGCGCTCGAGAAAGGCGGCCACGCCCTCCTGCTCGTCGGCCGTGCCGAACAGCGCGGCGAAGGCCATCTGCTCCAGATCGAGCGCGGCGGGTAGCGGGGCGCTGGCCCCAGCGTCGATCGCCCGCTTGGCCAGGGCCAGCGCTACCGGCGGCAGCGCCGCCAGTCGCTCGGCCCAGGCGCGCGCCTCGGCCAGCAGGCGGTCGGCCGGCACGACGCGGTTGACCAGGCCGATACGGTACGCCTCCTGGGCGTCGATCGGCTCGCCGAAGAACACGAGCTCCTTGGCGCGGGCGAGTCCCACGAGACGGGGCAGGCGTTGGGTACCCCCGGCGCCCGGGATCAGCCCGAGCTTGATCTCCGGCTGGCCGAAGATCGCTGTGTCGGCGGCCAGGCGCAGGTCGCAGGCCATCGCCAGCTCGCAGCCGCCGCCCAACGCGTAGCCGGCGACCGCGGCGATCGTGGGCTGGGGTAGCAGGGCTAGCGCGTCCCAGGTGCGCGCCCGCTCCTCCGAGCTGCGATAGGCGTTGGCCACCCCCGGCGCGGCGGCGAACTCCCCGATGTCCGCGCCGGCCGCGAACACCTGCTCGCCTCCCGTGACGATGACCACGCGGAGCGAGGCATCGCGGCGCGCGGCATCACACGCCTCGCGCAGCCCGCGCAGCACGTTGGCGTTGAGCGCGTTGCGCTTGGCCGGCCGGTTGATCCGCAGCGTGAGGACCGGGCCCTCTCGCTCCACCAGTAGCTCCGGCGCTGGCTCGCTCATCGCTTCCTCCCTGCCGGGGCCCCTCGCGCCAGCGGCTGTCCCCTGGCGACCCACCCTATCCGCGGGGCAGCCTCGGCAACTATACACAGCGTGACCGGTCAATGCTACACTGCACCGCAATAGCGCCTGGGTGAACGGTGGAGGGGGAAGGTCTATGTGGTGCAAGCACGGTCGCCGCTCCTCGTGGGGGAGCTGGTTCGGCCGCACCGGGATCATAGTGGCGCTCTTCGCCCTGGCCTGCTCGGCTCCGTCCCAGCCGGCGCCTGGTGGGGGCGGTGGGCAGGCGGGCCGGCCCCCTGGCGCGGCGGGCCAGCCTGCGGCGAGCGCGCCCACGGCGCCCGCGAGCGCCGTAGGGGGAGCGCCCAGCTCGGCCTCGCCAGGTGGGGCGGCGTGGGGTGAGGGCCTGGAGCCGCGGCGCGGCGGCGAGCTGACCTTCATCGTCGGCGCCGAGCCGCCATCGTTCGATGGCCACCGGGAGTCCACCTTCTCGATGCTGCACTGGACCGCGCCCCACTACAGCCTGCTGGTGACCTTCGATCCGTTCGACTACCCGCGCGTCGTGGGTGACGTGGCCGAGAGCTGGGAGATCTCGCCCGACGGGCTCACCTACACGTTCAAGCTCCGCGACAACGTCAAGTTCCACGATGGCACGCCGCTGACCTCGCGCGACGTCAAGGCGACTTACGATAAGATCATCTTCCCGCCCCAGGGCGTGGTGAGCGCGCGCCGCGCCGCCTATTCGGCGGTCGAGCGCGTAGACGCTCCCGACCCGCACACGGTGGTGTTCACGCTCAAGTACCCGCAGGCGGCGATGCTCTCGTTGCTCGCCTCGCCGTTCAACTTCCTGTACAAGGCGGACATCCTGGAGCAGGACCCGCGCTGGTACGAGCGCAATATCCTGGGCTCCGGCCCGTTCCGGTTCGTCGAGTACGTACCCGGCTCGCACTGGGTGGGCCGGCGCTACGAGGACTACCACATTCCCGGCCAGCCGTATCTCGACGGGTTCCGGGCGATCTTCGTGCGCGATCCCGCCGCCCAGGTGGCCGCCATCCGCGGGGGCCGAGCGCAGATCGAGTTCCGCGGCTTCGCGCCGCCCCAGCGCGATGATCTCGTGCGTGCGCTCGGCAATGAGATCGTGGTGCAGGAGAGCCCCTGGACCTGCTCGCTGTACGTAGCGTTCAACAACGAGCGCCCACCGTTCAACGATGTGCGCTTCCGCAAGGCGCTCACCTTGGCGGTCGACCGCTGGGCCGGCTCACAGGCGCTCTCCCAGATCGCCATCGTCAAGGAGGTCGGTGGACTACAGCGCCCGGGCTCGACGTTCGCCGTGCCCCCGGACCAGCTCGTGACCTTCGCCGGCTACGGCCGCGACATCAACGCCGCCCGCGAGCAGGCGCGCCAGCTTCTGCGGGAGGCCGGGGTGCCCGACGGGTTCACGTTCACGCTGAAGAACCGCGACGTGCCCATGCCCTACGAGCCGGTCGGCATCTTCCTGGTCGATCAGTGGCGGCGCATCGGGCTGAACGTGAACCACGTGCAGCAGGAGTCCGGCCCGTTCCTGAACGACCTGCGCAGTGGCGACTACGAGGCGAGCGTGGACTTCAACTGCGATTTCATGGACGAGCCTGACCTCCAGCTGGCCAAGTTCCTGTCGGCCGACAAGAGCCCGGCCAACTACGGGCGCTACAACGACCCGGTGCTCGACGACCTGTACGATCGGCAGAGCCGCGAGCAGAACCCGGAGGCGCGCAAGCAGCTCGTGTGGCAGTACGAGCGCCGCGTGCTCGATGAGCAGGTCTACGCCATGATCGTCCTGTGGTGGCAGCGCATCGTCCCACACCACGCCAGCGTCAAGGGCTGGAAGATCACGCCCAACCATTACGTCAACCAAGACCTGCGCACGATCTGGCTGGCGCAGTAGCTCTCGGCGACGAGTGGTCCGATGGTGCGCTACATCCTGACCCGACTGCTGCTCATGCTGCCCACCTTGCTGGGCGTGGCCGTGCTGACGTTCTTGCTGCTGCGCGTGGTGCCGGGCGATGTGGTGACCCTCAAGTACTCGGGCGAGGGGGCCTATGTGCCGCGCGAGACGATCGACGCGGAGCGCGAGCGGCTCGGCCTCAACCAACCGTTGTGGAAGCAGTTCGTCGACTGGATCTGGGGCGCGGTGCGCTTCGACTTTGGGACGTCGATGTGGACTGGCCGGCCGATCGCCCAGGAGATCGCGATCCGCTTCCAGCTCAGCCTCCAGCTCGCCATCATGGCCACCATCATCGCCGTGCTGCTCGCCCTGCCATTAGGCACGGTCGCGGCGCTCAAGCAGGACACGTGGGTGGACTATGCCATCCGCGTGTTCAGCATCGCCGGCCTGGCGACGCCCTCGTTCTGGCTCGGCATCGTCATGATCCTGTTCTTGCTGATCCTATTCCGCTGGAGCCCGCCGGTCACTTTCACGCCGCTGTTCGAGAATCCGCTGGCCAACCTGTCGCTACTGATCTGGCCCGCCCTGGCGGTGGGCTATCGCTACTCGGCGGTAGCCACGCGCATGACCCGGTCCACCGTCCTGGAGGTCATGCGCGAGGACTACATCCGGACGGCCCGTGCCAAGGGCCTGCGCGAGCGCGCCGTGGTGGTGCGGCACGGACTGCGCAACGCCCTGCTGCCCGTGGTGACCGTCATCGGGCTGGAGTTCGCCTTCCTGATCGGCGGCCTGGTGGTGACGGAGCAGGTGTTCAACCTGAACGGCCTGGGCAAGCTCATGGTGGAGGCCATCTCGCGGCGCGACTACACGATGACGCAGGCGCTGATCCTGCTGGGCGCCGCGGTGTACGTGGTCGTCAACTTCATCATCGACATCGTGTACGTCGTCCTCGATCCGCGGGTGAGCTATTCCTAGCAGCTCCGGAGCACGATGGGGCTCGCGGCCCGGGGGCGTCACGTGAGGCAACATGAGTGAGGCGGCAACGATATCGGCGGCCCCAACGCTGGCGCGGCCCCAGCCCTCGGTGCTACGCGCGGTCGGGCGGTTCGTGCGCCAGCGGCCGCTCGGAGCCTTGGGCGCGGCGATCGTGCTCGCTCTGGCCCTGGCCGCGCTGCTGGCGCCCGTCATCGCTCCCTACGATCCGTTGGAGACCGACTTCCTCGCCCAGCTGCAACCACCCAGTCGGGCGCACTTGCTGGGCGCCGACCAGTTCGGGCGCGACGTGCTCAGCCGGCTGCTGTTCGGCGCGCGGACGGCGCTGCTCGTCGGCTTCACCTCGGCGTTCCTGGGAGCGTCGCTCGGCGCGCTGCTAGGGGTGTGCAGCGCCTATTTCGGCGGGCGCGTGGATCTGGTGCTCCAGCGCATCTTGGAGATCTTCTTGGCGTTCCCCATCATCGTGCTGGCGCTGGCCGTAGTGGCGGTGCTGGGCAACGGGCTGTGGAACGTCATTCTGGCCATCACGGTGCCCATCATCCCGCAGGTGGCGCGGGTGATCCGTTCGAGCGCGCTCCAGGTGCGAGCCATGCCGTTCGTGGAGGCCGCACGGGCGGTCGGGGCCGGCTCGTTGCGCATCATGCTGGTGCATATGCTGCCCAACGTGCTGGCCCCGTATCTGATCATGCTTACCGCGTTCCTGGGCCAGGCGATCCTGCTGGAGGCGAGCTTGAGCTTCCTGGGCCTGGGGGTCGCCGAGCCGACGCCCGCCTGGGGACTGATGCTGCGAGGCGCCGGGGTACAGTTTGCCGAGCGCGCGCCCTGGCTCGGGCTAGCTCCGGGGCTGGCGATCAGCATCACCGTGTTCGGCTTCAACGTGTTCGGGGATGCGCTGCGCGACGCCCTCGACCCGCGACTGCGGGTAACCTGAGGCGGTGGCGACGGGAGCAGGTCAGCGGGCGGGTGCAGCGCTGGCCGCGGGCGGGGCGAGCCGCCGGTGCTCCCGCACGATCGCCAGCACGCCGAAGGCCGCGACCAAGGCGCACGGCAGCAACGCCGCGCGCGGGGTTCCGAACAGTTGCGTGGCCAGCCCTCCGAGGAATGGCCCCGCGCCCAGTCCCAAGCTCGTGTACGTCTCATGGATGCTGATTCCCTGCGAGCGACTGGCCAGGGACCGGGCGGCGAGGCCCATCGCCAGCGAGGGCAGCACGCCGGCCGCGGCGCCCGTCAGCAGGGCCACCAGCGGGAGGGCCGCGCCGGCATCCACCCCGTACAGCAGCGCCGCGGCGCCCGGGACCAGCGCCAGGGCCGCCAGCGCCGGGGCGGCCTCGCCCCACCGCCCCACCAGCGGGCCGTTCTGCCGCGCGAGCACGACCGTGGTGATCCCCTGGGCGGCGAGCAGCAGCGAGACCGTCTCCGGCGACCAGCCGCGGCTGAGGACGACCTGCGGAATGAACGCCGCGATCGCGCTGAGCGCCATATTGGCGGCCAGCCCGCACGGCGCCGCCACCCAGAGGAGTCGCGGGTGGGCGATCCCCGCCGCCGCAGCCTCGCGCGCGCTCTCCGCCGGGTAGTCGCGGGGCGCGGGGCGCAGCAGCCACCAGATCGCCAGCGACAGGCCCCCAAGCAAGCCGAGCAGGGCCGGCGGCCCCAGCCAGGCGAGCAGCAGCGGTCCGCCGAGCAGTCCGAGGAACGACTGGCCCAGGGCGAACAGCGCGTTCAGCCGGCCGAGCTCGGTGTGGAGCCGGGTGCGCGGGCACAGCTCGGTGAACCAGGAGCGCAGCGGCAGCACCATCAGGCTGCGGGCCACGCCGTTGAGCAAGCGCACGGTGAAGAACACCGGCACGTTGCCCGAGACGAGTAACAGCCAGCTCAGCGGCGCGTACAGCCAGCAGCCGACGATCAGCAGCGCGCGGTTGCCGAAGCGCATGGCCAGCACGCCGATGGGCATCCGCACGACCAGTGAGACGAGCCATGCGGTGCCAACGAGCAGCCCGTAGACCGGCGGCGGCAGCCCCAGCGTCAGGAAGTACAGGGGCAGCGCCGAGATCTCCAGTCCGAACGCCAGCCCGTTTAGCCCCGAGGCCGCCAGGAACCGCCGGGCGATCGCGGGCGTGAGCGTTGGGGTAGCGCTGGTCATCGCCATTGACGGCCCTGCGCGAGACCCCGCCTACCGCGGGCCTGGGGTCGGGCTGGGCGAGATGGGCCCCCGCGTCGGAGTC
>JADGHJ010000417.1 GCA_019686175.1 Chloroflexota bacterium | reverse complement strand
CCCACGAAGAACGCCGGTAGGGTGCCCACGAGGCCGAGCGCGCGCGCTGGCAAGGCGCCAAGCACACGCGTGAACGGATGGGCGGGCAGCAGGCCATCGCGCGCTGCCTGGCCCAGGACCGAGAGCGTCGAGAAGCCGCTGAACAGCAGCAAGCCCCAGGTGCCGAGCGACATCGGCGAGCGCAGCTTGACGACCCGCAGCATGTGCAGGAAGCGCTCGGGCCGGCCGAGGTCGAAGATCAGCAGCAACGGGCAGGGCACAAGGGCCGCGAAGGAGAGATAACGGCCGGCGCGGACGATGCGCGCGTTGGCGCGGCCGCCCGCGAGGTCCGCCAAGCTAGCCAGGAAGTAGCTAGCGCCCGCAATGCCCCCCAGGAAGAAGTAAGTGATCACCAGCCACTTCCAGTGCGGCCGGTGGATGGCCGGTAGGCCGTAGTAGCCGACCGTCGCGCTTGGGCGACTGCCCCGCTGAGAGGCACGCGCTGCTCTCATTCCTCGCCTCGCAATGCCGCGAACACGGCGGCCCCAAAGGCCAGCGCGGCCCCGACCGTGGTAAGAAAAGCGGGCAGCACCTTGCGCTGGGGCAGCTCCGGGCGGGCCGGCAGGTTGTACACCTCCGGCGGCGCAGTCAGGATGAAAAACGCGTTCAGCCCGCGGATGCCCCCGGTGCCGCCCACCGTCGCGTCCCCGTAGATGTACGCGCTCGCGACCCCGCGACGGCGCAGGTCGGCGACCCGCTGTCGGGCGCGCCGGCGTAGCGCGTCGACCCGCCCGAACTGGATCGAGTCGGTGGGGCATGCCTTGGCGCAGGCGGGCTCGAGGCCGTCGCGCAGCCGGTCGTAGCAGAGGGTGCACTTGTGCGCCTTGTGGTCGGTCGGGCTGAGCGCGGGCACGCCGAACGGGCAGGCGGGTAGGCAGTAGCCGCAGCCGTTGCAGACATCTTGCTGGATGACCACCGTGTCGAACTCGGTGCGGATGATGGCCCCGGTGGGACAGGCCTGCAAGCAGCCCGCCTCGACGCAATGCTTGCAGACGTCGCTCATCATCAGCCAATGGCTCTGGAACGGCTGCAAGCGAGTCGGACGGCGCCCGGTGCCGTCGTCGAGCCGCTCGATGAACGCCACATGGCGCCAGGTAGTGGCGCCGAGGTCGCCCGTGTTGTCGTAGCTACGGCCCGTTAGCCCGAACTCGTCGAGCGGTAGCGCGTTCCACTGCTTGCAGGCCACCTCGCACGCCTTGCAGCCGATGCACAGCGTCGTATCGGTGAGGAACCCCATCGCCTCAGGCGCCACGCCATCGCCCGCTCGGCCGGCGATCGTATCGGTGGCTCTCTGCATTGCCCACTCCCGCGTCGCGGTCATGCCTTACGGAGGTTGCAGGTGAACGCCTTCGCTTCGTGGATCCGCGAGTTCGGATCCTCGATCAGCGCGCTGAGGTCGTTGGCGATCGCCCCACGGGCCAGCCCGCCGTAGCCAAAGTGCCAGGGCATGCCGATCTGGTGTAGCACGCGGCCGCTCACCACGAGCGGCTGCACCCGCGCGGTGACCAGCGCACGGGTAGTGATCTCCCCGCGCGCGGTGGTCAGTACTACGCGGTCGCCGTTGGCGATGCCCAGCTCCGCGGCTAGCTCCGGGCTGATCTCCACGAACCCCTCGGGCTGGAGTTCGGCCAGCCAGGGCACGTAGCGGCTCATGCCTCCCGCCGTATGGTGCTCGGTTAGCCGGTAGGTAGTCAGCACGTAGGGGAAACGCGGGTCGGCCGGCGCGTGGTACGGGTTGTCCGGCCGGACGAACAACGGCGCCACCGGGTTGCAGGGCTGGCGCGGGTACAGGGCGTTCGGGACAGGCGACTCGTACGGCTCGTAGTGAGTCGGCAGCGGTCCGTCGCGCAGCGCGGTGCCGGCGAACAGCGCGCCGAGCCCGTCGGGGAAACGCACGAACGGCGCGTCGCCCCGCAGGGCCTCGAGCCCGGTTGCGCCGGGCGGCGGCTGGTAGTCGGGCGGCTTGGTGGCCGGAAAGTCGGGCACGTCGTGGCCCACCCAGCGCCCCTGCGCCGCATCCCACCAGACCCACGCCTTGCGCGCGCTCCACGGGCGGCCGGCGGGGTCGGCGGAGGCGCGGTTGTACAGCAGTCGGATGTTGGAGGGCCAGGCGAAGCCCCAGCCCAGCGC
>JADGHJ010000416.1 GCA_019686175.1 Chloroflexota bacterium | reverse complement strand
GGGATGATAGCCATGCCGAGGGTGATCCCCGCGAGCAGCCCGCCCACCCAGTCGGCGTGGGTCACGCCGTAGCCGCCGGCCACCAGGGCGCAGAGCAGCAGCGCCATGAGGGCCAGGACTTGCACCAGTCGGCGCGTCTCTCGTTGGAGCCGCGTCGGCTCCGGCGAGAGCCCCTGCAGCGCCTTGCCGATCCGCCCGACCGCCGTCTGAGCGCCCACGGCCTGCACTTCCGCTACGCCAAGGCCGCTCACGACCAGCGTGCCGGAGTAGACGAACGGCTGGTCGTCGCCGCCGGGCCGCGCAGATGCCAGCCCCGGCGTCCCTGGGACCTTGCGCACCGGTACGGACTCCCCCGTGAGGAGCGACTCATCGACGGACAGGTTGATGCAGGCCAGGACGACGGCGTCCGCCGGCACGCGATCGCCCTCGGCTAGGACGATGATGTCGCCACGGACCACCTCGCGGCCGGGGATGCGCAGCGGTTCGCCGTCCCGGATAACCAGCGCACGCGGACTCGACAGGTCGCGCAGGGCCTCCAGTGCGCGCTCGGTGCGCCACTCCTGGTACAGGTTGATCCCGACGATAAGCCCGATCGAGGCCAGCAGCAGGAGTGCCTCGGCGAGGTCGCCGAGCAGTACGTATAAGGTCCCGGCCGCGATGAGCAGCAGCAGCATGGGCTCGCGCAAGACCGTGAGGGCGAGCGTCCATAGGCTGCGTGGGCGCGCGGCGGGCAGCTCGTTGTACCCTTCGGTCGCCAAGCGCCGCGCGGCCTCCTCCCGTGAGAGGCCGCGGTACGTGCGCAGGTCGATCTCCGGGAGCGTGACGCCGGGCGCTGCGGCCACCGGTACCCCTCCGCGCGAATGACGAGTCCACAAAACCGGGCCTGTCCGACACGAGCAGCCCGCAGGAATACCAGTGCACGAGATGGTGGTGGTTCCACTGGCTCGGCCCGTACCCGGTGTAGCACGTGGCAGGCCAGCCGTGCGCACTTCTCGCGGAGCGCTGGCGGGCAGACGTAGCTAATAGAGCCCCTGCACGAAGATCCGGCCGGTGATGTGGGCCGTAGCGTCGCGCGTGAACCACACCGCCAGCTCGGCTCCCTCCTCGGGCGTGGGTAGACGTCCGAACGGGGCGCGGCGCAGCGTCTCCGCCATCCGCTCGGGTGGTACGCCGCCGCGCAGCAGCGGCGTGTCAGTGGGCCCCGGCCCGAAGGCGTTGACCGTGATGCCGTACGGCTCCGCCTCGCGCGCCAGCACCAGGGTGAAGCTGACGATGGCCCCCTTCGCCGCCGCATAGGCCGCCGTGCCCACCGCGCCGGCCTTGGCCAGCCCGGAGACGGTGGTCACGATGCGGCCGTAGCGCTGGGCCATCATCGTCGGCAGCACCGCTTGGCAGCACAGGAACGTCCCCTTGGCGTGCACGTCGAGGTGCCAGTCCCAGTCGGCCTCGCTCAGCTCGACCACCGGCGCCGACTTGAGGACCCCGGCGCAGGCCACCAGGATGTCGATGCGGCCCCAGGCATCGCGCACCTGCTCGGCCATGGCGCGCACGGCCGGCGCGTCGCGCACATCGAGGGCGACGGCCAGGCCGCGGCGGC
The DNA here is from genome assembly GCA_019686175.1 of Chloroflexota bacterium. Lineage (GTDB taxonomy): Bacteria > Chloroflexota > UBA6077 > UBA6077 > JAJPHF01 > JADGHJ01. The sequence continues at coordinate 577 of JADGHJ010000416.1, read as the reverse complement.
CAAGCGCTTCTACATCGGCCGCCGTCTGCTCGGCGGTCGCGGCGTGGAGATCGACGCAGGCCACGTCGCGCCCCTCGCGCGCCAACTGCAGGGCGATGGCGCGCCCGAGCCCACTGCCCGCCCCCGTCACGATCGCCGTCCGCTGCACCGTCGCCATGGTGCCTACCTCCCTGCCGCATGGTAGGCCCAGTGTAGCGCGCGCGGCATCGTGCGACCAGACCGCTACGCCGTGACGACGAAGTCGAACCCTGCGCGCACCGGCTCGCCGTCGCCCGTGTCGATCGCCAGCAGCAGCGCCGGGCGGAACAGTGGGTCGGTGCGGTTGCGCGGCTCGTCCGGGAAGTAGAGCTGGGTGGTTAGCACCGGCCCGCCCGGGGCTTGCACCCGCACATGGATGTGCCGTGTGCGACCGGTGTACAGCCCTGGCACGATCGTCTCCAGCGTGTACCGCCCCGCCGTGTCGGTGTACTGGTGTCCACGGAGTCGGTAGCCCTGCAGGTCATAGCGGCCGGCGGCGTCAGCCTGCCAGAAGTCGAGCAGGACGCCGGCTAGCGAGCGACAATCGGGCGTCAACACG
>JADGHJ010000094.1 GCA_019686175.1 Chloroflexota bacterium | reverse complement strand
TCGCGCTGGCCGCGCCGCCGCCGCCGCCGACCCCCACGCCGCTGCCCACGCTGGCGCCTGCCACCCCCCTACCGTTCTCACTCCCGCCACCGGTGCTGGGAATGGCGCCGGTGTTCTATCAGGCCGACTGGCTCATGGGGCTGGCCGGCTGGAGCGGCGGCACCGATTGGCGTGTGCTGGGCGGCATGCTGGTGAACGATGGCAGCCGGAAGGACAGCTACCTGGTCGCGCCGTACCCGGCCCCCGGTCCCGACTACGCTATCGAGGCCGAGATCCAGTGGCTGCGCGGCGGCAAGTTCGGCCTCTTCTTCCGTCGCAGCGATGGCAACGGCTACCGACTGATGCTCGGCCAGACCGCCGAGCTACGAGTCGATATCACCAACACCGCGAGCGGGACTGGGGGCGCTAGCAGCGGGGGGAGCAGCGGCAGTACCCTGGCCACGCGGCAGTTCGACCCCGGCCAGAATTGGCATCTGTACCGCGTCGAGGCGCGCGGCAACTACCTGCGCGTGATCGTCGACGGCGTGGTGTTCATGGAGAGCGCAGACAACCGCTTCCTCACCGGCCGGCAGGTGGGCCTCGTCTCCCACGAGGCGCAGATCAACGTGCGAGCGTTCCGCATCACCGCGCCGTAAGCCGGCTCGCACCGCCAGCCACGAGCTATCATCGGGGGGAGCCAGGCACGCGAGCGGAGGAGCGGTGGCCCGACGAGGGCAGCGAGCGCCGGCAGAGACCCGGGTGCGCACGCTGGCGCCGGCCGCGAGCGGGGCGAGCTGGCTCGGTTGCGCCGCCCGGAGTCTCTGGAGCCTGGCCGCGCTGGGGTACCTGCTCGGCTGGATCGGCTACGGCGTGTTGCTCGTCCTCGGGCTGACGGAGGTCGGCTGGCCGAGCCTGGTGCGCGAGCTGACGCTCTATCTCTTCTTGCCGCTGCCCGCGCTGCTGCTGGGGGCTCTGCTGCTGCGGGCGCGCCTGGCGCTGCTGTGCCTCGCGCCGGTCGCCGCGCTGTTCCTGGTCTCCTATGGGAGCCGCCTGCTGCCCGCCTCACTGGCTCCCGACAGCACTCCCGACAGCTTCACCCTCCTCACGTTCAACGCGGGAGGCAACGCGGGGGGTGGCTATGCAGCGCCGCTCTTGCGGGCGGTGCGCGCGGCCGACGCCGACCTCGTCGCGCTCCAAGAGGTTCCGGAGCGGACTCGCCCTGTGGTCCGCGCCGAACTGGCGAGCCGCTACCCGTACCAGAGCGCCTTCGCGGATACACCCGACATGGTCGTGCTCAGTCGCTTCCCGCTCGGGGCCAGCAGCGGGTTGCCGCTGACGCGCGGCGCGCTCGAGGGGTTCCAGGTGCTCGTCGAGATCGGCGCCCGCCCCGTGTACCTCGTCAACGTGCATCTGGCGCGCCCCGGCTACCGGCTGCGCTGGCGCGGCGGCTTGGTCCCCACCGTGCGCGCCTTCGACCCGCGGCTGCGCGACGCCCAGGTGGCCGAACTAACGGACTACCTCGGCACGCTGTCCCAGCCACGACTGGTGGTCGGCGATTTCAACGCCAGCGAATGGAGCTACACCCACACGCTGCTGACGCGCTCGCTGCACGACAGCTTCGCCGAAGCGGGGCGAGGCTTCGGCCACACCTACCCGAGCCATGTCGCCTGGGGCGACTGGCGCGTGAGCTTGCCGCTGCTGCGGATCGACTATGTGCTGCACTCGGCCGAGCTGACGACCCTGGCTGCGGCAGTGGGCCCTGACGGAGGCTCGGATCACCTGCCGGTAGTGGCACGACTGGCGTTCCGCTGAGGGCCCATGGCCTAGGGCGCTAAAGCGGCGCGGGGCAGTCAGGCCCCGTCCCATGGGCCCCGGTCCACGTCGATCGCGCCGCCCATGCACAGCACCTCCAACCCACGGGCGCGCAGCGCCCGCACGAACGGCGTGAACCCGTAGGAGTCGCCAGCGTAATGCCCGGTGAGGATCAGCGCGCCCTCCGGACGGGCCTGGAGGCGCTCCAGGTCCTCGAACGCCGCGTGCAGCGCCATGACGGTGGAGATGCCATGGCGCCAGTAGAAGCGCACGATCGCCTCCTCGGGCGCCGACAGGCAGCCATGGACGAAGGCGGCGCGGCCAGCCGGGGCGGTCGGGTCGCCGATGGCCAGCTCCAGAGGCATGTCGTAGTGGTCGCGGGCCAGGCGCGTCTCGGGCAGCTCGTACATGGCGGCCACGAGGTCCCCCAGGGTGGCCGCGGGATCGCGGGCCAACACGGCATCGAGCTGCGCCTGCCCCACGCGCCGGCCCAGTTCGTCGCAGGCGTTGTGGATGTTCAGGAAGGCGACGCCGAGCGCCCGCGCGGCGTCCACCTCGAGGAAGGTCTGGTTGGGGCTCTCGTAGTACAGCGAGCGCAGGCGGCGGTTGCGCAGCCGGCGCACAGTGCGCTCGAGGGCAGGTCCGAACTCCGCCCGGGCCTCGGCCTCCGAGAGCCCGAAGCGGGTAACGAGCCGGTAGTGCTCGCGATACACCGTGCCCTGCTCGAGCAGGGTCGCGCAGGGATGGTGCGCGATCACCGCGTCGTAGCCGAGCTGTTTAGCCAGCACCAGGAGCCCGACGTTGGCATCGAGCGCGAAGATCACCCGGCGGATGCTGGTGCCCGGCACGTGTACCCCGGAGTCGCGCGGCGTCTCGTCCAAGCCCGCCAGCTCGTTGGCGAGCTGGAGCAACTCCTCCGTCGTCGCGCCCTCGGTCGTTCCCACGATGCATCGCCTCCATCCCACCGTGCTACGCGCGGGATCGTGTCGCTGGCAGCCGTTGGCAGAGCAGCCGAGCGGCTCCGCGGTCGGGTGGTGTATTCTAGCGTGACGCTGGATGAACCCAACACTGGGGGAGCACGGATCAGACTCGTATACTGCGCATGGAACGACCCAGGCACGGCAGGGGTGGGGAGGAGCGTATGCGAGGGCAGCGACTCGCGGCGGTGTTGAGCGGGCTCGTCATTCTCGGGGTCCTGGGTGCCTGTGCCGCCCCGGCCTCGCCACCAGCGCGGCCAGCCGCCACGAGCGCGCCGGCTCCAGACGCCAGCACAGGCGCCGCCGCGCCCGTGCCCACGGAGGGAACGCCACCGCGGACCGAACTGCGGACCGTGAAGGTCGGGGATCTGGGGATCCTCACCACGGCCGCGTTGTACGTGGCGATCGAGAAGGGCTACTTCCGCGAGCAGGGCATCGAGACCGAGCTGGTCACCATCGACGGGTCGGCGCGGGCAATCCCGCTGCTGGCCACCGGCGAGCTGGATGCCATGGCCGCTAGCGCCACGGCCGGGTTCTTCAACGCCATCAACCAGGGCATCCCGATGCGCGTGGTCGCCGACAAGGCGCTCCAGGTGCCGGGCACCGGTACGGTCGGCCTGGTGGTACGCCAGGACCTGCTCGACAGCGGTGCCGTCCGCACGGTGGCCGACCTGCGCGGGCGCCCCGTGGGGATCAACACACGCGGGGCGGCCCTCGAGTATCAGCTCTACCACATCCTCAAGAGCGGCGGCCTCAGCCTCGACGACGTGGAGCTGGTGGAGTTGGCCCTGCCCGACATCATGGCCGCGCTGGGGACCAAGCGGCTGGACGCGGCGATGTTCATCGAGCCGTTCCAGACCATCGCCAAGCGCCGCGGGCTGGCCTCGATGTTCGTTCCCTCCACCGACGTGCTGCCGGAGTACCAGTCGGGCGTCATCGTCTTCTCCCAGCGCTTCCCCGAGCGCGATCTCCAGGCGGCGCGCGACTGGATGGTGGGCTACCTCAAGGGCATCCGGGCCTACGAGGACGCTCGCCGGAAGGGGATCGATCGCGAGGCGATCATCGACATCATGATGAAGTACACCACGGTCAAGGACCGCGGCATCTACGACGAGATGGTGTGGGCGTCGTTCGAGCCCAACGGCCGCGTGGTGCCGGCGTCGCTGGCGGCCGAGCAGGAGTACTATCACCAGATCGGCCTGGTGAAGGAGCCGGTGCCGATGGACCGCGTGATCGACGAGCAGTTCATCCGCTACGCGGTGGACCGCCTGGGGCCGTATCCCGAGTAGGCTGGTGGCGGCTCACGCGCGCCAGGTGTAGAGCCCGTGCGGGAGGCCCGCCGCGCCACCGCGCGTCCGGCCGGCGAACAGGGTCACCGTCGCACCCGTGACACTCAACTCTCGCACCAACGCGGGCAGTACCTCGTGGCGGAAGCGCTCGAGAGCCGCTAGCGACTCCCAGCCATGCATGACGAACCGCAGGCTGGGCGGATCGAGCCCGCGATACAGCGCGTGCAGGACGAAGCCGGGCAAGTGCTGGGCGGCTCGATGCGAATCCTCGAGAAGGAACCGCTCCGCAGTCGCTCCCTCCGCTGGCGCGAGCTGCACGAAAGTGCAATCGACCGCGTGCGCGCGCAGCGAGGCCACTTCCACCGTGCGCAGCCGCTCGAAGAAGTAGCGCTCCGGCGGCCCGACACACAGCGCATCGAGTTGCGCGGCCGGCTTGCTCTGCTGGCGCTGCCAGTAGTCCGCAATGCTGGGCCAGACGCCCGTGTACAACAACTGGGCAGGGTCGTCGACGGCTTGGAACACCCACACCAGCCGGCTGCGGCGGTCGTTGCGCGAGCGGTCGGCGACCCGCCGCATCATCTCCTCGATAGCCTGCTCCTCGAGGCCGGGCTGCGCCCGCCGGCGGACCACGACGAGCACGCTCATCGGCGGCCTCCCCGCGGCGCGGTACCTGCAGCCCCAGCGGCTGGCCCAGACGATCCTAGCCCGAAATTAGCCATACGATATGACAACGATAGCCGCTACTGTCAAGAACTTCGCAGCCGGAGCCAGCAGCCAACATGGTCCACGCGGCCGCATCGTCGATAGTCAGGCACGTGGGAGCAAGGCACGGCGCAGTACTTTGCCCTGAGCGCTGTGCGGCAGCGCGTCTGCGAAGTGGATCGCGCGCGGTACCTTGTACGGGGCGATACGCGCCCGCAGCGCTGCCCGCAGCTCCTCGGCCAACTGGGGCGCGGGCTGGTAGCCGTCGCGCAGCACCACGTGCGCCTCGATGGCGTTGCCGATCGCCGCGTCGGGCACGGGGACCACGGCCGCCTCGAGCACCGGCGCCAGCTCCATGAGCGCCGCCTCGATCTCGGCCGGGGCCACCGCCATGCCTCGGCTCTTGAAGAAGTCGTCGTCCCGGCCCACGTACCAGAAGTAGCCATCGGCATCGGCGCGCACCCGGTCGCCCGGCTGGAACCAGCCGCCACGGAACATGCGCCGCCAGCGCTCCACGTCGTGCCGGTAGCCGAGGAACAGACCGGGGTCGTCGGCGCGCAGGCTGAGGTAGCCCTCGGCGTCTGGCGGGACCGGCCGCAGGCTGGGGTCGAGCACACGCAGCGCCACGCCGGGAAACGCCACGCCGAGCGAGCCCGGCCGTAGCGGTACCACCGGCCCGTGGCAGGTGAGCACCTGGAACTCCGACACCCCATAGTACTCGTAGATGTCCCAGCCAAACCGCGCGCGCCACTCGCGGTATGTCGCCACGCCTAGCGGCTCCCCCGTAGAGTTGCCGTAGCGCAGCCGCAGCCCCGGGTACTGCCGCTCGACATCCGGCAGGGCCAGTACCTTGCGGTAGAACGTCGGCACCGAGAACAACACGGTCACGCCCAGCCGCTGGCAGGTGGTCAGCACCGCCTCGGGCGTCGCGCGGCCGCCCAACAGGGCCGCGCTAGCCCCCGCGCGCAGCGGCCACAGCAGGCCATGGCCCAGCGCGCTGATGAAGCTGAACTCGCCGGTGGCCAGCACCCGGTCGTCGGGCGTATAGTCGGCGCGCAGCACGCCGAGGTCGCCTACGGCAACCACCCAGCGGTGGCCGTGCACGATGCCCTTGGGCAGTCCCGTGGTGCCCGAGGTGTACACGAGAAAGGCGGGCTCGTCGGCGCGCGTCGCGGCGGCGGCCAGCGGCCGTGTATCCTGGTCCTGCACGCTGGCGAAGGCGAGTTCGCCCGGCGCTGGCGTGGCGTCGAGCAGCACCAGGCGGCGCGGCACGCCCTGCGCGCGCCGAAGCTGCCGGAGCGGCTCCGCCGCGTGCTCCGCCACCAGCGCAATCTCGGCCTCGGCGTTGCCCACGATGTGGGCCAGCTCGCGCGGCCCGAGCTGGGAGTTGACGAGCGCGGGCAGCGCGCCGAGCTTGAGCCCGGCCAGGAAGGCCACCACCAGCTCGGGGGTGTTGGAGCCACGCAGCAGGTACGGCGTGCCGCGCTCGATCCCGAGCGCCTGCAGGCCGCGAGCGCAGGCATCGACTCGCGCGCGGAGCTCGTCGCGCGTGAGCAGGCCGCCGTCCCACCACAGCGCCGGCCGCGCGCCCCAACCCAGGGTCAGGGGACGATCGACCACCTCGGCGCCCATGTTGAGCTGCGGCGGCACGCAGCGATAGCCAGGCGGCACGGGAATCATCGGGCTACGCCTCCGGCGCGTCGTAGTCGGGGCCGCGGAAGCGCGGGGGGCGGCGCTCTAGAAACGCCCGTGAGCCCTCCTGCACATCGCGTGTGCGGGTGATCTCGATGATCGCGTCCAGCTCGCGCTGCCAGCCCTCGTCCGAGCGGTCCTGCAGCCAGTAGTAGCGCACCAGGTCCTTGGCGTGGCGCAGCGAGAGGTAGGGCTTGGCCGCGATCTCGCCGGCGTAGTCGAGCACGGCATCCAGGAAGCCCTCGGTGGGCAGCAGGCGATCGACCAGCCCGAGGCGCTCGGCCTCCTGCGCGGTCACGTGGCGACCGGTGAGCAGCAGGTCGAGGGCGCGGCCCTTGCCGAGCAGCTTGGTCAGATTGCGCGCCCCCCCGGCCTCCGTCTCGAAGCCGGCCGAGACGGCCACCTCGGCGAACATGGCGTGCTCGGCGGCCACCCGGATGTCGCACGCCGCGCACAGCTCCAGCCCCGCGCCCACCGCCCAGCCGTTCACCGCGGCGATCGTCACCTGGGGCAGGTCCTCCAGGCGCCGCACCATCCGCTGCAACAGGATGTGGCGCACGTCGTTGAGCCAGTAGGCGGCCATCTTGCGGTACGGCCCCTCCAACCCCAGCCCCTCGCCAGCGTCGAGCAGCACCTGGGCCTCGCTCTTGAGATCGCCGCCTGTGGAGAAGGCCCGGCCCGCGCCGGTGATCACCACCACGCGCACGCCGCCGTGATGGCGCAGCTCCCCGAACAGCGCGTCCAGCTCCAGGCGCATAGTGGGCGTCAGGGCATTGAGCTGCTCGGGCCGGTGGAGGGTGACCAGGCCGATGGTGCGCTCCGCCGGCCGGCGCGGGTTCGGTAGGATCTGCCAACGAATCTCCTCGAACTCCATGGCCGCCCTTCTCGCTCCTTTCACCCGGACGGGTCAGGCCCGCCTATCATGGCGGCAAGCGCCACAGCAGCACCAGCGTGGGAACCGGCCCATTATACGGACCGCGGTTGGCTGCCCGCCGCGCCGGCCCGCGCCGCCACGTAGACGCCGGCCAGTGTGAGCGCGCCGCCGAGCACGGTAGGAGCAGCCAGCGCCTCGCCAAGCAGCGCCCAGGCGAGCAACGAGGCGACCGCCGGCTCGCCGACGAAGGCGATGGCCACGGCCGTGGCCGGCAGGTAGCGCAGCGCCCAGGTAAACACCGTGTGGCCGCCGAGGGTGGAGACCAGCGCCAGCGCGGCGATCACCAGCCACTCACGCCCCGCTGCGGGCGCCACGCGCTCGCCCGCGGACACGGCGGCCAGCAGCAGCGCACCCGCCGCCACGGCATACAGCGCCGTGCTCAGCGCCAGCGCGCCCGCACGCGCCCGCACCCGCCGGACCAACAGAAGGTAGCCGGCCAGAGCCACGGCGCCCCCGAAGGCGAGCACGTCGCCGGCCAGCGCCTCTCCACCGAGGCGCAGGTCGTGCCAGCCCAACAGCAGCGCGCCCGCCAGTGAGCACGCGACGGCCACCAGGAGCGAGCGGCCCAGGGATGCCCCCAGCCACCAACGCTCGCCGACCGCCACCAGCAAGGGGTGGGCGCTGACGAACACCACCGAGCTGGCCACGCTGGTCAGGCCGAGCGAGACGGTCCACAGCCCGAAGTGCGCGCCCAGCAGCAGCCCTGCGCACAACAGGGAGCCCCGGTACGCCCCCAGCCCTGCCGGCAGCGCCGCGCCCTCCAGCGTCACCGCTAGCGGCGCTTGCACCAGCGCCGCCACGGCCAGGCGCCAGCCGGCCAGCGCCAGCGGGGGCGTCTCGCTCCAGCGGATCAGGATCGCCGCGCACGAGATCGCGACGATGGCGCCCGCGAGCGCCAGCGCAGCCGGCGCGCGCAATCAGCCTCCCGGCGAGGGATCGGCGACGTGCCCATCCGCGGCAGGCGGTGGCGGATCGGGGGCGGACGGCCGCGGCGGGGGCAGCGGCGCCTGGGCCGCCTCCTCCGGATCGAACGGCCGCGAGGGGAGCCGGCCCGCCTCGATCAGCGCACGTAGCTCGGCCAGGCCGGCCTCGGCCCGCGCGGCATCCTCGGGCCGCAGGACGCTGGCCTTCAGGAGCACGAACTCGTCCTCGTCGAGCACCAAGTAGCGGCCATCGGGATGGACGAACACGTCGAGGGCCAGATCGACATAACGCACATCACCATCGACGCGCTCTGGGGGCTGGCCGATGTTGCAGTACCAACCTTTGAGGGCGCCCCGGGCACTGTACACCTGGAAGATGTTGTACCAGCGGCCGAAGTAGTACCATTCGAGGAACAGGTCGCCGCGCTCCAGCACGACGTAGCCGAGGTCGCGGCGCGGCGCGCCGAAGCGGCCGGCGAGCAGGATGTGCTCGGGGGTCTGCTCCAGGACGCGGGCCTGCCAGCGAAACACCGGGCTGCGGTCGTAGCGCAGCTTGTGGACGTATAGCGTGGGTCCCCAGCGATCGTCGCTCATTCCGCCCCTCCGCCTGCCGTATGTTATCGCGCGGTGCTGCCCGCGGCGGCCAGCGAAGCAGGCAGTCTCGGGTGGCGCTGGCCGCGGCGCTGTCGACGATGCGCGCCCGCTCGGACGCGCGTGACCCCGTCCTGGCGCTCGCCCCGCACGAGAGCCCGGGGGGTCGCCGGCTCGCCCGGTGCCTGGTGGTCATGTGGGGCGGCGTGCTGGTGGCGCTCCTGCTGCTGCTCGAGGTGGCCACCGAGCCGGCACCCCCGCTGACCGCCGCTCCGGTGCCCACGGTGTTCGACGGCCAGCGCGCCTATCGCTCGGCCCGCGCGCTCGCCGAGGGTTTTCCGGGTCGCACCACGGGCTCGCCCGTCGACGCCGCGGCCGCTGACTGGATGGCCGGCCAGCTTGCCGCGCTCGGGCTGCACGTGGAACGACAGCCGTTCACCACCTGGGGCGCCTGGAGCCGCGAGCCGCCCGCGCGGCACGCCGGGCTCAACGTCGTCGCGGTAAGTCCGGGCTTGGAGGGCGCGGCTATCGTGATCGGCGCCCACCGCGACGTGGTCCCCACCACGGTCGAGGGGGCCGAGGACAACGCCTCGGGCAGCGGCGCGCTGCTCGAGCTGGCGCGCGTGCTCCACGGTCCACCCCACCGCCTGACCTATGTGTTCGTCTCCTTTGGGGCCGAAGAGATCGGCCTGGGCGGCTCGCGCCACTACTTGACGACCGCCACGCGGCCGACCGCGGCCATGCTCTCCCTCGATACCGTCGGGCGCGCCGGGGGCGAGCGGCTGGAGTTGCTCGACTTCGCCGCCCTGCCCCGGCCAGCCGCGTGGGACCTGGCGGCGCGGGCCCTGGCTCTGGGACTCGTGCCCGAGGCGCCGCGGCGCTCGCCCTGGGCGCTCACTGGCCTGCCCGCCCCCACTCTAGCCGCCACGGACTCGCTGCCGTTCGCCGTGCGCGGCCGTCCGGCGGTGGGCCTGAGCTGGGCGACGCCCGCCTATCCCATCCACACGCCAGACGACACTGCGGAGCGGCTGTCGCCCGAGAGCCTGGCGCGGGTGGGGCGCCTGGCCGAGGCGTTCGTCCGCGCGGCCGACGCCGACCCGCGGCTGCTCGCCGGCTCGGAGTCGTACCTGCTGTATGCCGACGGGCGCTACATCCCCGCGGGGCGGATCGCGCTGGCAGCAGCCGTGCTGCTGCTGGCGGCCGGCACGCAGCTCGTACTGGCCGTTCGGCTCGTCAGCCGCCGGGTGCCGCGCCCACGCCTCCGTTGGCGACCGCTCGCCACGCAGAGCGCGCGCCTGCTCCCCCGGCTCCTCCCGCTCGTGATCGCCCCGCTGGTTGCAGGGATCCCGGTGCTGTTGCGACCGAGCACGACAGGGCTCAGCCCGCTGGAGCTGCTGGGCTGGAGCCTCTGGTTCGCGCTCGTCGCACTCGCCCCGCGCTGGTGGCCGGGCACGCGCTTCGCCAGCGGGGGCGAGGCTGGGCCCCGTGCGGCGCTACTGGCCGCCGCGAGCGTGAGCTACTTGGGGTTCGCGGCCCTGCACAACCCCTTCTTCGCGCTGCTCGCGGCCGGCTACCCGCTGCTCCTCTGGGGCCTCATCCCGCTGCCGCCACGTTGGTGGTGGAAGCGCGCGTGGCTGCTGGTGGTCGCGCCATGGGCGCTGGTGGCCTGGGTGAGTGCGCTACTGGCGCTGGCCGGCCGCGTCTACCTGCCCGAACTGGTCCCGCCGCAGGAGGCGGCAGCGGCGGTGGCCCTCTTGGTCCTGCCCCTCGCGGCGCTGGCGGGCGCGAGCCGCTGACGGACCCGCCGTCAGTCCCTCCAGCGGGCGGTCCTGAACTCCGGGCGGCCGCGAAGGCCGCCCACCTCATGGGAAGGGAGCGAACGCCGTGGCGGCGCGGGCGGGGACTGGGCACTGGTCCGGGCGTAGCGGGCGGCGGCGAGAGTCGCTGCCACGATGATGCTAGCGCCCCCGCACGGGGCGCGATATAGTGGGCCCATCCTGGAGAGGGGCGCCGACAATGCGCGGGTGCAGTACCGAGCGCGAGCCGACGCTGCGCCAAGCGCCTCAGGCCCGAGCGGGAACCAGCGAGGTGGTGTTCCAGGAGGTGACGGATGTGGCCTTGCTACCGCGCGCTGCTCGGTGGAGCGCTCCTGTGGCTCGCCATCGCCTGTGCCCCGAATGCCGCACCGGCCCCGGGCCGACCAGCCGCCACCCGCGCTGATGGGCCCCCTGCCCCGCTGGCGGCGGCCACTCCGGTGGAGCCGCCTGTACTCCCCATGACGCCCGTCACGCTGCAGGTCGGCATCTTGCCCGTGGCGAGCTGGGGACCGCTGTTCGTCGCACGCGAGCGCGGCTATCTGCAGGAGGTCGGCCTCGAGGTCGAAGTGGCGAACTTCACCAACTATGCCGAGCAGTTGCCGCTCATCGCCCAGGGCCGCCTCCACGTGGCCGGCTGCGCGAATGCCGTGGTCTGCTTCAACGCGTTCGGTCGGCAGGTCGATGTGCGGATCGTCGGCGACCTCCAGTCGGCGGGAAAGACAGAGCGGTCGATCGGCGCCTCGGCGCTCGTCGTGCGGCGGGACCTCTGGGACGACGGCACCATCCGCGGGCCGGACGATCTGGTGGGCCGCTCGGTGTACACGCAAGCCGGTCCAGGCAGTGGGCAGCACGCCATGGGTGCACGGTGGCTGATGCGTCACGGGATCGATCCGCGGAGCGCCGAGTGGCCCATGCTCCCCTTCCCGGACCTGTTCGCGTCGATGCAGAACCGGGGCGCCGAGGTAGGCTTCCAGTCCGAGCCGTTCGTGACGGCCGGCGTGACCCGCGGCGTACACCATGTCCTGGCGACCCAGGAGGAGATGCACCCCACGGTCCAGACGGTCTACCTCATGTACTGGAGCGGAATCGATCAGTTGGGCCCCGCGGTGGGCGAGCGATTCCTGATCGCCTATCTGCGCGGGGGCCGCGACTTCCTCAACGCGATGGAGTACGGCATCGACCAGGATGCCGTCATCGACCTCCTCACGCGCGAGACCACGATCAAGGACCCGGCGGTGTACCGGCAGATCAAGTACCCCTGGCATGACCCAAATGGGGTGGTGTCCCGCGAGGCTCTTCAGGCCGATGCCGATCTGTTCCACGAACTGGGGCTCATGGGGCGGATCGACATCAGCAGCGTGTTCGAGGACAAGTACCGGCGTTTCGCAGTGGAGTATCTCGGCGAGTACCAGCCGCCCCGCTAAGTCGCCGTGCACCAGGCGTGGACGCAGGTGATCCGCTCGACGAGGTCCCGCCTGGACCTGTACGCCGCCGGCCAGCACCACACCCTCGGGGGCTCGCAGGCCTGCTGACGCCAACGCCGCACTGCCCGGCCGCCGTGTGCGGGCGAGTGCTTGCGACCCCATGCAAACCACAGTACACTCAAGCCAACGTTCGCAGGACACGCAGGCACCTCGGTATCGCTAACGATCGTCGTCGTGGCCTCGCCGGCTGCCGCGCCCGGGTCGCCGGTGATCGCCCGGTTGCCTCCGACCATGGAGGGCGCCGATGCGTGCGCGTATGATCGTCGCGCTGCTGGGAGTCGCCCTGCTCAGCGTGCTGCTCGTGGCCTGCTCAGCGCCGACGATGCCCGCCACACCCCAGGGCACTTTAGTAGAGCAGCCTACTGCTCCCCAGGCTACCTCGCAAGCAGTCGCATCGCCGCCACTCCGCCCCCCGACGCACGTGAAGTTCGGCTCCCCGGGCGTCTCCACGGACATCAGCGTGTTCATCGGCATGGAGCGCGGCTACTTCCAGCAAGAGGGGATCGAGACCGAGTTCGTGCCCTTCTCCACCGGCCCGGAGACCCTTCCGGCCTTGGTCACGAACGAGATCCAGATCGCCGGCGGCTCGGCGAACGCAGCGTTCTACAATGCGGCCGCCCGTGGGCTGGAGCTGAAGCTGGTGGCCGACAAGGGCGGGTGCTGGACGAATACCTGCTACTATGCGCTGGTCGTGCGCAAAGACCTGATCGATAGCGGCCAGTTCCGAGACTTCGCGGACCTGCGGGGGCGGAAGATCTCGCTGAACTCGCGCGGCGTGAACCTGATGGTCAACCTGGTGGCGGCCCTGAGCAAAGGGGGGCTCACTGAGCAGGACGTCGAGCTCGTCGAGATGGGGCCGACGGATGCCCTGATCGGGCTGGCGAACGGCGCGCTCGATGCCGCCATGCTGCTGGAGCCGCAGGTCGCCCAGGGAGTGAGCCAGGGCGTCCTGGTCCGCTGGAAGGGCGGGGACGACCTCCTACCGTACTACCAACAGGGCGGTGTGTTGATGTACGGCAGCCGCTTCATCGCCGAGCACCCCGAGGTCGCGCGCCGCTGGATGGTGGGGTATGTTCGGGCCCTGCGGGACTACTACGACGCCGTGGTGCAGGGCCGAGACCGCACGAGCATTCTCGACTTGCTCGTAAAGTACACGAGTCTCAAGGACCGGAGCGTTCTCGAGCGGGTCGTGCTGCACACCTACAATCCCGATGGCTACGTGAACGTGGAGGCGCTGCAAGAGGATCTCAACGTGTTCTTGCAGCTCGGCGTCGTGCAGCAGCCGGTCGATCTGAGGACGGTAGTCGACCACCAGTTCGTGGACTATGCGATCCAGCGCCTCGGTCGGTACGCTCCGTAGCGGTGCTGGCGGCACGGCTGGCCATGTCGCGGACGGTGCTGGTGGCTGTCCGTCGGTGAGAGCCCTGCCACGCGGATGGGACGCCGGCGTATCACGAACTTGTGGCGGCGACGGGCCCTGGTCATGGCCGGCAGCGCGTTGTGAGCCCCTAAAGTCGGAGTTAGAATGGTTCTGAGATCGCGCGAGATGGCGGGCGCGGAGTCCGAGGTCGCCCGCGCCCCAGGAGACCAGTGGTGGCTAGAATGCCCAAGAAGACAGAGGGGCCCTCTCCGACCATCGAAGACTACCTCCAATTGATCCACCAGCTCACGCGCGAGGGGAAGCCCGTCCACGGCAGCCATCTGGCCGCCCGTATGTCGGTGGCAGTGGCGACGACCTTTGCCACCGTCCAGCGCATGCAGCGCGCGGGGCTGGTCCAGATGAACCGACAGAAAGAGATTCAGCTCACGCCCCAGGGGCGCGAGATGGCTGAGGCGGTCGTGCGACGGCACGCGCTCGCCGAGCGGCTCCTGGTCGACGTGCTCCAGTTGCCCTGGCACGAGGCCCACGAGGAGGCGCACCACTTCGAGCACGTGATCTCCCCGCGGGTCGAGGCGCAGTTGATGAAGCTGCTGAACAGCCCGACCACCTGCCCCCACGGCAATCCCATCCCGGGGCGCGGCGAAGCGCAGGTGGCCGGGGCGGTACGCCTGAGCACGATCGGGGAGGGGCAGCAGGTCACGATGGTGCGCATCTCCGAGGACGCCGAGAGCGAGCCCGATCTGCTGGAGTACCTGCAGCGCCACGGGCTGGTGCCAGGCGCCGAGTTTACGGTGGCCAGTGTGCAGCCCTGGAACAGCCTGGTGATCCTGCGCCGCGAGGGGGAGGAGATCCCGATGGGCATGCCCGCGGCGCAGAAGATCTGGGTGCGACCGCAGCAGGTGGCCGTCGAGCAGTGCGAGACCGCCGAGCCCGCCCTCAGCTTGCAAGAGGGCCTCTGACCGCATCGGATTCGACAGACGGGCGCGGGCCCCCCGAGCGCGGGGGGCGCCCCCCGGTGTTTCTAGGG
>JADGHJ010000415.1 GCA_019686175.1 Chloroflexota bacterium | reverse complement strand
GGCTCCCAGTCGATAGCCACCAACTCCGCGGCGTCCTCCGCGAGGTAGCGGGTCTCGGCCACGACCATGGCCACGGGCTGGCCGGCGTACAGCGCGCGCTCGCGCGCCATGGCGTACTGCGGCTCCAGCTTCACCACCGCCTCGGCCACGTCGCGCAGCGCGGCCGCCACCTGCTTGCTGCTGCGTGGCGGCAGCGGGCCCAGCGCGGCGGCAGCCTCGGGGCCGGTGACCACGGCGACCACCCCGGGGGCATCCCTGGCTGCAGTGATGTCGATTGAGCGGAGGCGCGCGTGGGCGTGGGGGCTGCGCACGAACGCGGCGTACAGCATCCCCGGCAGCACGAGGTCGTCCACGTAGCGCCCGGCGCCGGTGAGCAAGCGCCGGTCCTCGCGGCGCCGGATGCTGGCGCCGAGCAGCCCTCCTGTCTCCATCGCCCCTCCTCCCTGTCGCGCGGTCGCCTCCCGGCCATGGTAACGGCCGCTAGCCCGCGCCGCTAGCCTCCACGCCGCTCAGCGGCGCAGGCTGTCGAGCAGCCGGCCGTAGCCTAATGCCGCCTCGCCGATGCCGAGGAGCCGCAATGCCTGCCACATCATCGCCGCGGCGGCAGCTACGACAGGTCGGCCCAGATCCGCCTCCAGCGACGCGACGATGTCCACCACCGGCCAGCGCGGGCAGGCGATGTACACTCCCTCGACCGCGGGCGCCTGCCGCACCACCTCGCGGGCCAGCGTGTACGGCACCCAGGCCGGTTGGCGCGCGAACTCGACGTTGCGCTCCAGGCCGAGCCCGCGCGTTGCCACCACCTCGATCTCGCATGCCGCGAGGTACTGGGCGATCTCGGCGTTGCGCGCGGGCACGAAGGGGGAGACGACCGCGATGCGCCGCAGCCCCAACGCACGGAGCGCCGCCACCACCGCCTCATTCGCGGTCGTGCAGGGCAGTCCGGTGGCGGCGCGCAGCGCGGCCAGCAACTCCCGGTCGGCGGCCGGCCCCTGGCCCGCCGTCGCCGGCGCCCCGCCCGCGACGATGGCCTGCACCTCCTCGGCCGCCAACCGCCGCGCGGCATCGACGATCAGGCCGCGCGCCTGAGCGAGCGCCTCGGGCGTGAGCGTCTGGACGGGCAGGCTGATGGTCAGACCGACGTGCAGCACGCCTGGCGGCAGCAGCTTGCGGCACTCCTCGGCCGAGGTGTCGAGGATGGCCGGGGAGACGTGCCCGATGCGTGCCCGCCAGCCGTACAGCATCTGCTTCTGCTCCTCCTCCCTAGCGATAGAGGGCGTCGATGAAGCCGCTGTGCTCCAGCTCGCGCACGAAGCGGTCGTCGAACAACTGCGCGGGATCGATGGTCGCAGCGCGCGGATTCGCGCCGGCCAGCTCGTCGAGTACCGCTTGCATGCTGCTGCGCGTGGGCGCCGGCACGCGCCCGAGGTAGCGTGTGACGTACACCGTGTACGCCTCATCGACCAGCTCGGCGTCCTCCGTGCGGAGGTAGCGGGCGATGATCGGCTTGGCCCACTCGGGCTCGCGCTTGAGCCGGGCGATGGCCTCCACCTCGGCCTGGACGAAGGCCCGCACGTGCGCGGCCTGCTCCCGCACCAGCGCGCGGCGCGTGCTGATGCCCGTGAATGCGTACTCGCGGCCCAGTGCCGCCACATCCACTAGCTCGTGGTAGCCCTGGCGCCGCGCGAGGGTGATGGTGGGGTAGGAGAGGATCCCACCCTGGACCGCGCTGGTCGACAGCGCCGAGAGGATCTCGGGCACACTGCCGATCTGCAGGATCGCCGTATCCTGCTGGGGCACGAGGCCGAGGTGCTGGAGCGCGAGCTGCGCGGCCGTGTCGGTACTCGTCCCGTAGCGACTGATCCCGACCGCCTTGCCGCGCAGGTCCTCGCCGCTCGTGATCTCCGGCCGCACGACCAAGCTCTGCACCAGTGTGCGCAGCGTCGTGGCTACCACGACCAGGTCGGCGCCGCCCACGATCGCCGCCGCAGTGGTGCTGCCGGCGATCTGCACGAAGTCGAGGTCGCCCGCGATCAGGGCCGCGATCCCCTGGTCGCCCGCGGGCGTGGCGCTGAGGTCCACGTCCAGGCCGTGGCGCGCGAACAGGCCACCGTCCTGCGCTACCCAGATCGGCGCCATCGCCACGGTCAGCCCAGCGTAGGCGGCGCGCACGCGGGC
>JADGHJ010000414.1 GCA_019686175.1 Chloroflexota bacterium | reverse complement strand
CACGGCGACTTTCTAAGTCGACATTATAAGCAATCGGCCCGTGCGGTGCTGGCCCCGCTGGCTGGCCGGCGCGTAGAATGGCCACGACGAGCGCACCGCGCGGGAGGCAAGGTGAACGCACGCGAGCAGGACGCGGTAGTCCGCATGCTTCAAGACGACCTCGCCGGCGAGCACGCCGCGATCATCCAGTATCTTCAGCACGTCTGGCGCATGGGCGACACGGGCAACGATATCCCCTGCGAAGTGGAGGAGATCGCTCGCGACGAGATGCGCCACTTCCGCTGGCTGGCCGAGCTGGTGGTCGATCTCGGCTCCGACCCCACGATCGAGCGCGACGTGATCTATGTCAACGGCTCGCCGCCAGCCGACCTGATGCTGCTCGACGTGGACGCCGAGGACCGCGCCATCGCCATGTATATGGCGCACCTGCGCAACATCGACGACCGCCGCATCCAGCGCGTGCTGGAGCGTATCCTGGTCGACGAGCGGGCGCACCGCGAGCGGTTCCGCGGCTTTGTCAGCGCGCTGGGCGGCGACCCGGACGCACCCACCCCGCGGCCTGAGCTCGGCCCGTTCACGGGGCGCCGCGCAGCGATGGGCGATAGCCAGCCGCCGGCGAGCGCGAAGACGCAGCGCGAGGCCACCGCCCACCCTGAGGAGTTCGGCGCGTATAGTGGCCACGCCACCAACGAGGTGATCTACGTCAAAGATCCCACGCCGGTGGCGCTGCCGCCCGGCCACGAGCGGCTCATCGCCACGCTGAACAACGATATCGCCAAAGAGTACACGACGGTCCTGCAGTACCTGTTCCAGTCGTTCGTGCACAAGGCGAACCGGCTGGGGAAGGAGCTGCAACTCGACATCGCGCAGTGGCATATGAAGCACTGGGGCTGGCTCGCCGAGCGGATCAGCGAACTGGGCGGCGAGGTGACCACGCGCCACGACGACATCGATCGCACGCGTGACGCGGCCTATGTCCTGCGCGCCGCCATCGCGCGCCAGCGCGAGCTGGCGGCGCACTACGGCGAGGAGAAGGACGCGGTGGAGGATGAGGAGGCGCGCGCCGTGCTCGCCCGCATCTACGCGCACGATGTATACATGACGGGCCAGCTCGAGGACCTGCTCGCCGAGGCGGAGCGCGCGGGTCACCCGGCGGCGGTGTTCCCCGCGGCCGGCGAGCCGCAGCCCCCACCAGCGCAGCCGCCGGAACGCCACGAGCCGCGCTTCACGGTCGGCAATCTGTTCGGCCGCCCCCAGGACGAGTGAGCGCCGCGGGGCGCAAGCGCATTTCCATGTAATGAGGTGGAGACCATGCATCCCGAGGAGAAGCTGCGTGCGATGGGCCTCGAGCTGCCGGCCCCCTTCCCACCGACGGCGCTGTACGTGCCGGCGGTGCAGGTGGGCAACCTCCTGTTCGTGTCCGGCCACGGCCCCGTGAAGGACGGCAAGGTGCAGTTCATCGGCAAGGTGGGCCGCGAATGGACGATCGAGCAGGGGCAGGAGGCGGCGCGGCTGACGGCGCTGAACTTGCTGGCCAGCGTCAAGGCGGTGCTCGGCGACCTGGGCAAGGTGCGCCGGGTAGTCAAGCTGCTGGGCATGGTGAACTGCACCGAGGAGTTCACACAGACCCCGCAGGTGATGAACGGCTGCTCGGAGCTGCTGATCGCCCTGTGGGGCGACTTGGGGCGGCACGCGCGGTCGGCGGTCGGCATGCAGGCGCTGCCCAACGGGATGGCCGTGGAGATTGAAGCCATCTTCGAGGTCGAGGCGTAGCGCGCCGTGCGCGGAGGGCCGGCCGCGCCTGATCGCCGCCCTCCGCGCCACGATCCGCGCGCACGGGCCGCTCACCGTGGCGGCCTACCTGGAGCTTGTCCTCTACCACCCGACGCTCGGCTACTACAGCGCGCTGCGCGCCCCGCCCGGCCCCCACGGCGACTTCTACACGAGCCCCGAGGCGCACCCGGCGTTCGGCGCCCTGCTGGCTCGGCAGGCGCGCGAGGTGTGGGAGCGGCTGGGCGAGCCCACGCCGTTCGTGATCGAGGAGTGGGGAGGCGGCAGCGGGCACCTGGCCGCCGACCTACTGACCGCGGCCCACACCGACGCGCCGGCCTTCGCCGCCGCCCTGCGCTATCGGCTGGTCGAGCGCCGCCCGGCCGCGTGGCGCGGGCCGCGGCGCCCCGGGCGCCCCTGGTG
>JADGHJ010000413.1 GCA_019686175.1 Chloroflexota bacterium | reverse complement strand
GCGTGATACTGTCCTCCAGCTCCGCGCCGTCCAACCCGGGCAGCGGCGCGACCGCCGGGGCGCGGCCGCGCGCCGGCAAACGAAGCTCGGGCGGGCGCGGCGGCTCCACCGCCGACTTCAAGACGAACTGCACCTCCACTGGCTGGCCGACGATGCCCAGCAGCGTCTTGCGAATGAGAGGCACGCAGCGCGTCTGCAACCACTCCATGGTGAACGGATTGGGTACGCCGATCACGGCGCACCCGTTATCGAGGGCCACCAGGACGGTGTCCTTGAACCAGGTCTCGAAGTTAGGACGACTCATCTGGAGCTGCAGCTCGCCCAGCGCCGCCTGCCACACCTGCTGCGCGTCGAGCCTCGTCACCACCATCCGCACTACTCCCGCGCGTCACTCGCGAGCGGGCCGCGTTGCGCTCGACCCCGAGCGCGCCCCGCCAGGCCGCGGCCGCCGCGTGCGCTCTGCGCGCTCCCGTTGCTCGTCGGGCGGGATCCTAACATGGGGGAGGTGTCGGGGCTGTCACCATTGCCCGCCGTGTAATTACATTCCGACTACAGCCCGGGTTCCGGGGCCGTCTGGGCGTGGCGGCCCCGGTGGCTATTGCTCGGTGGCCGTCGGAGAAGCGTCCCGGGCAGAGACGGTGCGGTCGCGTCCCCTGGCTTTCGCGGCGTATAGTGCGCGATCGGCCAGGGCCAGAAGGGTCTCTGGCTCGTGCGGACCGTGCGTTGGGGCCGTGGCGACCCCGGCGCTGGCCGTGAGGTGCCACAGGCCTGCGCGCGCCCACCGCTCGCGCAGGGTTCGGCGCAGCCGCTCGGCGAGCTGGACCGCCTGCCCCTCGTCGGTATCCAGCAGGACGACGGCGAACTCCTCACCCCCGTAGCGCGCCGCGAAGTCGTTGGGCCGCAGCGCCTCGCGCAGGACGCTCCCCAGCTCGCGCAGGGCCGCGTCGCCCGCCTGGTGGCCGAGCGTGTCGTTCAAGCGCTTGAAATGGTCGACATCGAGCAGGATGACGCTGAGCGGGCGCCGCTCGGGGGCGCATCGCTGACACAAGCGGGCGAACTGATCCGCGAAATAACGGCGATTGAACACCCCGGTCAGGCCATCCGTGATCGCCGTCTCGCGCAGCCGGGCGTACAGCCGGGCGTTGTCCAGGGCCGTGAACAGGTGCAGCGCGAGGGTGCGCAGCCACTCACGGTTGTCGCCACGCTGCGGGGCCGGTGCCCGGCCCAGCACGCAGAAGCTGCCCAGCAGATCGGGCTCGTCGCCAAGGGCCAGCTCGCGCCACAGCTGCGGCTCGTCGGCATCCACCGACCCCTCAATGCGGACCACCGTGAGGGGCAGTGCGGCGGGCGGCGGCAGGTCGGCCAGGATCTCCGCGGCCAGGGGAGTCAGGAGCCGCTCCCGTACCGCCTGCTCCGTCACCGCTACCTGGCCGCGGGCGATCATCAGCCCCTCGACGGGCTCGGCCTGCAGGAACAGCAGCCCGCACACTTGATAGTCCAGCACCCGTGCCAGGAGCTGCCCCGCGCGCTCGGCCGCCCGCCGATAGTCGCGCAGCTCAGCCGCGAGCTCGCCGATCTGGTTCAGAACCGTGGCCTCGAACAGCTTCTGGTCCAGAAGCTGATTGAGCCGGGCCAACACGTCCAGCGACTCCTCGGGCCGCGCGGTCATGGGGGCGGGACCCGCCCGGCGGCTGCGGCCGCGCTCCTGGAGCAGGCGTGCCACGGTAGAGAGCAGCACCAGCTCGCCGGCGCTCTTGGTGACGTAGGCGTCGGCGCCGGCCTCCAGGCCCCAGAAGATGTCGCCGGCGGCCTCGCGGGAGGAGAGGATCACGACCGGGATATCGGCCGTGCGCGCTTCGCTGCGGAGCAGCCGCGCCACCTGGTAGCCATTCATGCGGGGCATGTCAACGTCGAGTAGGACCAGGTCGGGCAACCGGGCCCACGCTTGCTCGACCGCAGCGAGCCCGTCCTCAGCCAGCAGCACCCGATAGCCGCGACCCTCGAGGGCACGGCCGATCACCGTCCGCACCAGCCGACTGTCGTCGGCGAGGAGGATCGTCTTCCCCTCAGTCATTGCCCCGGCCGGGTAAGGACAGCCTGCCGGCACCCCCGCCCCGCCGCTTCTCCCCCATCGTGCCCGCGGCGCCTGCGCTGCCACTGGCGAGGCAGTGCTACCAAGGCGGCTACATGATAC
>JADGHJ010000412.1 GCA_019686175.1 Chloroflexota bacterium | reverse complement strand
CGGCGCCCTACTGGGCTTGCTGGTCGCCGACGCCTGGGCCGCACATGGTCCCACCGCCCCACTCGATGCTTGGCCCCCCGCGCCGTTCGATCGCCTTGGAGGCCTGGCCGGCCAGCCGACTCCCTGGGGCGAGAGCGCGCTGCTCCTGGCCCGAGCGCTCGATCAGGCCGGCGGCGTGGATCCCGCGCTCATCGCGGCGGCCGCCCGCTGGCACCAGGCTAGCGGCCCCGCTGCCCCTGGTCCGGGAGCCACGCCCGCCCAGCGCGCGGCGCTGCACGCGGTGGCCGAACTGCTGGTCTTGGCCCGCGACCCCGCGTCAGCGTCGCCCGCCAGCTCGCTCGCGGTGACCGGCCTGGAGGCGCTCGTGTGGGTCACGCCTCTGGCGCTGCTAGGCTGCACGTGGCCGTCCGCTACGTTAGCGGAGATCGCGCGGCAGCTCTGCGCCTGGTATCCGCCAGCGGCCGAGGCGTGCGCGGCTTACACGCTCCTGCTGGCCCGGCTGGTCGCCACTGGCGAGTCGCTCGCGGCCGCGCTGGGCTGGCTCGCCCAGAACGTCCCCGCGGCCGCCGCGATGCTCATGGGCGTCGCGCGCGCGGCGCCGGTGGACGCGGTGCTGGCACGGACGATCGCGACGGTGGCGCGCGCGCCGTCGTTTGCCGCGGGGGTGGCCGCGCTGCTCCCGCAGGTGCTGGGTGGCGAGAGCCCGCTGCCCGCCGCGAGCGCGCCGCTGGTGGCCGCTCTCGCGGGCGCGCTGCTCGGGGCCCTGCACGGTCGGGACGGGATCCCGCTGATCTGGCGGCAGTTGGTGCTGAGCTGCCGGCCCACCGAGGGGCTGGCGCATGTGCCGCGCCCGCGCCCGCGCCCCTGCTGGCCCGTGGACACCCTGGCGCTGGCCGAGCGCCTGCTCGTCGCCGGTCGCTAGGCCGGCGCGGCAGCGCGGAGCCGGCGGCAGGCTAGCTGGCGACCACCCGCAGGCGGCGGCGCCCGGGGCTCGGCAGCTGCGAGCAGACCAGCGCGGTGGCCAGCAGGGCGATCACGGCCCGCGCGCGGTCGGGTCTGGCGGTCGGCCCACTGCGAGCGGGCCGCTCGGCCGGCGCGCGGTCGGAGTGCGCCACACGGTTGCGCAGCATCCGTACCGTGTGGGCGAGCTGCGCCCCCTGGCGATCGAGTGGCCCCTTGCCGGCCTGCTCAATCAGCTTCGCCAGCTCGAGGGGCTCGTCGGGCTCCAGTAGGGTCATCAGCCGCGCCTCCAGCAGCTTGCACATTTCAAGCGCGGTGTACGGACCGAGAGAGGCCGCCTCGCTAGCCGCGATGAACTCCGGATCGTCCGGAACCAGCTCCCGGGCCAGCTCGCGACACTGCGCCTCGAGCGTGCGCGCCGCGAGTTCGGCGGTGAGCCGCTCCACCTCCGCCCGGGCTCGTGCGCCGGCCTGCTGGAGCTGGTCGGCCTCCTGGGTCCGCCGAGCTAGCTCCGCTTGCAGGCCGTCGCGTTCTTGGCGGGCGGCCAGTAGCTCCGCTTCCAGCTCGCGCTGTCGGGCGGTGAGGCGCTCCACCTCCTCGCGCAGAGCGTTCGGGTCCGGTGCGGACCTGTCCGCGGGCCGCGGCACCGAGCAGGGCATGAGCGCACCGCGAAACTCCTCGATGATCGCGTCGTAGTGACTCGCCGTCCGCGGGTAGCGCCAGCAGCGCCGCTCGGGGTCCCAGCGCGCGCCGACCAGCCGCTTCGCCCGATCCTTGTGGGAAACATGCGTGTACAGCAGCAGCTCGTGCTCGGTCGCGTCCAGCCAGGCCAGATAGTCCTCGTTGGCCATGGTCCCTCTCTCCCCCCCGCGCTATGCCGTGCGGCGCGCGAGGCCCGCAGCGACGCGCTTCCGCGCGACCGCCGTCCGCAGGCGCGTGCTGCCGCCTGGCATAACACGCCAGCCACGCCAATGGCAAATAACCGCCCCCCACGCATTGTCTAGGACAAATGATCGAGCGGGTCGCGCCGGCGACAGGCATGCGCCATAATTGGGGCAATCGCTCCTGCTCGGACGCCTGCGGCCCGACGGGCGCGTGCCCCTGGTGAAGACATGAACAACCGCTCGCCCCGCGTGGCGATCATCGCCAATCGTGGCCCCAACGATTTCATCTGGCGCAACGGCCGCTGGGTGGCGCGACCCTCGGCGGGCGGGCTTGTCAGCATGCTCACGCCGCTGGCTCGCCAGCCC
>JADGHJ010000411.1 GCA_019686175.1 Chloroflexota bacterium | reverse complement strand
CCTGTAACGTTTGTCGGAGGCGCCCGTTTAATACGGTAACGTGGGCCTGTGCACGCCTGCTGGGCAGGCGAGTGGTGGCCGCTGCGCCGCGCGCAGCGGGCCCCCGCCTGCAAACCGTCCTTGAGGAGGTGGTCGACGCCCGCGCCGGCCCACGCGCGCGGCCGCGCCCCGGTACCCGGGCCTCCCGCTACGAGCGTCCGCGGATGCGCTGGGGCCTGGCGGGTGGGCGCTCGCTGCAATGGTTGTGCGGAGATAGATCGGGCCTTGCCCGCGCCGCGGCGGGGCCTGGGAGAGAAGAGGTGAGACGGGTGCGACGAGTGGCAACCGCGCTGCTGCTGGTCGGGGCAGTCGTCCTGCTGGCGACGCCGAGCGCATCGGCGCAGTACTGTAGTTTTGGCCCGGGCATGGGGTTTTACAGCGGGGTGTTCGGCACGCCGATCTATGGGGACCTGCCCTACGCCTACTATCCTTACTACCCCACCAATAGCTACGGCTCCTACTACCCGTATTTCGGGGCGCCGTTGACCACGGGGTTCACCGGCATCGGCGGGACGGGCCAGTTTGCGTACGGCGGGCCGGGCGTGTACCCGTTCGCTCCGTTCACCGGCGCGGGGTACTATCCGTACCCGGCGGGTGTGGGCTACGGTACCGCGCTGCCGCTGACCGCGGTGCGGGGCGCCGGCGGCTACCTTGGCGCCGGCCTGCCGGTCGGCTTCGGCGGCGTGGGCTTCGGCATCAGCGGGTATCCAGCGAGCTTCAATACGACCGGCTACGGCGGGTACGCCTGCTAGTGCAAGGGGGGCAGTTCGTGCGACGGTTGTTGAGTGTCGTGATCGTGCTGGGCGCGCTGGGCCTCTTCGCGCCGGCGGCGCACGCCCAGTACTGCGGGTTTGCGGGCGGCATCACCCGGTACTATGCCAGCGCCTACACCAGCGGGCAGTACCCCACTTACCCGAACACCTACGGTGGCTTCTATGGCTACCCGTACTACGGCGGCGAGTATCCCTACCCCGCCTACGGTGGCTACTACCCGTACAGCGGCAACTTCCTGGGCGGCTACGCGTTCCTCGGGGCGGGCGGCTACTACCCGTACATGGATTACGGGGCGTTCTACCCGCTGTTCGGGGACGTGTACTGGAACTACCCGCAGCTCGATTACGGCTACCGCGGGCGGCCGTATGTGACGGGCTACTACTATGGCGGCCTGCTGAACTACGGAGGCGCGGGCAACACCCCGCTGCAGGCCTACCAGCCGTACCCGGTGGCGGCCAGCAACTACGGCATCAGCCCCAGCCTGTACGGAGGGCTGCCGGCCCTGGCGGGCGGCTACTCTCCGTACGCCTCGGCCCTGTATCTGCCGACGACGTTCACCGGCGGCTGGCCGTTCTCCGTGCTCTACTGTTAGGCCCTCAGTTCGACGAAGGAGTGACGGCGAATGAAGCGTCTGCTGGCGGGACTGGCGTTGCTCGGCGGGCTGTTCCTGGCCGCGCCCGACGCCTCGGCCCAGTACTGCTCACTGGGTAACGCTTCCGGAATCATGGGAGTGCGCTCGGGGGTGAACATCAACCCGCTGTATAGCGGCGGGTTCGCGGGCTACGCCTACTACCCGTTCTATCAGGCGTGGTACGGCGGCTACCCGAGCTGGTACGCTTCGTACACCAACGGCTATCCCTACGGACAGTACCCGGTCGGCCAGGGTGTCTACGGGGGGTATCCGTACGCGGGCGGCGTGGCCGGGGGCGGCAGCCAGCCCTACTTCGGCGCGGGCTATGTGGACCCCACCTTCTACGATGTGGCCACGCTGGGCAACTACGTGAATCCCTACTACTCGGACCTCGTGGGCAATATGCCCTTCTGGACGGGGCAGTACGGCGGTCAGTACCCCTACTACAGCACGTTCTACGGCGGGTATCCGGCGTTCGGAGGGTTCCCCTACAACGCCTACTGCGGCTACTACCCGTACGGCTACGGGGGCGCGTGCTCGCCGATCCGCACTGGCAGTTCGGTCTATGACTGCCGCTAGCCGCGCGAGACGGTAAGGAGAGGAGCGCATGCGGCGATCGATCGTGGCGCTGGCCCTGGGGGCCACGCTGGTGTTGGGCGTGGGTGTGCCCGCCGCCTCGGCCCAGTACGTGCCTTATGGTGGCTACCCCTACTATGGCGGTTACCCAGGGCTTGGTTGTCTCACCTACTGCTATCCCTACGCGGGCTACGGG
>JADGHJ010000410.1 GCA_019686175.1 Chloroflexota bacterium | reverse complement strand
ACCCCACCCGGGCAGATCCTCATCGGCCAGCAGCACGCCCACGCGCCGGCCGGCCGTGGCCAGTTGTTCGGCTCGGGCCGCGAGCACGGGTAGGGCGCGCTCGGGTGGCCCCTCGACCAGGATCAGCGGCACGCGCGGCGCGTAGTGTTTGGGCAACAGACCGGGCGACGCCGCATGGTCGGGGGGTGGCTCGCGGCCCAGCACGGCCACCTCGCCGAGCACCGCGCGTAGCCGTTCTACGCTGACCCCGCCCGGCCGCAGTACGGTGGGCACCGGTCCGGTCAGGTCGAGGACGGTCGATTCGACGCCCACCGGTGTCGGCCCGCCGTCGAGGATCAGGTCGATGCGCCCGGCCAGGTCGGCCCACACGTGCTCGGCGCGGGTAGGGCTGGTGTGGGTGAACAGATTCGCGCTTGGCGCGGCCACTGGCAGACGCGCCGCGCGGAGCAGCGCCAGCGCCACCGGATGCGCCGGCACGCGCACGGCCACCGTGGGGCGCCCGGCGGTGATCACGTCGGGCACGGTGGGGTGTTTCGGCAACACCAACGACAGCGGCCCGGGCCAGAACGCAGCGGCCAGCCGCTCGATAGCCGGCGACCGGGCGGGCGTCACTTGCGGCAAGTCGTTCGCGCTCGCCAAGTGTACGATGCAGGGGTCGTCGGGCGCGCGGCGCTTGGCGATGTAAATCCGCTGGCAGGCTACCGGGTCGAGCGCGTTGGCGCCGAGCCCGTACACGGTCTCCGTCGGGAACGCCACCAGGCCGCCGGCACGCAGGACGGCCGCCGCCTCGGCGATCGCCTCTGGGTGCGCCTCGGGCGGCGCGGCGGGCAGCACACGGGTGGGGATCGCCGGGCCGGTGGTAGCTCCTTCCTCGTCATCCCGCCCCCACCCGTGGGGAAAGGGATAGGGAGCGGGAGCCCCCGCGCCCTCAGGCATCGCCGCTCCCGGCGTGCGGTGCGCCCGCGGCCGTCGTCTCGTGCTCCCTCGGCCTGGGGCTCAGACCAATGCGCTCCAGCTCAGCGGCCACCGCGGCGCGATCGGCCGCGCTGAGCCCCTGGTAGGGCGGCGCCGGCTCGCCCACGTCCACGCCCACGTGCTGCATGGCGAACTTCATGAGGGGCGTCAGGCCGTAGTGGATCCAGCGTGCCGGGAACAACGCGAACCGCCGCTGCAGCTCGGCCGCCCGGGCGTAGTCGCCGGCGGCGAACGCGGCGCACAGCTCCTCGGCCAGGCGCACCGCCGGCGGGGGCATAGTGGCCCCCGGCCCGCCCAGCATCAGCGTGATCAGGAGCATCTCCATGGTGGTGAAGTAGCGCGCGTGGCCCGCGCGGTCGATCTCCTCCAGTAGCCGCCCCACACGCCGCAGGTCACGCGAGCTTTCCTTGAAGTAGGCCACACCGTCCAGCTTGGCCAGCTCGACGCAGGTAGGGATCGGGAGATCGGCACCGGGGCCGGGGTTGAGGTACACCACCAGCGGCAGCCGCGTGTGCCGCAGCAGCGCTTCGTAGTAGGCCACCACCTCGGCGGTCGTTGGTGCGCCGCCCCACGGCCGTTGCGGCGCCAGCGCCTGCACCGCGTCGGCGCCGCCCCCCACCCCCCGCACGATCAGCCCGAGCGCCGTGGGCAGATGCGGGTGCGACACGCCGACGATGCAGGGCACGCGGCGCCGCACGGCCGCCACCCCGCGCCGAATCAGCTCGCGGCGGTCGGTCGGATCGAGCACGGTGTACTCGGCTGTCTCCACCGCGCCAATGGACACGGCCGCGGCGTGGCACTCCTCGATGATGTAGTCGATCTGGCGCTCCAGCGCCGCCACATCGAGCCGGCGCTCGTCGGTGAACGGTGTCAGCGCGGCGGCGATGATGCCCGGGGTGCGGATCAGTTCGGCGGCCATGCTGCCCTCCTTCGCGAACACCTGCGCGCCCGGCTATTATGCCCCGCTCGCGCCACCAGCCTCACCCTGGCGCGCCCGCAACTCCGCCAGCACCGGCATGGCCGCCAGCCGCTCCGGCGCGAGGTACTCCCAGAGAACACCGGGCGGGCGCGGATAGGGCGTGTGGGTGTGCAGCACGCGGGTCGGCGTGGCCACGATGTCCACCGGCACGTCGAACGGCTCGACCGGAATGGCCGGCACGATCTGGATGTCGTGGACGGTGGTGCACAGCAGCGTCGTGGCCGCCAGGCGGCCAAGCGTCCGCAGCACGGCGTACTCCAGCTCGGCATACCCCTCGCC
>JADGHJ010000093.1 GCA_019686175.1 Chloroflexota bacterium | reverse complement strand
GCCGCGCTCGACTAGCGGCTGCTCGGTGCAGGCGAACAGCTGGATGCCGTGGGCCGCGGCTAGCTCGCGCATGGTGGTGACGATCGCGTCGAGCTCGTCGGGCTCTGGGTCGCGCAGGGCCACGCCCGGCGCGTGGCGCCGCACGCGCCGCTCAACCTTGGCATAGCGATCGGCCACGCTGGTAAAGGCGCGGCGCACGCCCAGTCGTTCCAGGTGCTCGCACATGCGGGCGAAGAACGCCGCGTCCCAGTTGCTCTCGGGCCGCCCGTCGCGCCACCAGAACACCAGCGGGTCGTAGCGCCAGGCGACCAGCGCCGGCTCGCGCAGGCGCACCAGCGCCGCGAGCTGCTCCAGCGCCGCCTCCTCCGACGGCACGTCGGGCTCCAGCCAGGCCAGATCGGGCCGCCGCGGGTTGATCGTGAAGTGGAAGTACTGCACGGGATAGCGGGCGAACGCTTCGTGCAGCCGCAGGTAGACGGCGTAGTTCTTCGACCACCACACGATGGCCAGCACGTGCTCGGGCCACAGCGAGACATGCGTCAGCGCCCGGCAGGGATCGCTGGCGTGACGGTACAGGGGATTGGGCACGTCCACCCAGCCGGCGTCGCAGCACTGGCGCAGCCACGGCAGGTAGAACGCTGGGATGTCGGTGCGCTTGCTGACGGAGATGACGCGCGGCCGTGGCGCGGGCAGGCGCCCGGCGCGGCCGTGGGGACAATCGGGCGCCGGCCCGGGTGGCGGGGCCCCGGCGAACGCCAACTGGACGGCCGCGCGAGGGGTAGGCGGGTGTGGCATGGTGCGGTCGCTCCAAGGCGCGGGCATATATCGGCCTGGGTCAGGCGCCGACACGGCCCTTGACGTCGGCGCTGATTGTAACCGCTTGGGAGCACGCTGACGCAACGTGCACGGGGCGTTCGAGGATCGATCGCGGGCGTGGAACGAGGGGATGCAGGGAGCATATCGCCGGCGACGCGGGGTAGCGTAGACGCCCTTCCTGGCCCGGCGCAGGACCATAGCTCGGCGTCCGGTGCTACACTCGACCGGAGCCGCGCAACGGGGACGCGCGGAGGGCAGGAGGGACGACTATGGCGCCGCTCGATCGACTGCCGGTACATCCGGTGCCGTCCGCGGCCACGGCGCACGCCGCCGCGCCGCGCCTGGTGATCGACGGACTGGTGGCGGCGCCGCGCGCGCTGAGCCCAGACGCGCTGGCCGCGCTGCCCCGAGCAACGCACGTGGAGCCGTTCGCCTGCGAGGAGGGCTGGGCGGTGCCGCAGCTCCGCTGGGAGGGCGTGCGGCTCGCCGATGTGCTCGCGCTGGCGGCGCCGCGCCCCGAGGCGCGCTACGTGCGGGTGTGCTCGGGGGAGTACACGGTGCCTCTGGCGCTGGGAGAGGCCGCGGGCGCGCTGCTGTGCGACCGGCTGAACGATGCCCCGCTGCCGCTGGAGCACGGGGCGCCCTGGCGGCTCGTGGTGCCCGGTGGGCGCTGCTTCACCAGCGTGAAGTGGGTGACACGGCTGGAGCTGGCGGCGGAGCCCGGGCAGGCGAGCGGCGAGCAGATCGCCCGCGCGCGGCTGTGCTGAGGCGCGCCATGGTGTCGAGCTTCGATGTGCTGGCGCGCTGGCTGGTGGCAGAGGCACACGACGCCATCATCTTCGCCGACCGGGAGGGGGTGATCCGGCTCTGGAACCGCGGCGCCGAGGAGCTGTTCGGCTACACGGCAGCGGAGGCGCTGGGGCAGTCACTGGACCTGATCATCCCCGAGCGCTTCCGGGCCCGCCACTGGGAAGGGTACCGGCGGGTGATGGCGACCGGGACGACGCGTTACGGGCGCGAGCTGCTGGCGGTGCCGGGCATGCGCCGAGACGGCACGCGGCTATCGCTGGAGTTCACGCTCACGCTGCTGCGGGACACCGAGGGGACCGTGCTGGGCGCCGGGGCGATCCTGCGCGACGTGACGGCGCGCTGGGAGGAGATGCGCGCGCTGCGCGAGCGGCTGGCCGCGCTGGAGGGCCGGCCCTGACCAGGGGGAGCTGTGCATGGCAGTGCGGATCCGGCGGGTCTACGAGCCGCCCGCGCCCGACGACGGCTATCGCGTGCTGATCGACGGGCTCTGGCCCCGGAGCGTGCGCAAGGAGGAGGCGCGCCTCGACGCCTGGGCGCGCGAGCTGGCCGTGTCGCCCGCGCTGCGCCGCTGGTTCGGCCACGACCCGGCGCGCTGGGCGGAGTTCCGCGCGCGCTACCGCCACGAGCTGCTCGCCCCGGAGCGGCGCGCCGCGCTGGAGGCGTTGGCGCAGCGGGCGCGGGAGGGGACGGTGACGCTGGTGTATGGCGCCCGCGACTCCGCCCACAACAACGCGGTGGTGCTGGCCGAGCTGCTCGCGGAGCTGGCCGCGGGCCACGCCCCGAACGCCTGAGGCGCTTGCGAGCGGGCGCGGGCTGGCGTATAGTGACGCAAGCGTTGGACTGTGGCCGGGCTGTAGTGTTCCCTCTCCAGCCGCGACGGCTGGACCGAGAGCCTCCTCACGGCTTCCACTCCTCGCTACGCGCCCCATGATGCCGAGAGGAGAGCCTCGTGAGCTACACCGACAAGTCCCTGGTGTGCCGCGATTGCGGCAGCACGTTCACCTTCACCGAGGGCGAGCAGGAGTTCTACGCCCAGAAAGGCTTCACCAACGAGCCGAGCCGCTGCCCGGACTGTCGCGCCGCCCGCAAGCAGGGGCGCAGCCAGGTAGCGTACGACAGTGACCGGGGATACGGCTACGGGCGCGAGCCGCGGCAGATGTACGAGGTGCCGTGCTCGCAGTGCGGGCAGACGGCACGCGTGCCGTTCCAGCCGCGCACCGACAAGCCCGTGTACTGCTCGAACTGCTTCGAACAGCAGCGCGGGTATCGCTGAGCGCGCGTCAAGGCGCCCGACCTCGCACCGCCCATGCGCGGGCGTGGAGGGCGATCGAGCCGTCGGGTGCGGTGGGCAGGCGGGCGCGCAGGTGCTCGCGTAGCGCCTGACGCCGGGCATCGGACAGCGCCCGGACGTAGCTGGGCGCGGGTCCTTGCCCGCCGAGGAAAGGCGTCCAGTAGTCGTCGAAGTCACGGAAAGGCGTGGCGACGGTGATGGAGCGCACCTCGACGGCCACGAGGCCCGCCCCGCCGAACAGCGCCGCCAGCGGCGCGGGCTGACAGAGGGGGAAGCGGCGCCCCTCGTCGAGGTCGACACCCGCGGGGTCGAGCGCCGCGACGGCATCCCAGAAGTAGCGCATCAACTGCATCTCGCCCGCGTAGTCCCAGAGGTAGGCCGCGACGATGCCACCCGGGCGAGCGACGCGCACCATCTCAGCGACGCCTTGCTCGGGTTGGGGCAGGAAGTTGAGCATCAGCCCGCTGACCGCGCAGTCGAAGGCGCCGGGAGCGTACGGTAGGCGGGTGGCGTCGCCCTGCTCGAAGCGGGCGCGCGGGTCGCGCAGGTGTTCGCGGGCGAAGGCGAGATAGTCGGCCGAGGCGTCGATGCCGCAAACGGCACTGGGGGTGGCGGGGGCGAGGATGGCGTCGGCGAGCGCGCCGGTGCCGCAACCGACATCGAGCCAATGCTGGCCGGGCGGGGCGCCGAGCCAGGCGACGAACTCGCGGGCCACCAGCCGGCTCCAGCGGCCCACGTACGGTTCATAAGCCGCGCCGCTTGCCTACATACTGGCCTCCTCTCTGGCGAGCGCGGGGGCCTGCTGCGCCGAGACGCGCCAGGCATGTTCGGGCGCGGTGGGAGATATGCCTGACCGCGCCTGTATTACGAAGTTATTGCAATGATGGCACGTCCTTGGCCCGCAGAGAAGGGGACCTTTTTCTTGGATGAGCCTGGATGCTATAGTGTGCAGAACGTGAGGATCCCTAGGCATTGAACTTGTAGACCCCTGGCGAAAGCCGAGGGCCCTTCAAGCTTTGATGGCTCTGAGGGGCCCTCGCGATTTCGAAAGGGGTTGTTCATGCGAGCCTTGGTCCTCGGCGCAGTACTCCTGACCGGCACCGCCTTCCTCGCGGCTTCGCCCGCACACGCCCAGTATGGCTATGGCTATGGCTACGGCACATCGCCGTATGGGATGGGCTACGGCTATGGCAGCTATCCGTACGGCTACAACGCCTACGGCTATGGGAGCTATCCCTACGGCTACGGCAGCTACCCCTACAGCTACGGGTACGGGAGCTACAACCCGTACCTAGGCTACGGCACCGGCTCGCTGTACGGCGCGTACGGCTATGGGGGCTATCCCTATGGCTACGGCTCTAGCTATGGCTACAGTGGCCTGCCGTATGGCAGCTACGGAGCGTACGGGCCAGGCTATGGGGCATACCCGTACGGCGGCTATGGCATGGGCGGCTGGCCCATGAGCTACACGGGG
This sequence comes from Chloroflexota bacterium, assembly GCA_019686175.1. GTDB lineage: Bacteria > Chloroflexota > UBA6077 > UBA6077 > JAJPHF01 > JADGHJ01. The sequence continues at coordinate 10,538 of JADGHJ010000093.1, read as the reverse complement.
TACGGCAGCGTGCCCTACGGGTATTCGGGAACGGGCAGCTATCTGTGCGTGAACAGCCAGGGGCAGCAGACGGTGGTGCCGCCGGGCGGCTCCACAGCGGGGTACACGAACTGCACACCGTACTAGTTGGCGACGGACGCGTGGTCGGGGCCTCGGCGCCTCCGCGAGGAGACGCACGAGGGCGACCAGGGCGGCGATAGGGGAGTAGCTCGAGAGAGGGTCGAATGGCGGACGAACGCAGCAGACTGCAGCGCGGGACGATCGCGCGTCTCCACGGCCGGCCGAAACACGGGCTGATCGTGCGCGGTTGGATCGGGGCGACGGAGATTGCGTTCGACGCTCGCGACCTGGACGGTGTGGGCTTCGAGCAGCTCCATGTGGGTCAGGCGGTGGAGTTCTACCTCGCCTCTTCGCCCACGGGGTTGCGGGCCACCGGCGTCCGGATCATCGACGAGCAGCCGTGAAGCAGCCGTCGCTGCCCGCGCCGGTGGGGAGCCGGCGTGTCAGGGTGGAGCCAAGCTAGCGTCCCGACTTGGTCCACTTACTAGCCTGGGACGGAGTGGAAAGGAGACCGAGATGGTCATCATTACGGAGCGTGCCGCGGCGGAGCTGCAGGAGCTGCTCGCGGCCAACGAGGCCCCGCAGGGCCAGGGCGTCAAGCTGGTGCCGGATGAGGCGGGCCGCATCGCGATGACCATCGGCACGGCGGGCGAGGACGACGAGGTGATCCAGCGGGATGGGGAGCCGCTGCTGATCGTCGACAGCCGCATCGCTGGCATCCTGGATGGTGCCCAGCTCGATTGCGACACGACCGAGATCGGCGGAGAGCGCCACGTCCGCTGGAGCTTGCAGCCAGCGAGCTAGTCGGGCGGGCCAATACGCTAGCGCGGGGTGGGGCACTATCGAGCACCCCACCCCGCGCGCTATTCCGGGGGTGCAGGCCCGGCTACTGCGTGCTGGCGACGACGACGTCCACCCGGAGAGCGCCCGGTGCCCAAGGGGGCCACACTTCGACGCGGGAGGTGGCGTCGAGGCCCGGCAGCGCATGCAGGCGGCTGCGCATGCCCGCCAATGGCTGCCCACGCAGCACCTCGGCCACCATCTGCGGATTGACGCGAGGCGCGACCGTTCCCTGCAACGCGACCGTGGCGACGAGATGGTCCTCGGCCTGCTCCTGTACGATGACCGGTCCCACGAGCCGCGGGCTATCCACAGGCGCCAGACTCGACGGTAGCAGGTCCCGCCAGCGACGACCGGCGGCATCCTCCAGTGCGACGCGCGGGACGGCCACGCCCCTGGCTCGCACCACGGCGCGTGCCTGGAGCGCCGCAGTCGGCTGGCCCACGGCGTAGTCGAACTCCTCATCGGCGGTCCAGGTAACGGTCTCATCGAGGAGCACGAGGCCGTCGCCTGCCTGGGCGCGCAGGCGGGCGGCCGCTTCCGCCGCGGCCTGCCGCTGGAGCGTCTCGCTGAGCTGAGCGCGATCGGGAGCCGCGACCAGGGGGATCAGCCGATCGGTCCCGCCCCAGATAGGCGTGGGGTTGGTGACGCTCAGGTCGGTCAGGGCGGGATCCTCGAAGCGAGTAAGGGCGCCGGCGGGCTGGTTGCCGCCCTCGCCCGGCTCCACGGCAACGACCGCGACGTGGGCGTAGCTGCCTGGCCAGAGGCGGACATCTGTTTGAGTCGTGTAGCGCGTCCCGGTCGAGGCCTGCACGATGGTGCCGGCTGGCAACACCCGTTCGGGCAGTGGGGTGGGCAGCGGGATCGGTGTCGGCCTGGCCGGGGCGTCGCTCATTACGAGAGGCGTGGTGGGCGTCGGCGAGGGTGGGGGCGGCGATGGCGGTAGCAGGGGACGCAAGTCCCGGATAGTGACATGGCCGCGCGCGGGCGTGTGGCCGACGCGCTGCTGGCCGGTCGTGGGCTGGCTCTGCGTCAGCTCGAAGGCGACCGCCACGGGCTGGCCGGGAACCCAGCCACGGCTGATCCCCGGGGCGCCCGGCCGCAGATCGATCGTGATCGGGACGGTCTCGGTCACCAGGGTCGGCACAGGCTCGATAGTGACTACCGCGCGAGGGACACTCGCGCCGAGCCCACCCAGAGCAGCAAGGCCGGCCAGGGCCGCGAGAGCTCCGCGCAGGAGTGCACGCCAGGGAGGGCCGCCCGCTGCGCTGACGGGAAAGCGATGGGCATGCGCTAGCCGACGGCGCAGCGGATCGTCCGTGACGATGGTCACCGAGAGGCCCAGCGCGGTAGCGATGCGGCGCAGCACGCGGAAGTCGAGCGGCCGACGGAACAAGCGCGCGTCGGCCGGCACGAACAGCCGCACGTCCGGGGCCGAGCTGGCCGCGAGCCGTGCCTGCAGCGACGCCAGAGTGTCGTCGCCGCTCAGCTTGATCATCTGCGCCGTGGACGGCGCAGGCGGAAGCACAGGGGAGGCGCTCGCCTCTGTCGTCACACACGCCATGCGCCCCCTCCGCGCTGTGCAGCCTGGCTGCGAATCGCTGGTCATCCTGCTCGCTGGCTGCTAATGCAGAGCGAGTGCCAACGTCCAAGAGCGCGTTGAACCAGTGCGCCGGGGCGGGTACACTCACCGCGGCGGAGCACCGTTGTGGGATGAGGAACGGATCTGGCATGGCCGTTGACGACCTACCGTTAGGCACCGCGGCGTTGCGCTGTATTCGCCACGCGCGGGTACCTGATGTTGTTGCCGCAGTGGACATCGTGCTGGCTGGCGAGCGGGTGGCCGCGGTGGTGCCGCAGGGCGACGCGCCGGGGCCCCGGGAGCTGGGCGGGGCGGCGCTCGACGTAGGCGGGCGGGCGGTGCTGCCGGCGTTCGTCGAGCCGCACGTCCACCTGGACAAGGCGTATCTGCTGGACCGATTGGAGGCGGCAGGGCTGCCCGCTAGCACGCTGGCGGAGGCCATCGCCAGCACGGCGCGGCTGAAGGCAACTTTCACCCGGGCGGACCTGCGCGAGCGCGCGGAGCGGGCGCTCCAGGCGCTGATCCGTCACGGCTGTACCGCCGCGCGGGCCCATGTGGAGATCGCGCCACCGGTGGGCCTGCTGGGGGTCGAGGTACATTTGGAGCTGGCGGCCGCGTACGCTGACACCATCGACCTGCAACTCGTGGCGTTTCCCCAGGACGGGATCCAGCGGCTGCCGGGCGTGGGCGAGCTGTTAGAGGAGGCGCTGCGCCTGGGCTGCCATGTGGTGGGGGGCTGCCCCTATGTCGATCCGGACCCCGCGGCGCATATCGACCAGGTGTTCGCGCTCGCCGAGCGGTGGGGCCGGCCGGTAGATTTCCACCTCGACTTCAGCGACGACCCGCGCGAGGCTTGGATCGACCACGTATGCGCGCGCACGCGAGCGTTGGGGATGCACGGCCGAGTGGCCGTGGGCCACCTGACCTCGCTGGCCGCGATGCCGCCGGCGGAGGCCGCGCCGCGCATCGCCGCGCTGGCCGAGGCAGGGGTCGCCGTGATCGCCTTGCCAGCTACCGACTTGTACCTCAACGGTCGGGGCGCCGATCGCTGTCCGCCGCGGGGTGTGACGCGGCTGCGCGAGCTGCGAGCGGCGGGGATCACGGTGGCGCTGGGCAACAACAACCTCCAGAACGCCTTCACCCCGGTGGGCAATGGGAACCTGCTGCAGATGGCGTGGCTAGCGGGCCTTGTGGGCCACTTCGGGACGGCGGCCGAGCAGGCGCTGCTGCTGGAGATGGTGACCACCGCGCCGGCGCGGATCCTGGGGCTGGGACGGTGGGGCCCGACAGCCGGGGCACGTGCCGACCTCGTGGCACTGGAGTGCACCGACCCGTTGCTGGCGGTGCGCGAGGTGCCGCCGGTGGCAGCGGTGGTACGCGCGGGCCGGCTGCTCCCACCACCGCCCACCAGGCTGGCGCCCCTGCGGTGGGAGTCGGCGCCGGGGCAACCCTCCCCGCTAGCCTGACCGCGCCCGCTCCGTCACCCGGTTTGCCGCCACCCTCCACGCCAAATTCACAAAGTAACCACTTTCCGTACGGTATCACGGAATTGGCGTCATTCCCCAATCGTGAGGAGAGGTACGACTTGATGCGAGGCGCGCGATGGATCATGCGACGACCACTGGCGCTGAGCGCCCTAGTGCTCATGTTGATGAGCGGCTGCACCACCACCGGTGCACCGTCGCGCATGACGGAGCCGGCTGGCAGCAGCCCGGCGGCACCGGTCGGGGGCTCTGGCGCGGTGGGTGTCCCGCCAGCCGTGAACCCCGAGACCGGAGCGCCGGCGGAGGCCGCGCAGGGGACGTTCGCGCTGCGCCTGGACGGGAGCGAGGCGCGCTACCGCGCGCGCGAGACGTTCGTGAACATCCCCACGCCGAACGAGGCGGTCGGGCGCACGACCGCGGTGACCGGCAGCATCGTGCTGGACGGCAACAACAACGTGGTCCGCGACCAGTCGCGCATCGTAGTGGACGTGAGCACACTGCGGAGCGATGAGGAGCGGCGGGACAACTACCTGCGTCAGAACACGCTGCTCACGGCGCAGTACCCGAATGTGACCTTCCAGCCGACGGAGGTGCGCGGCCTGCCGACGCCGCTGCCGACGAGTGGCGAGGTGCAGTTCCAGGTGGCAGGCGACCTGACGATCCGCGACGTGACGCGGCCGGCGGTGTGGGACGTCACAGCGACGGTGGACGGCCGGTCGGTGAGCGGGACGGCGCGCTATGATTTCTACTTCGGCGAGTGGGGGGTACCGGTCCCCCAGGTGGCGCGGGTAGCTAGCATCTTCGAGCCGGTGGTGCTGGAGATCGAGTTCCGCGGCCGCGACGTGAGCTGACGCGAGGGCGCGCACAGGAGGGAGATGACCCCCGAGCGGCAGGAGTTCCCTGCGGCTCGGGGGTGTTGTATTTGCTCGTGGGCGTGCCCGTGGCCGCTAGTCGGGCTGCCGCAGGGGGTAGCTCAGCGGGGCCACCTCGTCGGCGGCGGCGCCGCGCCAGTGCCACTGCGGCACGCTGGCCCAGATCTGCTCGCCACTCGCTTGGATCTGGGCCAGTAGGGCGGCTTCGTCGACGACCCGCGGCACGCGGTCCTCTAGCACGGGCTGGCCGTCGATGATGATGGTCTCGATGTCGTCGCCGTTGCCGGCATCTACGAGACTCTTGATCGGGTCGCGCACGGCGCCGAAGCGCGGGCCGGAGAGGTTGATGATCAGGATGTCGGCCTTGGCGCCCGGGGCCAGGCGACCGAGATCGTCGCGGCCGAGGAACTTGGCGCCGCCGAGGGTGGCGCAGTCGAACACCTCGTGGGGGGTGCCGACGAGGTAGCTGCCCTCGGCGAAGCGACACATGGCGCCGGCAATGCGCATCTCGTTGATCAGGTCCTCGGGGAAGGTGTCGGTGCCGAGGGCGACATTGATGCCGAGCTCGCGATAGCGCCAGAGCGACTCGAACATAATACCCATCTTGGCGTACTTGTAGGGGGCGTGGGCAACGCTAGCGCCGCTGTCAGCCAGGAGCTTGAGGTCGTCGCCGTAGGGATAGTGGACCCACGAGTGGCGGTTGTGGAACACGCAGTGACCGAGGATCACGTCGGGCCCCAGGAAGCCGATATCGTGGACCAGTTGGATGGGCGTGCGGCGGTGCTCGCGCAGGATGCGGTGAAACTCGACGAGGTTCATGGCCACGTGCAGCGACAGGCGCAGGCCGGTCTCGTTGGCGGCACGGCGCGTGGCCTGGAGCAGCTCGATGGTGCAGGTGTCGAGCTGGCCGGGGAACAGCATGCAGCGCACGCGGCCGTTGTGCGCGCCGTCGTGCTCGCGCGCGAACTTCACGGCGCGCTCCAGGCCGGCCAGGTCGGCGCCCGCGGGGTTGGGATCCCACTGGACGCGGCCCTGGTCGTCGTAGACGTACTCGTAGCTGCGGAAGCCCGGCCCCATATACACGCGGGCGCCGAGCTGGCCGACCATGTCGAGGAAGGCCTCCGCGTTGCGGGTGCCGACGTCCATGATGGTGGTGGCGCCACCGCGCATAGCGGCCCAGAGGCCGTACTTCTGCTCGACCTCCACCCGGGCGCTGCCCCGAGGGTCCATTGTGCCGCGCTTGCCCGCGGCGTACGCGATGAAGTTGCTGCCGAAGTAGTCGGTCTTGGTGTGGTCGACCAGGAAGATGTGGTTAGCGTTGGTGCCAGCGTGCAGGTGGCAGTTGATGAAGCCGGGCGAGACTAGCTTGCCGCGGGCGTCGATGGTACGGTCGACGCGGCCGTCGAAGCGATGGCCGACATGGAGGATCTCGTTGCCCTCGTAGACCACCACGCCGTCGCGCAGCAGTTCGTGGTGCCCGTTGTTGAAACCGACTACCCAGCCGCCCTGGATCAGCGTGCGCATGGTCGCCCTCCCCCGCCTGGTCGTGGCCCCTAGTATAGCGGCTCACACATGAGGCATGCGCGCGGGCTCCACGCCAGCACGGATATAGCATGGGGGGCTTGGCAGCTGGTCCCGGGCATTGCCCGCACTTGGTGCCACTGCTACGTCTCCGCCAGGCCGGTTCTCGGCCCGCGCCACGCGTGAGGGGACCTGCCACGCTGTCCGGTCGCGGGCGGCCGAGCGACAGGCTCCGCGCGTCTGTGCCGTGCGGGTGACGGGTGCGATGCTAGCGGTTGAGCGCGGCCAGCGCGGCCTGGCGGGGACCGTCCTCGCCCAGCACGCGCAGCAGGTCGAGCGGCTCGCTGTAGTTGAGGCGGCCGCGCGCCATGTAGAAGCGCTGCTGGTTCATGAGAGAGTCCCAGTTCACGCGCCCCTCGGGGTCCCAGTACGGCGGCGAGGCCTGCAGGACAACATCCGCCGGGACCCGCGTGTGGCGCTCGATGAGGGCCGCGGTCTGGGGCGTTATGCCTTCAGCATTGATGTCACGCAGGCCACGCAGGTACGCCCGCATGAAAGCGTCGGCCAGGCTGCGGTCGCTTAGCAGGCTCGGGCCGGCCATGACGACGGTGGTCTGTTCCCCGGCCGTGAAACCGACGAGGATCGGCACCGCGCTGCCCTGGGCGATCGCCCGGGTGGCCATGGGCTCGATGACGAACGCCGCATCGATGGCGTTGTTGGCGAACGCCGCGGGGATGTCGGGGAAGGGGATCGCGACAAACTCGATATCATCGATCGTCAATCCCCCCGTGCGCATGGCCAGATCGATAGCATACTCGGTGTACACGCCCAGCGAGTTCCCGGCGACGCGGCGCCCCCGCAGGCCGCTGGCGTCCCTGATGCCACTGTCGTAGAGGTCCTTGCGCACCAGGAAGCGGTCGCTGCCATCGCCCGAGGGTGGCCCTCCGTAGAGGCCGGCGACGATCTTGATGTTCACCCCGCGCGCGATACTGTTGAGTACCGCTGCACCGACGGTGACCATCGCCACCTCGAGGTTGCCCGCGCCAACCTGCGCGATGGCTTCGGCCGTGACCTGCACCGGCTCCCATTGCAAATCGATGCCCTCGTCCTGGAAGTAGCCGCGCTCGAGGCTCAGATAGACCGGCGCTTGGCCGATAGCGGGAAGGATGCCGAGGCGTACGGTGCGCTGCTGGAACGTGGCGTCAGGCGATGCGGTCTCTCGTATAGCGAGCGCCGGACCCACCCTATCGCCGCTGCCCAGTCCCAGCGCGAGCAGGATAGCGAGGAGCAGACTGGAGACGCGAGCGACACGCATAGCACCCCCTCCTCGGTCTACGCTAGACCGCGCCCATCCCCCCAGGTGGCGCTGGGGAAGGGGCGCCACCAGCAGGTTCGGAAACGTGGCGGAATACTAGCATCGCCTCCAGCCCCGTACAAGGGAATGCGCGGGCCGCAAGGATGAGTCATGAGGGAATGGCAAGCCGGTGGACTATGCAGGTAGCGTTGGCTGACCTGCTGACAGGAAAATCCCGCCAGGGTATCAGACACTGGACCGACGACTCGCGAACGTCTGGCGCACCCTCCAGCTGGATCTCTTAGGCGCGAGGACTAGCCGAGTTGCGGAGGCCGCGCGGCCGACAGGGCAGGCGGCGCGGCCGGGACCGGCTCGGGCGCGCCAGGCCGATACAGCCGGCGGACGAACTCTTCCGGCGAGCAGGCGTGCGTCGCGTCCGCGAGCAGCACGCGGTCGTGTGTGCCGCAGTAGTAGGCGGAGCGCCAGCAGTCCATGGCAGCCTGGAGGGTGGCGCGCCGGTGATCGTACTCGAACAGCAGTGCGATCTCACCCATGACCCCGAGGCAGAGGCCGAGCACGAGCCAGACCACGGCGAAGCCGGTGGCCAGCCACAGAGCACCCCCGCATAGGATAGCTAAGAGGAGCCAGCGCCCGGGCTGGTGCGGGCCAAAGGGCGGCGCGAATAGAACGGCCCTGGCGCGCGCCGTGTCATCCGTGGGCGCGAGCCGCTGGTAATACCGATACACGGTGCTGACCTTGATCACACTAAAGCTATCCCCACACCACGGGCACGCCGGTTTCCCCATCGCGCCTCTCCGTTTCCCGCAACCTTACCAGCACAAGCACACATAATCGCGAGCAATGCCGCGATCCTCGCGCGCCATCATCCGCCCCTGCCGTGGTTATGTAGATATCGACGCCGGGCGACGATGGCTCTGGACGTTCTAGATAACGCAAATGGGACGCGAATGTTACACAACATGCACGCACTGGCACGCTGGCGATCTGTGCGATGGTTATGTCGCCAGTTCCCGTCGGGAGCGGCGGCCTTGAGCACCAAGATACACCTTCTGTCGTGTTCCGGGGCCAGAGCTTTCGTGGTCTATGCGTAAAGATGCGGCAGAGGGGGTGTGACGGCGGAAGGAGTCGCACGGCGCTCGTCCTCACGGGGCGAGCGGGGCGAAGGCGGGTGATGGCCGGAGTTGTCCGGGTACGGGCGCGCCGGGGCGTCGCGGGGGGTGAGTCAGCCGGCGCGCGCTCACGGGTCAGGGTTCCGTAGCGTCCGTCGGGCCCGCGGCTGGCTGTGGAGTGCCGCCCGGTGGGGGTACTGCTCTGGGCTGGCCGGCCTGCGCGTCTTTCAGCGTGGGGTCGGCGGGCTCCTCCTGGAGCGCCTCGCGGCCCTGCTCGTCCTTGAGGGTCGGATCCTGGCCGCCTGAGGGATGTGGCTCCATCGCTACCTCCTGGGATTGAGTCGATCGTGGCTGGACCCCACCGACGGTCGGCCCAGCGCGGCTGAGTTGCTCGCCGATCCAGGCGTGCACGACCTGCTCGACCTGCGCCGCGACCTCGTCGAGCACGTGGCCCGCGCCCTCGTAGAGCACGAGGCGCTTGGGCTCGCCTGCCAGGGCATAGACCGACTGGGCGCAGCAGGGCGGCAGCACCTCATCGGCCGTGCCATGGATCAGCAGCAGCGAGCAGCGTGGGGCGAGCGTCGCCGCCGGTGCCGCGCCGTAGCTTTGGGTGGCCAGGGCCACGACCGTGCGAACGCGCGGTGCGGCAGCGGCGGCCTGGATGACGACGGCGCCTCCGAACGAGTGGCCGGTAAGGGCAACGGCGGTGACGCCCGCCTGCTCGAGGTAGTGTGGGCCCGCGAGCACATCGAGCACCGACTCGGTGAGGTTGCCCGGTCGGCGGAAGCGGACGCGCAGCGAGGCGATCCGCTCCTGGGTGAGGGCTTCACAGAGCCGGGGGTAGAGGCCACGGGCCGGGCTGTCCCAGTCGCCGCCCACGCCGCCGACCCAGACGGCAGCCTGTCGCGTCCCGGGCACCGGGTAGTGGCGCAGCGCGACCGTCCCCCGATCGGTTCGTAGATGTGCAGGCTGGTAGCCGTTCTCTGCCTCGCCGACCTCTACCGCCTGGATCTGCATCGCTTCCACTGCCGGCGCCCGGTGCTTCATCGTGATTGCCCTCCACTTAGGAAGGGATAGAAGCAAGGAGTGTACCTCGTGACGCGCCTATTGACCTTGCCCATTTGGCACAGCCCTTGCAACCTCGCATCCGGCGAGGAGTCCACGCATCTGGACTCTGGGGGTGTACGAATGCCCCCGCCGTCATGGAGTTGAGGAGCTACGGAATGAGCGCGATGCCCATGAGCGCGACGCAGTTGCTGAAGCAGGATCACGACCAGGTGAAGAGCCTGTTTCACGAGTACGAGGCGGGCGGCTGGCGCGATCCGCAGGAGAAGCAGCGCATCGTTCAGCAGGTGTGTTGGGAGCTGCAGATCCACAGCCAGTTGGAGAAGGAAATCTTCTATCCGGCGATCCAGTCGGGTGGCAACGAGCGGGCTCGCGAGCTGGTGGCACACGGTCTCGAAGAGCATCGGATGATCGACGATCTGGTGCACCAGCTCAAGCAGATGGAGCCTCAGAGCCTGGACATAGACGGCCGGATGCGGATGTTGATGCAGTATGTCAACGACCATGTCCAGGAGGAGGAGCAGGAGCTTTTCCCACAGGTAGAGCAGTCGCTTGCTTCACGACTCCCGCAGCTCGCCCAGGAGCTGCAGCAGCGCAAACAGCAGCTGATGGCCAGCGTGCGATAGCCGGATTGGCGGGGGATTGGCCGGGGGGCCATACGCGCCGCCCCCCTGGCGGGGGTGGGGACCG
>JADGHJ010000409.1 GCA_019686175.1 Chloroflexota bacterium | reverse complement strand
GGGGCCGATCTCAGCGGGGAAGTGGCACTGATCACCGGCGGCTCGCGTGGCCTCGGCTTCCTGCTAGCGCGGGAGTTCGCTCGGCAGGGATGCCGGGTGGCCATCTGCGCCCGCGACGAGGCCGAGCTGGCGCGCGCCCGCGCAGACCTCACCGGGTACGGCGCCACTGTGCTCGCCGTGCGCTGCGACATCAGCGACCGCGCCGATGTCGAGCGGCTGGTCGAGGACGTGACGCGAAACTATGGCCGCATCGATATCCTGGTCAACAATGCGGGCCGCATCGATGTCGGCCCGCTCACGACCATGACCGTCGAGGACTTCGAGCGCTCGCTGGCCGTGATGTTCTGGGGCACCGTCTATCCGACGCTGGCGGTGCTGCCCCAGATGCGGGAGCGGCGGCACGGTCGCATCGTGAACATCACCTCGATCGGCGGCAAAGTGGCGGTGCCGAAGCTGGTGCCGTACTGCGCCGCCAAGTTCGCCGCCGTGGGGTTCTCCGCGGGCCTGCGGACCGAGCTGGGGCGCTACGGGATCCAGGTCACGACCGTGGTGCCCGGCCTGATGCGCACCGGCTCGTATCTGAACGCCTACTTCAAAGAGCCGTCGTTCCTCGCGGCCGCGTTCGCGGTGCTGGGCAACCTGCCGGGCACCTCGATGGACGCCGAGCGGGCGGCGCGACGGATTGTGGAGGCCACCCGGCGCGGCGAGGTCGAATTGACACTTACCCTGCCGGCGGAGCTGCTCGCCCGTCTGTACGGCCTGTTCCCGGGCACGGTCACGAGCCTGCTGAGCTTGATCGACCGGGTGTTGCCGGAGGGGCGTCAGCGGCCCACGGCTGGAGTGCGGGGGATGGAGATCCCCGCGCTCCAGGAGTCGCCGGTCCTCCGGCGGTTGACCGCGCTGGGGCAGTCGGCGGCCACCCGCTTCCACCAGCGCCCCGGCCCGGTGCACGCTGGCGACTCGGCCGGGGCACGTTCGGCCTGAGCCGCAGCACGGCCCCTGGCGCCTGGTACTGCTCGCGCCGTACCCTTGCTCGCAAGTGGAGCCGCCAGCGTGGAATCGCTGGCGCTGCAGGAGCGAGCGGTGGGCAGCTTACTGATTCGCAACCTCGCGCGGGTGGTGACGGGCGACCTGGCGGCGCCCTTGAGCGACGCGACCAGCATCTACTGCACGGACGGCGTCATCCGCGAGCTGGGCAGCGCGCGCACCACGGCGGATACCGTGCTCGATGCCAACGGCCTGATCGCCATCCCGGGGCTCATCGACAGCCACTCGCACCCCAGCTTCGGCGACTTCACGTGGACGCAGCAGAGCGTGGGCTGGATGCGCGCCTACCTCCACGGTGGGGTGACGACGCTGGTATCGGCCGGCGAGCTGCACGTGCCTGGCCTGCCGCTCGGCGCGACCGAGCCGGAGACGTACCTGCGCCTCGCCCTGCTCACCGCCCGCACCTGGGCCATGCGCCCGCCCGATGGGCCTCGCGTGGTGGCGGGCACGCTGCTGCTCGTGCCGGGCCTGCGCGAGGACGCCTTCGACGCCGTGGCGCGGGCGGGCACGCGGGTGGTGAAGTTCCTGTTCTACCCGTGGGAAGGGCAGTGGGAGGAGGCGCGGCGCTACGTCGCCTGGGCGCACGAGCGGGGGCTGGTGGCCAAGCTGCACTCGGGCGGAGTGTCGCGCAGCGGCGTGAGCCGGCCGGCGGGCGCCGAGGTGGTCGAGCGCGTGGGGCCGGACGTGGTGGGGCACATCAACGGCGGGCCGATCCCCATGAGCCGTGCCGAGCTGGAGGTGGTGGTGCGCGACACGCCCCGTTACCTCGAGTTGACCCCCAACGCCGGCAACTATCGGCGCGCACTGGAGACGCTGGAGTTCGCCGAGCGCTACGGCGCCCGGGCGCGGCTGTTGATCGGTACCGACACGCCGAGCGGCACGGGCGTACTGCCCCGCGCCATGCTGCGCAACGTGGCGTTCGTGAGCGCGCTGGGCGGCATCCCGCCCGCCGAGGCGATCGCCCTGGCCAGCGGCTGCGTAGCCCAGGCGCACGGCGTGCCGGGCGGCGTGCTGGCACCGGGACAGCCGGCAGACATCGTGCTGGTGGGCGCCATCGCGGGCAGCGCGGGCAACGACGCGCTGGAGGCGCTGGCGGCCGGCGACCTGCCGGGCGTGGCGACGGTCATCGTGGACGGCCAGATCGTGGTGTACCCCCGCAGCGAGCAGACCCCGGTCTCCACCGCTCCGAGCCCCCGAGCCCCGG
>JADGHJ010000092.1 GCA_019686175.1 Chloroflexota bacterium | reverse complement strand
CGGGAACCCCATGCCAGGTAGGTAGCCCGGATACCCCGGATACCCCGGATAGCCCGGATAACCCGGGTACCCTGGATATCCGGGCATGCCGGGGTACCCGGGCATACCCGGCATACCGGGCATGCCGGGACAGTATGGCGGCGCGCCGGGGAACGGGCCGGGCGTGCACCACGGCGCCAGCGTTGGCGTGGGCATCGGCGTCATCGTGGGCGCGCCCGCGGTCGTCACCGGCGCGGAGGGCGCCGACGGCCGGCCCATGCCGTCCACGGCGATCACCGAGAGGCTCAGGCCCACGCGCGGGTCCAGGCCACGCACCGTGGCGATCGTCAAGTTGCCCGGCACCTCCAGCAGCGGGCGCTGCCGGCCGTCGGCCTCGTTCGCCACGATACGGTAGGCGACGATCTGGACCGGGGGCGCGGTCCAGGTAAGCGTGGCCGCGTCGCGGAACGGGCTGACGGCGATGGCGACGTTGGCCGGGGCGGGCACGCTGCTGGTCGGCGTGACCGTGGGCGTCACTGCTGCGGGGGCCGCCGGCGTCGCGGCAGGCGGCGCGCCCGCGGGCGCGGTCGGCGTGCCCATGGCCGCGGTGATAGTGGCCACGTTGGGCGTCGGCGAGGCGGTCGGCACCGGGCTCGGCGTGGCCGTGGGCACCGGCGTGATCGTGGGCGGCACACTCGTCGGCGTGAGCTGGGCGGCTGCGGCGCTGGCACCGCCGGCTGGGGCGCCCGCGGCCGTGGTATCCGAGGGGTTGGCCACCACCACGTTGCGGGTGATCACCTGCTGGCCGCACGCCGTCTCCAGGGCGATGAACAGCGGGTGGGCGCCGGCCGGCGCGGTGCGCGTGTCCCACTCGATCTGGAACCCCGACGCACCGAACCGTGGGTCGCCGAACTGCTCGGCCACCTCGGGGCGGTCGATCCCGTACTCTACCGGCACGGTGATGCCGCCCTGCTCTGGCGAGATGTCGAGGGCCACCGCGACGCCCTGGATGCCCGTGCCTTCGCTGGCCGCGAGGTCGACGGCCCAGCCGCTGATGGGGTAGAGGCTGCCCGAGACCGTCGCGCCGTCTTCCGGACTGTCGATCCCGTACTGCACGTCGCATGCCGCGTCCTGGCTGGCAAGGCGCGCGCCGGCCGCTGGCGCGGCGCCGAGTGCGCTGACGGTGCTGGCGGCAGTGGCTAACAGCGGCGGGTGCCCCCCGAGGCCGCTGCCGAGACTGGCCGCCAACAGCAACACTGCCCAGATCCGAAGCCCGTTGCCCCTTCCTCTCACGGTAGCCCTCGTCGCCGCGCCGCTCCGCACCATGACGCGCGCGGAGCGGCTGCTCCTCCCGTGCTCCGCCGCTCCCGCGCGGGGGCCGCGGGGGCGCGGGCGCCTAGCTGCCAGCCCAGCGCTCCCAGGCGCCGACCGGCGACCAACAGTCCTGAGGATAGCTAGGTCGACGTCCCGGATCAAATACTTCCCCCAGTTTCGCACCCCGGAGGCGTCGGCAAGCTGTCGCAGTCCCTCTACCACAGGTACGCGCGGCCGCCCTATCCCACCCTCGAGGGTATCGCGGCCATCCTGGAGCAGATCGCCGAGGGCGGCGACGACCGTGCCCGCGCGGCACGGCCCGAGGACTTCGTGGACACGCGCTTCCTAGACCAGCTCCAGGCCGCCGGGCGGTTCGCGCAGTGGGATCGCCAGTACCCGCCGGCTCAGTGGGCATCCGAGGGCGGTCGATGGTGAAACCCGAGAGCCCGTCGTCGTGCGACGACGGGCTCTCGGCGCGAGACGCGAGTGCGCGGCTAACGCAGGAGGGTCAGGACGCCCTGGGGCACCTGGTTGGCCTGGGCCAGGATGGCCGTGCCGGCCTGCTGCAGGATCTGGTTGCGGGTGAAGTTCGCCATCTCCTCGGCGATGTCGGCGTCGCGGATGCGGCTCTCCGACGCGCTGAGGTTCTCGTGCGACACGCCCAGGTTAGCGATGGTGTGCTCGAGGCGGTTCTGGTACGCGCCCAGCGTCGAACGCACGCTGTTCACGAAGGTGATCGCGCCGTCCACCGCCGTGATCAGGGCCTGGGCGTTGGCCACCGTCTGCCCGCTAGTGGCGTTGAAGTTGCTCAGCGCCGTGTTGAGTGCATCCATCGCCGTGTCTGCGCCATTGGCCGTGGTGTCGATCTTGACGTTCTTGAACTCCACCGTGATCGCGTCGGAGGCCGTGGCGCCGATCTGGAAGTTTGCAGGGCCAGTGCCCGTGGTGGTCAGCGAGCCATCCAGCAGCTTCTTACCATTGAACTCGGTGCTGTCGCCGATGTGGTTGACCTCGGCCAGCAACTGCTGCAGCTCACTCTTGATGTTCGCGCGGTCGGCGTCCGACAGCGTGTCGTTCGACGCCTGGACGGCCAGCTCGCGCATGCGCTGGAGCATCGCGTGGACTTCGTTCAGCCCGCCCTCGGCCGTCTGGATCATCGAGATGGCATCCTGCGCGTTGCGGCTGGCCTGCGCCAGACCGTTCACCTGCGCGCGCAGCTTCTCGCTGATGCTCAGCCCCGCCGCGTCGTCGGCCGCCCGGTTGATGCGCAGGCCACTCGACAGCCGCTCCACGCTCTTGGAGAGCGACATCTGCGTCAACGTCAGGTTCCGCTGGGCGTCTAGCGCGAAGAGGTTGTGGTTGATCCGCATCGCTATACCTCCCTGTCGTCTGGGCTTCCGCGAGCCCGTAGGTGTTGGCGTCCTTGCCGTGGGGTGCGCGCTCAGGGTGCCGCTTTTGCTTCGCTAGGCCCTCCTCCGCCTCACGACTGCGATCGACGCTGGCGGCCTGGCGGCCGCGGCGGATCGTCACTGGGAGTATCGGCACGGCCGCCGAGATGTTTAGCGGGACAGGGAGCCGGATGCGGTTCCCCTCTGCCCAGCCAGCTGCACCAGCCGCGCGGCGCGCGACTTCAGGGGGAGAGAGACCCGATCGCTCGCCCCGTACCCCGTCACCTCGCTTGACGGTGGGGGCCGGCCGCTCGTCGGACTCTCGCTTCCCAGCGAGACGGCGCGGGCCTCTCCCGCGTACGCCCCTCCTTAACCGCTCTCCTCTTGAGAGCGAAGGTGGGGGGTGGGGGAGCCCTCGGCTCTTGGCGTGGACAGGGGCTGAAGCGAGGGCCGTAGGTTGCGAGCCGGTTAAGCGAGCGGTGCTGCCCTGACGCCCAACTGAACGGGCGGACAGCGCTGCCGATTATCGTCGCGGGCCCCGTGGTCCCACGGGCGCCTGGCGGGTGGATCTCGCCCACTGCGCCCAATTCCTGTGGACGGCAGGAGCGGCAGGCGGATGGAGCGATCGCTGGCAGGGCTGCCTGACTGGCCGGAGCGGCTCGCGGGGGCGGCGACTCCTCGGCTGACCCACGAGGACGTACTCCCAGCGAGGAGCGATGCGGGGCACCGCCCGGCACCCGACCGGACGGACCGCCAGGAGCTGCGCGTCGGGGCGGCAGTACACGAGGCCTACGCCCGGTACATCGTGCATCCGAGCGGTCTCGTGCGGATCCAGATCATCGACGCGCGCAGCAACCAGGTGATCCGCGAGATCCCGCCGGAGCAGGTGGTGCGCATCGCCGAGGAGCTACAAGCGTATCTGCGGGCGCGCCGCTCGGCAGCCCGTAGCGAGCAGGGAGGCGACCATGTCTAGCACGTTCACCGTGGGCGGACTGCTCTCTGGCCTGAACACGCAGGACATCATCAACCAGCTCATGGCCATCGAGCGCCGGCCCCTGCAACTACTGCAGGATCGGCAGACTGCCGAGCAGAAGCGCCTCCAGAGCGTGAACGCGCTTCAGACAGCGGTCTCGCAGCTGCGCGACGCGCTCGCCACCCTGCTCCAGCCCAACACGGTGAACGCCAAGCAGGCCACCACCGACGTCAGCAGCGTCCTCTCGGCCACGGCCAGCGCCGATGCCATCAACGGTACCTATCGCATCACCGTCAGCCAGCTCGCCACCGCCACTCGTGTGGCTAGCGGCGGCCCCATGGGCCAGGTGATCGACCGCACGGCGCCGCTAGCCAGCGCGGGCTTTCGCCGCACGGCCATCGTCACCGATAGCAACGGCAACCCCGCGACGTTCACCCTCAATGGCCAGACGATCACGGTCGACAACACGACCACCCTGGACGACGGCACCGCCAACAGCCTGCTCTACAAGATCAACAACGCGGGGGCAGGGGTCACCGCCAGCCTGATCGCCGACGCCGACGGCCGCGCCAACAACCGCATTCAGCTCGTCTCAGCCCCCGGCCAGACGATCCAGCTCGGCTCGGGCGCCGACACCAGTAACGTCCTGCGGCTACTCAACCTGGCCGACGCGACGGTCCAGGGCTACACGGCGGCCACGGTCACCAGCGGCCCGGCGAGCGCGGGGGCGCTAAACACCAGCATCACCATCAACGGCGTCACCACGGTGATCACCCAGCCCGATGGTAGCTTCACGGCGGCCGACAATGCCGCGTTCATCGCCGCGGCGATCAACGACAACGCGGCCAATGCGGTCACCGCCGTGGCCAACGGCGACGGCACCATCACCCTTACCCAGAAGACGCTCGGCGCCGCCCAGACGATCGCCATCACCGATCCTGGCACGGGTACCGGGCTCACCGCCGGCACGACGCAGAACGGGACCGACCGGGTGGTGGGCACCGCCAGCCTGGGCGTGACCGACATCGGCAAGTCGCTGGCCAGCAGCCGGCTGGTGACGCCGATCAGTGGGTTGGACAGCCAGGGCAACGGTGAGTTCAAGATCAACGGCGTGTCGATCCGCTACAACGCCAACGACAGCCTCAGCGCGATCGTCAACCGCATCAACGCCGCCAACGCCGGGGTGGTCGCCTTCTACGACCCGATCAGCGACCGCCTCCGCCTCACCGCCACTAGTACCGGCGGCGCAGCGATCGGGCTGCAGGACGTGACGGGCAATTTCCTGGCGGCCACGGGGCTGGCGGGCGCCGCGCAGCAGCTCGGCCAGAACGCCGTGTTCACCATCGACGGCGTGAACGGCGGGGCGCCGCTTACCAGCAGCAGCAACACGATCACCGACTACATCCCGGGGGTCACCCTGCAGCTCAAGGCCACCAGCGCCACCCCGGTCACCGTGACCGTCGCGCAGGACACCCAGACCACGGTGAACCAGGTTCAGGCGTTCATCAACGCCTTCAACGCCGCGCTCGACGCCATCGACGCCCAGACCGCCTACGACCCGAACACCAAGACCTCGGCGCCGCTAGCGGGCGATTCGAGCGTGCTGGATCTCCAGCGCCAGCTGCGCTCGCTGGTCAGCGCCGCCGCCGTGGGCCTGAGCGGCAGCTACCGCAGCCTGGCCGACCTGGGCATCTCCACCGGCGCGGTGGGCAGCAAGGCCGGCACCACCAATCGCCTGGTGTTCGACCAGGCGAAGTTCACCGCCGCGCTGTCGGCCAATCCGCAGGCGGTGCAGGCCGTACTCGCAGGCTTCCAGACCACGCTCGGCTCGCCTAGCGGCACCGGCAACATCGTGAGTGTGACCGGCCAGCCGCGCGACCAGCACGTGGACGGCACCTACTATGTCAAGGTGCTGGATACCAGCAACACGGTCGAGGTGCGGTTCGTGAGCACCGACGGCCGCGAGCTGTACCACACCACGGGCACGCTGACGCCCGGGGGGGACAACACCAGCCTGATCCCCGGGGTGACCCTGCGCGCCAACAGCACGCTCACGGTTGGCGAGGACAGCTTCACGGTCAGTGTGGCTAGTCGTGGGGTGGGGGTCAACCTGCAGGATTACCTGAACGAGCTACTGGGCGATAACGGATTCTTCAAGGCGCGCACCGATGCGTCGACAAGTATTAGCAAGGACCTCGCCGACCGCATCGCGGATATGCAGGCGCGGCTGCAGCAGCGGCAGGACCAGCTCACGCAGCGCTTCACGGAGCTGGAGACGACGCTGGCCCGCCTGCAGACGCAGAGCGGCGCGCTCGCCGGCCTATTCGGCAACTTGGGCGCGAGCGCGGCGGGCGGCTAGTCATCGGCCCTTTTGGGGAGGCATGCATGCAGGCCAATCCGTACCAGCAGTACCGCGCCACCGTGGTAGAGACGGCGACGCCCGCCCAGCTCGTCGCTTTGCTGTACCAGGGTGTCGTGCGCTTCACCCAGCGCGGCCTGCTGGCGCTGGAGCGGCGCGACCTCGCTGCGGCCCACGAGGCGTTCGTGCGCGCGCAGGCGATCGTGCTTGAGCTGACCAGCAACCTCGACTTCGAGCAGGGCGGCGAGATCGCTCGCAACCTCGGCAGCCTCTACGCCTTCGCCTACCAGCGCCTGCTAGCTGCTAACTGTCGCAAGGAGGCGGCGCCGGCCGCGGAGGTGGTCGAGCTGTTTCGCACGTTGCTACCAGCGTGGCAAGCGCTGGCCGGCAAGGAGGCGGCCACGGCCGCCGCGCCCGCGGCCACCTCGGGGCGGCCATGAGCATTGAGCGGTCTCGGGACCCCGTCCAGGTGGCCACCGCTATCCTCGCCCTCGCTCAGCAGCAGACGCGCGCGCTGTACGCCGAGGACTTCGCGGCCGTCCGCGCCTTGGCTGACGAGCGTGACACTCTGCTAGCGGGCCTCGCCGCGTCGTCGCCCGCCGCCGTGGCCGCCGTGCGCGCCACCTTCGAGCGGGTGGCCGCCATCGATCGCGAGAACGAAGCGCTGGTGCGCGCGCTGCTGGCCGAGACCGCCCGTGCGCTGCAGCGACTGCGCGCGGGGCGCGCCGCGCTCCACGGCTACGCCTCGCCGGCGCGCGCAGCGACCTCGCCGGGCGCCGCGCTCGATCACGCCGGCTAGGGTCATGGGGCCTCGCGCACGGGCCCGCGGTAGTAAGAACACCAAGGATCGAGCGATGATACGTGGTCGGCTACTGGCGCCGTGGCTGCTGGCCGCGGCGCTACTGGTTGGCGGTTGCCGCCTGCCGGTCACGCTGGCGGTGCCGGTTCCCCTGACCGGCTCCGGTGGCGGCGACGCGCTGCCCGCCAAGGCGCCCCCGGTGGCGGTGCCCAAGCGAGCGGCAACCGCCGAGCCAACCGTACCGGCCTCGCCTGTGCCGACCGTACTTCCGTCGGCCGCGGTGCCGTTCACGGCGAAGAGCTTGCCGCCGGTCCGGCTGATCATCCCCAGCATCGGCCTCGACAGCCGCGTGGTGCCCGTGAGCACGCGACTCGACAATCGGGGCCAGCTGGCCTGGGAGACGGCGGCCTTCGCGGTGGGCCACCACGCGGGCTCGGCCAACCCCGGACAGGTGGGCAATGTGGTCCTCAGTGGCCACATCAGCAGCCCACACGAGGGCGACGTGTTCCGCAACCTGCCCAAAGTGCAGCTCGGCGATGGGGTGATCGTCGTCACGGCCGACCAGCAGTTCCTCTACCGGGTCGTCGATATCCAGGTCGTCTTGCCCCAGGCGGTCGAGGTGCTCGAGCCCTCCGATCGGTCGATCGTCACGCTCATTACCTGCGTGCCCGACGGCGTCTACTCCCACCGCCTCGTCGTTCGCGCCGAGCGCGTCTAGCCACGACGCTCGGGCCACGCGCCGGTCGTCCCCTGTGGCTCGCCCGCGAGTACTGTCGGTCAGACTTCTGTCCAACGTGGGAGCGTACCATCGGCCAAGCGCGCCGGGAGGAGCAGCCCTAACGGCGATTTTAGGGCCCCCTCTATGCTGGGGCAGGATTCGCCAGCGGGCGCTGGCCCGGAGGACCAGATGGGAGTGCTCAACGTACTGCGGATCGCTGGCTCGGCCCTGACGGCGCAGCGGCTGCGGATGGACGTGACGGCCAGCAACATCGCCAATGCGGAGGCCACGGCCACCCCCGAGGGCGGGCCGTACCGCGCCGAACGGGTGGTGTTCGCGCCCCGCGGCCGGCTCAGCTTCGCCAACACCTTTCGTCTGCTGCGGCGCGAGAGCGACCCGGCGCCCGTGGGCGAGGGCGTGCAGGTGCAGGCCATCGTGGCTAGTCCGCAGCCGCCCCGGCAGGTGTACGACCCGACGCATCCGGATGCGGATGCCGACGGCTACGTGACCTACCCGAACGTCGACCTGGTCACCGAGATGACCGACTTGCTGTCGGCGAGCCGCGCCTACGAAGCCAACCTCACGGTGATCAACGTGGCGAAGAACATGGCGCAGCGCGCGCTCGATATCGGCCGCGTGTAGCCCGGCGGCCCGCGCTAGGAAGGGAGGAGACGCGCGATGGACATCCAAACGGTGGGCGGCGTGTTGGCCCGGCCGGCCGCGGGCCAACCGCCCACGACGCCGCCGGCCTCGGCCCAGGCGATCGAGGGCTTCGGCCAGGCGCTGGCGGAGGCGCTGGACGGCCTCAGCCGCTTGCAGCAGGAGGCCGACGCCCGCGCGTTGCAGCTCGCCGCCGGGGAGCCGGTGGAGCTGCACGAGGTGATGCTGGCCCAGGAGCGCGCCAGCCTCGGTCTCCAGCTCGCGGTCCAGGTGCGCAACAAGCTGGTCGAGGCCTATCAGGAGATCATGCGCATGCAGGTGTAGCCGCGGCGCCGCGCGCCAGCGGCTGACCCGCGCGCCCAGGGTGGAGCAGCATGCTAGTCGGGCCGGTGGATATCTCGCCTCGCCAGGCACAGGGGCTGTGGGGGCGCCTCACACGGGCGCAGCGCCTCACGCTCCTGGGGGCTGCGGCGCTCGCCGTCGCGCTCGTGGTGGCGTTCCTGCTGTTCGGGCGCTCGCCGGAGTACGCGGTGGCGTACAGCAACCTCCGCGAGGAGGACGCCGCGGCCATCGTCGCCAAGCTGAAGGAGGCGAAGATCCCCTACGAGTTGGTCGAGCGCGGCACCATCCGCGTGCCAGCGAACCAGGTCAACGAGGTGCGGCTGCTGGTCGCGGCCGCCGGGCTGCCCCAGCGGGGCAACGGGGCCGGGATGGAGATGTTCAACCAGCCGCACCTCGGCATGACCGAGTTCGCCGAGCGGGTCAACTACCAGCGTGCGCTGGAGGGCGAGCTGGCGCGCTCGATCATGCGGCTGGATGCCGTGGAGAGCGCGCGGGTGCACCTCGTGCTGCCCCAGCCCACGCTGTTCCTCGCCAACCAGCGCGAGCCGACCGCCTCGGTGGTGCTCACCCTCAAGCCCGGCCGCCGGCTCGACCCCAGCCAGGTGGCCGGCATCACCCAGCTCGTCGCCAGTAGCGTCGAGGGCCTGAAGCCCGAGAACGTGAATGTGGTCGACTCCAACGGCGCGCTGCTCTCCGAGCGCGGGACAGCCAGCGATCCCGCGCGGCAGACCGGCACGCGGCAGGACGTGCAGCGGGCGCTGGAGCAGCGCCTCGAGGCCGATGTCACGCGCATGCTGGCGCGCGTGGTGGGTCCCGACAAGGCGATCGTACGGGTGAGCGCGGACTTGGACTGGGACCAGTACGAGGCTAACTCGGAAACGTACTCGCCCGACGGCAAGCCGCCGCAGGTGCGTAGCCAGCGCGAGCAGCGCGAGTCGCAGACGCAGCAGGGCGGCGCCCCGGGCGGGGTACCGGGCGCCGACGCCAACATCCCGACGTACGCCGCCGTGCAGGCCGCGGGGGGGGAGAGCCGCGCCGAGCGCCAGGACACCCAGACGAACTACGAGCTGTCCAAGACGGTCGAGAAGCTGGTGCGCGCACCCGGCGGGATCCGGCGCCTCTCGGTGGCGGTGGCCATCGACAGCGCGGCGATCACCGATCCGCAGCAAGCCGATGCCCTCAGCCGGCTGGTGGCCACCGCGGCGGGCCTGGACACCAACCGGGGTGACCTGGTGACGTTCACCAGCCTGCCGTTCTCAGCGCAGCCGCCCGTCAGCCCGGAGCTAGAGGCGCTGCGCCAGCGCGAGCAGTGGCTGCAGATGCTGCGGCTCGGCGCGCTGATCCTCGGCCCGCTGGTGGTCGTGGCCCTGGTGTGGCTCATCCTGCGGCGGGGGCGCTCGCGCCAGGCTGCACCGGCCATCAGTGTCGAACCGGTCGCGCCCCCGCTGCTCGCCCCAGCCGAGACGGTGGCGGCCGCGACCGAGGCCGTGGCGGCCGCAGCTACGGCCGGCGAGCTGACCCCGTCCAAAGAGGACCTCCAGTACGCCAATGTCCAACGCGAGCTTAGCGAGATGGCCCGCAACGATCCGGAAGCCGTGGCCGGGCTGATCCGCGCCTGGCTGGCAGAGGAGCGGCAGCGCGTATGAGCAGCGACAAGCTCAGCGGCCGGCAGAAGGCGGCAGTGCTGCTAATTGCCCTCGGCCCCGAGAACTCGGCCAATGTCCTCAAGCGTCTGCGCGAGCCGGAGATCGAGGAGATCACCCTCGAGATCCTCTCGATGGAGCAGGTGTCCGATGAGGTCCGCCGCGCGGTGATCCAAGAGAGCTACAACATGGCGCTGGCTAGCCGCTACCTAAGCAGCGGCGGCCTGCAGTACGCCGAGGACATGCTCAACCGCGCGCTCGGCCCCGAGAAGGCCGGCGAGTTCATCAGCCGGATCGCGGCGACGCTCCGGCCGCAGCACTTCGCCTTCCTGCGCGAGACCGACCCCGCGCAGCTCGCCAACTTCCTCCAGGAGGAGCAGCCACAGGCGATCGCGCTGATCCTCGCCCACCTGCCGCCGACCCACGCCGCGCGCGTCCTATCGGCGCTGCCGGCGGACATCCAGCCCGAGATCGGCATGCGCGTGGCCACCATGGAGCGGACGCTACCGGAGGTGATCGAGGGGGTCGAGTCGGTGCTGCGCCAACGCCTGTCGCGGCTGCTCACGAGCGACTACAGCGCGGTGGGCGGGGTCGACTCGCTGGTGAAGATCCTCGCCAACGTCGATCGGCACACCGAGCGCGGCATCCTGGAGTACCTCGACGCCCACGACCCGGAGCTGGCCGAGGAAGTACGCAAGCAGATGTTCTCGTTCGAGAACCTCGTCGAGCTGGACGATCACGGCCTGCAGCGCGTGCTACGGGAGGTGGACGCGCGCGACCTGGCGCTCGCGTTGCGCGGCGCCAACGAGCAGCTCAAGGAGCGAGTGTTCCGCAACATCTCGGCCCGCGCCGCCGAGATGTTGCAGGAGGACATGGCGGTGTCGGGGCCGGTGCGGCGCATCCAGGTGGAGGAGGCGCAGCAGCGGATCGTCAACGTGGCGCGGCGCCTGGAGCAGGCCGGCGAGATCGTGATCCAGCGGGGGGCCGACGATGTCCTCCTCTAACGCCCGCGTGCGGCCGTACGTGTTCGCGCCGCTGGCGCCCGCCTCTGCCGCTCCGCTCCCACCATTGGGAGGGGAGGAGCTGGACCGGGGAGTGCCCGAACCGGAGCTGGCGCCTGCCCCAGAGCCACCCGCCGCGCCCAGCGCCGAGGAGCTGGCGGCCATTCGCGCGGCAGCCGAGGCGGAGGGCCGGGCCGCCGGCTACGAGGCCGGCTACGCCGAGGGCTTGCGGCGTGCGGCCGCCGAGCAGGCCGCGCTCACCGAGCAGCTCGCGGCAGTGGTCGCCTCGGCCCGCGTGGTCGCCCGCGGCTTCACGGCCGGCCTCGAGGAGCGGGTCGTCGACCTCACGCTCGCCGTGGCGCGCAAGGTCATCGAGCGCGAGGTGCGCCTCGACCGCACCATCGTGCTGGGCGTCATCCGGGCCGCGCTGGAGGAGATCCAGGAAAACACTACCGTCGAGGTGCGCGTGCACCCTGACGACTACGAGCTGGTCGTCGCCCAGTGGGAGCGCCTGGCGCGCACGCCGCTGGCCCAGCGGAGCCAGTTCGTGGTCGACGAGCGCGTGGGGCGCGGCGGCTGTGTGATCGACATGCCCTTCGGTCAGCTCGACGCCCAGCTCGACACCAAGCTGGCCCAGATCGTCGAGACCTTCCACGCCCTGCTAGAGGGGGACCTGTAGGTGAAGCCCAACTGTGCGCTCGATCGCTACTTCGCGGCGCTGCGCGAGCGCTCGGCGCTTCGCTACCAGGGCCGCGTGGCCCAGCTCGTCGGCCTGTCCATCGAGGTCGAGGGCCTGCGCCTGGCGATCGGCGACCTGTGCACGATTTACCCGGAGCCGGGCAGCCCGGGCTTCGCGGCCGAGGTGATCGGCTTTCGCGACAACCGCCTGCTGGTGATGCCGTTCCAGGAGACCCAGGGCATCCGCGCGGGCAGCAAGGTCGTGCCGCGCGCCCACGGCTTCTACGTGCCGGTGGGCCACGCCCTGTTGGGGCGCGTGGTGAACGGGCTCGCGCAGCCCATCGATGGACGCGGCCCCCTCGGCACCACCGAGCGCTACTCCGTGGCCAATCGGCCACCGGACCCGCTGGCGCGCCAGCCGATCCGCGAGCCGCTCGGCACGGGCATCCGCGCCATCGATGCCCTGCTGACCTGCGGCAAAGGGCAGCGCATCGGCATCTTCGCCGGCAGCGGGGTGGGCAAGAGCACCAGTTTGGGCATGATCGCGCGCCACGCCCGCACCGACGTGAATGTTGTCGCGCTGATCGGCGAGCGCGGGCGCGAGGTGCAGGAGTTCATCGCCCGCGACCTGGGCGAGGAGGGCCTGCGGCGCTCGGTGGTAGTGGTGAGCACCTCGGACCAGCCGGCCTTGCAGCGGATCAAGGCGGCCTGGGTCGCCACCACCATCGCCGAGTACTTCCGCGACCAGGGGCTCGACGTGCTGCTGATGATGGACTCCATCACTCGCTGGGCGATGGCGCAACGCGAGATCGGCCTGACCGTGGGCGAGCCGCCCGTGGTCAAGGGCTACCCGCCGTCAGTATTCGCCCTGTTGCCCAAGCTGCTGGAGCGGGCCGGCACCGCCGATCGCGGCACGATCACCGGCATCTACACGGTGCTCGTCGATGGCGACGACGTGACCGAGCCCATCGCTGACGCCGCCCGCAGCATCCTCGACGGCCATATCTGGCTCAGCCGCAAGCTGGCCCACGAGAACCACTATCCGGCCATCGACATTCTGGGCAGCGTGAGCCGCCTGATGTCGGCACTGGCGACACCCGAGCATCAGCGTGCGGCGAGCCGGGTGCGCGACCTGCTCGCCACCTACCGTCAGAACGAAGACCTGGTGAGCATCGGTGCCTACGTGGCGGGCACCAATCCCGTGCTCGACGAAGCACTGGCCCTACTGCCCCAGATCAAGGCGTTTCTCTGCCAGCGCGCCGACGAGGCCGTGACCTACGAGGAGAGCCTCGCCGCGCTGCTGGCGCTTACTGGATGTGAGGCGACCGTATGACGACTGCATCCCCGGGTCCCACTCCCGCGTCCGCCCCGCGCGCGGCGCCGTTTCGACTCCAGCCGGTGCTCGACTACCGTACCAACCTCGTCGATCGGCTCCGGCTGGAGCTGGCCGCGCTGCGCCGTCGGCAGCAAGCGGAAGCGGAGCGGCTGGCCGCGCTCCAGGCGGCCGAGCGCCAGGCCCTGGCTGCGCTGCGCGCGCAGCAGGCTCCTGCGGCGGTTCCCGACTCGACTGCGAGCGTTCGGAGCGAGAGCAGCAACGGGGAAGAGAGCAGCATGCTGGACCTGCCGCAGTTGATGCAGCTGACGGAGCACCTGCACCTGCTTGAGGCCCGCATCGCCGCGCAGCAGGAGGTCGTGGCGCGGCTGGCGACCGAGGAGGCCGAGCTGCAGCAGCGCATCGTGGCTCAGAGCAAGGACGTCAAGGCGCTGGAGAAGCTGCGCGACCGCCAGCAGGAGGAACACGCGCGCGCGGAAGCGCGTCTGGAGCGGCGGGAGACCAGCGAGCTGGCCATCCGCCAGTACCAGCGGCTGCAGGCGGCGCTATGAGCGAGCGCTCGGTGAGCATCGCCCGGCTGCCCCTGCTGACAGCGCCGCGGCTCACCGGCGCGCCGCGCGCCCAGCGGGCCACGGGCAACGCGGCGTTCGCAACCCTTCTCGCGCGGGCGGCGCAAGCCGGCGACCCCGACCTGCTGGCCACGGCGCTGGCGACCCGCCGGGGCGAGCACTACGCCTTGCCGACCGCGGGCGCCGGCAACCGGCTCGGCGCGGCCGTCGGCCCCGTGCCCGGAGAGGTGCCGCCCGCCTACCGCGGCCTGATCGCGGAAGCGGCGACGCGCTACGGCGTCGAGCCCGCCCTCATTGCCGCCGTGATCGAAACCGAGTCCGGCTTCAACCCCCGCGCGGGCTCGCCGGCGGGAGCCAAGGGCCTGATGCAGCTCATGGACGACACCGCGCGCGGGCTCGGGGTCCGGGACCCGTTCGACCCACGGGAGAACGTGCTGGGCGGCACGAAGTTCCTGCGCGGGTTGCTCGATCGCTACGGTGGCAACTTGCAGCACGCCCTGGCCGCCTACAACGCGGGTCCCGGCGCGGTGGATCGCTACGGTGGAATCCCGCCCTATGCCGAGACCCAGCGCTACGTACCGAAAGTGCTCGCGGCGCTGGAGCGCTATCGCCAGCAGTCGCCCGTGTAGCTCTCGGAGGATACGGATGTCCCAGCTCGACACCCCCGCGACGCGCCTGCTCCAGGCTGCCCTGGCTGGCCTGGCCACCCGGCAGCGCGTGATCGCCAACAACGTGGCCAACGCTGACACGCCGCAGTTCAAGGCGTCGGCGGTGACATTCGAGGGGCAGCTTCGCCAGGCGATGGGGGCCGGCGACCGGCTGCGCCTCACGCCGGTGGCGAATGGGCTGCCCGACGACTCCGCGCCTCCGCGGGTCACCCCGCAGATCGTCACGCTGAACACCACCACCCGGCGCCTGGACGGCAACAACGTGGACATCGACGAGCAGATGGTCCAGCTCGCCGAGACCAACCTGAGCTACAACGCGCTGACCCAGCTGCTGGCCAACCGCCTGCAGCTGCTACGCACCGTGATCAACGACGGCCGCCGCTAAACCCGCCGACGGAAAGGGCGACTATCTATGCGAGACACTCTGCGCTTGAGCCCGCTGGCCCGCGAGGCGGCCGTATGGTCCGCTGTGCCCGGTGACGTGCGGGGCGGGGAGCGTTGGCGGATGCCGCAGGGGTGGGACCCGCCCTCGGTCAGCAGCGGGCAGCGCGCCGCCCCGGGCTGGACGGCGCAGCGGCTGGCGGCCG
>JADGHJ010000408.1 GCA_019686175.1 Chloroflexota bacterium | reverse complement strand
ACCCGCAGCGGAGCGGACTGGCGCAACGGCGCCAGAAACGAGGGTACCGAGGAGGGGGCTCGAACCCCTACGCCCTTGCGGGCAGCGGAGTTTAAGTCCCCATCGCGGGGTCTAGCGCTGTCCACGGCCGTCTCGACATGGCGTAATTCTGCCACTTTTGCTCCTGCGGCCGTCCGCCGGCATCCACGGTTGTGCGCCCCAATTGCTAGCAGAATTGCTAGCAGCCGGAGGTCCTGTTTGCCGCGTCCACACGCGCCAAATGACCCGTCGGGCCACGGCCGCCCCAGCTCCGTGGCTCCGGTCGGGCGGCAGGCCTGCGGCACCGCCCGGTCGCTACCGAGCCCAACTGCAGACCGCTCCGTTGGGCGCCACCCACACCGTCACGGTGAGTCCTGGCCACCCCACGGTGGCGGCGTAGACGACGTGGTCGATCCAGTCATTCAGCTCGGGGCACGGCGAGACGGTCAGTACCCGACGCTCTAGGGCGTGGCCGAGGCCCGCCGCGGCCCAGCGGCGCCAGGTTCTGGGCAGGCGCTCGCGCCCGAGCGGGGTGAAGAACGCCCCGTAATCGGGATAGTCTACCGCGGCGATCTGGAGCAGGGTGGTAGCGCGGTCGCGCAGGTAAAGGTGCCGCGTGCCGTCCGTCAGCGTACAGACTAGCACGGAAACGTTGTCGTTCCTGGCCACCTGCCACTCACAGCTCTCCATCACCGCGACGTACCCGCCTTGCGCCTGAGCCCTCCAGGGGAGCAGCGGCCCGGCGATCCCGAAGAGGACGGCCAGCAGTACCGAACGCATGGTGTCTCCTCCATCCTCCATCCTGTTCCGCCGCCCTGCGGGGACCGCGCCTCGCTCTGCCCGGCGGGTAAGTAGCGCGGCCGGTCCCCCTGAGCGCCTAACCACCGTTCCGCGGCACGGGGGCTTCTGCGACAACGGCCCCCGTCCCCCAGATGTGCAGCGCGTCTCAACACCAAGCTGGCCCAGAGGCCGTCCCGCGCGGTGCAGTCCTTGCGGGTCGTGCCGTGGCACGCACGTCCGGCAGGTTGCGTGTTGGGGGGCCTTAGGCAGCTTCCTGCCCCCGCGCCTGGTCGCGCTGGGCGGCGACTTGCAGCAGCCGCGCGGCGATCGTGTGGGGGCACCACATGCTCGCGGGCATCGGGTAGCTCGGCCAGCAGCGCCGACAGGCGCGCACGCGGCCGTCGGGCGCCACCCACGCCAGGTAGCCGCGGCCGCTGGCGAGGACGGTGAGGTACGCGCCGTCGGCGTCCAGCTCGCAGCGCTCGATCGCGCCCGCGCGCAGGAGCTGCACGGCGGCGTCGATCTGCGGCGCCAGATCGGGCCGCTGGCGCAGGCCCGCGACGATCAGGTCGGCCAGCGGGGCGAGGGCGACGGCGCTCATGCCGCCACCTCCACCAGCCGGTAGGGGATCGGCGCGTCCGGATCGACGCCCCCCGCATCGCAGACCATCGGCCAGGCGACAGGACCTCGCCGCGCGGCCACGGGCGGGGGAGGAGTCCCCCCGCCCAGCCGGCGGTGGAGCACCACCGCCAAGGCGTGCTGGCAGAGCGCCCCGGCCGCGGCGTCCGGGCAGGTGCAGGCCACGGCCTGACCCGTGACCGTCACCAGGTACTGGTCGCCCGTGCGCTGGCTGCGCACCCAGTAGCTGCCGGGGGTGCAGCCCGCCTGCACCGCGCCCTGGCGCAGCAGGGCAAAGGCGCGCTCCAGCCGGCGCAGGGTGGCGGGCGTGAGCTGCAGGAGGGCCGCGAGCTGGTCGGCGGCGTGGAGCTGGTTGCCGAGGCCGTACGCCGGCGTGGTAGCCTGAGTCGGAGTGAGCGCCATGACCGCTTGCTCCCTTCCGCCCGCTGGTCGGTGCCGACGGCCAGCGGGCATCGCTGTTGCTGACGGCCCCATTGTCGATCGGCCTCGGACGCTTGTGACTGGATGTTGGTACAGTTTTCGTCCTGTACCGAAGTACAGTCTTTAACTGGTCGGTAGGCCAGGTCACGGCGGGGCAGCGCCCTGCTACGCTGCTGCTGGGAGGCCCTATGCCTGCGGTGATCTGGCGGCTCGCCGGCGATCCAGCGACAGACCAGATGCTTGCCGAACTGGCGGCCCAGTTCGGGTTGTCCCGCAGTGCCGTGGTACGGCTGGCGGTGCAGCGCCTGTACGTCGCACGCCACGATCTGACGCCCGAGGACATCGCCGCCCAGCGCAGGCGCCCTGGCGGCCGTCCTGGCCCCCGGCCCAGCCGCGCCTACCAGCGCCTGCAG
>JADGHJ010000407.1 GCA_019686175.1 Chloroflexota bacterium | reverse complement strand
GTGTGGGGGGGGCTGGGAGTTGTTTAAAACCCCCCGGGGGGGCCCCCGCCCGCCGGGCGCGGGGCGGCGAGCCAGAGCGCGAGGAGCCGCGGTACGCGAGCAGCAGCGCGGCTCGCCAGGGCGGGCCGCGGGGAGGCGTGCGGCCTTGAGTGAGCTGCTCCAGAATCTGCTCTATGGCCTCCGCCTGCTCGTCGATTGGCGCGGCCTCGTCGAGTTCCTGATCATCACCATCGTGATCTATGTCGGGCTGTCGTTCATCCAGGGCACCACGGCCATGCCCATCCTGCGTGGCATCGCCATCGCCTACGTCGTGGGCGCCGTCCTGGCCAATATGTTCGCCTTCTCGGTGATCGGCTCGCTGCTGCGTGGCGCCCTCAACGGGCTCCTGATCGCCCTGGTCGTCATCTTCGCCCCGGAGCTGCGGCGCGCGGGCGAGCAGCTCGGGCGCCCCGGCCAACTCCTCCGCCGCCCCGTCACGATGACCGCCGCGGGCCGGACCATCGAGGTCGTCGCCGCCAGCGCCCGTCGGTTGTCGGAGCTGGGCTGGGGGGCCCTAATCGTGCTGGAGCGCAATACCGGTCTGGGCGAGTACGCCGAGACCGGCACGCGGCTGGATGCCGTGCTGTCCGAACCGATGCTGTTGAACATCTTCTTCCCGCACGCGCCGCTCCACGACGGGGCGGTGATCGTGCAGGGCGAGCGCATCATCGCCGCGGGCTGCCTGCTGCCCCTGACCGAGAACACGCACCTCGGCGCCCACCTGGGAACTCGCCATCGCGCGGCCATCGGCATCACCGAGCGGACCGACGCGCTGTGTGTGGTCGTCTCGGAGGAAACCGGGCAGATCTCGATCGCCAACAACGGACGCATGGTACGCAACTTGGACGAGGAGAAGCTGCGCAAGGTGCTCCAGGTGATCTACCAGCCCGCGCACCACCGCGGGCGGCTCCAGCTCGTGCGCGCGGTTACCACCTGGCTGCACGACCTCGGCACGTGGATCCGGGGTGGGGAGGCGCAGCGCCATGCCTGAGATTCCCGGCTTCGATCTGGGCCGCGCGCTGCTGGCCATCGCTTTCTCGCTAGCCATCTGGGTGCAGGTCCAGGCCGAGCAGAACCCCGAGCGTATGACCACGTTGCGCCTGCCCGTCGAGCCGCGCAACGTGCCGCCCGGGCTCGTCATCACCAACCAGGCCGAGTGGAACCCGGTGGAAGTGCGGGTCAGCGCGCCCCGCGACGCCATGGGCGAGGTCCATGAGTCGGACTTCCGCGCCTTCGTCGACCTGTCGCGAGCGGTACGGACCGAGGACCCCGCGGGCGAGGAGTTCGAGGTCCAGGTCGTCCCCTTGAACAATCGGGACCCCCGGCTGCGGATCAGCGAGCCGAACCCGCGCCGCATCCGCGTCCGGCTCGAGGAGGTGATCTCTCGCTCGGTGCCGGTGCGCGCGCGGACCGAGGGCAGCCCTCCGTTCGGCTACCGTGCGGGGCGGCCCGAGATCAGCCCGCCCAGCGTCAGCGTGACCGGCCCGGCGAGCTACGTGAACCGCGTGGAGGCCGCGGAGGTCGAGGTGCGCTTGGACGCTGCTACGGCGGACATCGACCAGCAGCTCCCCGTCCAACTGGTCAGCGCCCAGGGCGAGCGGCTCAACCCGAGCACGGCGCAGACCCAGGTCCAGCCGCCGCTGGTCCGGGTCACCCTCCCCGTCACCCAGCAGCTCGGCTACAAGGAGGTGGGGGTGCGCCCGCGTTTGCGCGGCTCCGTTCCCCCCGGCTACTGGGTGCAAAGCGTCGCCATCGATCCGCCGGCGGTCCCGCTCGTCGGCGACCCGGCGGCCCTGGCCAACATTACGGCGGTGGAGACCGATCCGATCGACCTCAACGGTCGGACAGGGACCTTCTCGCAGCCAGTGAACCTGCAGGTCCCGGCGGGGCTGACCCTCGGGCGTGCCGACCAGGTGACGCTCACAGTGCAAGTCGTGCCGCTGGCGCTGACCCAGACGCTGCGCCTGCCGGTTACCCTAGCGAACGTGGAGGAGGGCCTCTACAACGTCGCCGACGTGCCCCTGGTCACGATCACCGCCAGTGGCCCGGCCAATCAAGGGCTCAACCCGGCCGAAGTCCGTGCGCAGAGCGATGCCAGCGGTCTCGGCCCCGGCATGCACGTGTTGCCCGTCGAGGTCCAGCTACCGGCTGGGTTCACGCTGGAGTCGGTGCGGCCGAGCACGGTGACGATCATCCTCCAGGCCGTCGGGGCACCTAGCCCCACGCCGACCCCCGCACCGGCGGCTCCGCCGC
>JADGHJ010000406.1 GCA_019686175.1 Chloroflexota bacterium | reverse complement strand
CGGCTGGGGTGCGCTGGGGGGTGGCGGCGCCCACCGAGAACGTGAACGGGATGCCCTTCGCGGGCTACGCTCCGCTGCTGGCGGCCGCGCTCGACGCGCGCTTTCAGCCCGTGGCGCGGTTCGGCTACTGGACGCTGCACGAGCGCCGCTAGCGCCGCGGGGTAAAGCGCCGCGCCAGATACTGCCGCGAAAGCCGCTGGTAGTCCTCCGCGGCCTTGGCTTGCCACTGCAGGGCGCGCCCACTGAGCGGCCGCTTGATCGTCGCGGGGTTGCCGGCCACCAGCATGCCCGGGGGGACGACGAGCCCCGCAGGCACCACCGCGCCTGCGGCCACCAGGCTGCCCGCCCCGATCACCGCGCCCGGTAGCACCGTGGCGTTCAGCCCCACCACCGCCCCGCGCTCGACTCGACAGCCAAGGAGCTGGGCGCAGTGGCCGATGGTCACGTCCTCGGCGATCCACACTGGTTGGCCCGGCAGGCCGCGGGCGACGGCGCGGTCCTGCACGCTGCTGCCCGCGCCCACGCTCACCGCGGCGTCGCGGCCCTCCAGGATGGCGCCGTACCAGACGCTGGCCAGCGGACCCACGGCCACGGCGCCAGCCAGCACGGCGTTGGCGGCGATAAAGGCGCTCGGATCGATCCACGGGCACGCGCCGGCGGGCAGCCGCTCAGCCATCGAGCCCTGCCCGCGCCGCGGGGTCCTCGTCGAGGAGCCGTGCGGGCGCACCCGCGACGGTAGCGCCGGCTGGCACCTGCTGGCGCTCGGCCACCACCGCGCCGGCCACCACCCGCGCGCCGTCGCCCACCGTCGCGTAGTTGAGCACTGCCGCCCGCGCGCCGATACGCGCGCCGCGGCCGACCATGCAGCCCTCCAGCACCGCTCCGGCCTCGACCACGGCCTCTGGCCCGACCACGGTGTCGGCGTCGTCGGCAGTGTGCATCACCACGTTCTCCTGCACCCAGGCACCTTCGCCGATGCGGATGCGCTGGATATCGGCGCGGAGTACCACCCCGTGGCCGATGCGGGCACGGGCGGCGACCGTGACTTTGCCGACCAGCACCGCCGTCTCGGCGACCTCGGCGTCCGGCGCCACCGTGGGCCAGTGGCCGTCGAACGGCTCCAGGATCACGGGTGGCCTCTTACCCTTTCACCATCGGGAAGGTCTCGACCACCACGTTGGTCAGCTTGCCCTGCACCTCGCGCACCTCGCGGGCGTAGATATTCTGCACCGCCTCGTGCGAGTCGGGGTCGAACTCGAACGGCCCGCGCGGGCTGTTGAACTTCACGCTGGCGATGGTCTCGATGAGCCGGTCCTTGTCCGTCGTGTTGCCCTGGGTCTTGTTGACCGCCTCGACGATCACCCGCGCCGTGTCGTAGCCCTGCACGGCGTAGACGTCGGCGTCGCGGCCGAACCGCTGGCGGTACGCCTGGGTGAACTGGCGGTTCTCGGGGTTGTCGAGGGTCAGCGCCCAGTGCAGGCCGGTGATGCCGCCGAGCGCCGCGCTGCCCTGCGCGGGCAGGGTGTCCTCTTCGATCATGAAGCCCGAGCCCGTCAGCTTGATGTCGCGGTTGAGGCCGAACTCGGCGAACTGCTTGACGAAATTCACCGCGTCGGAGCCGGCGAAGAAGCTGTAGCTGGCGTCGGGGCGCGCCTGCTGGATCTGGGTGAGGAACGGCGCGTAGTCGGTGTTGGGGAACGGTGGCCAGGCCTCGCCCACTACCTCGCCGCCCGCCGCGAGGAAGCCGTCGCGGAACCCGGCCATCGACTCGCGGCCGGCGGCATAGTCGGCCGCGCAGATGAACACGCGCCGCAGCCCGCGGCGCACCAGGTACTCGCCCATCGGGATGCTCGGCTGGGCGTTGAAGAAGCTAGTGCGGAAGATGTACGGGCTCTTGCGCGCGCGGGTGAGGTCGTTGCCACCCGCGTTCGAGCAGAGGAAGATCACCTTGTTCTCGTGCACATAGTCGCGCACGGCGTAGGCGCTGGCCGTGCTCACCAGCCCAGAGTAGATATCGATCCCGTCCTGCTCGACCAGCTTGCGCGTCTTGCGCAGCGCCTCCTCGGGTGTGCCCTCGTCCTCCTTGATCAGCTCGATCCGCCGGCCGCCGGCGGTGTTGTTCACACTGTCGAAGTAGAGCTGCATGCCGTTGACGATGCTCTCCCCGAGGACCGCGTACACGCCGCTGAACGGTAGGACGAGCCCGATCTTCAGGGGTTGCTCCCCACGGCTCGCGGCCGGGGCCGTGGTCGCCCCCGTGGCTGGCGCGCTGGTCGGGGCGGCCGCGGGTTTGGAG
>JADGHJ010000405.1 GCA_019686175.1 Chloroflexota bacterium | reverse complement strand
TCTTCCGCGGACGCCCCATTCACGCGCTCCAGCTCGCCGAGCGCCTCGACACCGGCCAGCCACTCGCGCAGGTCGCGGAACCGGGGGCGCAGCTCGGTGGAGGTTGCCTGGATCAGGGTCTCGGCCATCGGTCTCTCCTGTTCGTGCAGCCGCGCGGTCACGGCGCCGGGAGCCGGCGCGCTGCCGCGCTGATACCGTAAGCTACCCCATCGTTTTCTCGCCAGCCAGCACGGGCCGCCACCACGCTCACAGGCCCGAGAGGGACGCGTCGATTCGCTCAGGAGCGCGCGCGGGTGAGCGCGGGCAGCATCTCGCCCACCGCGCGGATCATCCGCTCGCGCTCCGCCGGCTGCTGCGAGTGGGGGATGATCACGATCTCGTCCACGAGCCCGCTCGCCGCCAGCCGCTCGAGCTGGGCGTGCACCTCGCTCGCCGTGCCGGCCACGGCGAACTTCTCGGCCAGTGCGTCGGGCACCAGCTCGCCGTGCCGCGTGCCGGCCACCATATGCTGGTAGTATTCGTACTCGGCGCGGATGCGCTGCACCACCGCCTGGTCCTCGGGGCTCAGGATGAACGGCAGGTCGCGCTTGAGCACCCGCGCGACGTGGGCCTTCACCGCCGTCCGGGCCGCCCGGCCGTCCTCCTGAATGGAGCACGGCGTCCAGCACGCGACACGGAAGCCCTCGGCGGCCAGGTCGCGCCCCGCTTCAGCCGCCCCGGCCACTAGCTCGGCCCGCGACGCCGCCAGGAACGCCGGATCGATACCGACCAGCACGATCGCGCCATCGGCGATCTTCCCGGCCAGCCGGTGGATGCGCGGGCTGCTCACGGCGACGATGACGGGAATACGCAGCCCTGCTGGGGCATAGACGATCCGCGCGGGCGCGCCGGTGGCCGGGTGCGCGACCGTCTCGCCTGCGATCAGGCGGCGGATAACACCCACGGCCTCCTCGAGCTCGCGCAGCCGCGCCGGCTTCCGGCCGATCGTCTGCACGGCGCTGTCGCCCGTGCCGATGCCGAGCTGGATGCGATCGCCCGCTAGCTCGTGCAATGTGACCATTCCGGCGGCCACGACCGCCGGATCGCGGGTCACGGGGTTGGTCACGCCGGTGGCCAGGACGATACGGCTGGTGGCCAGCGCCGCCGCCCCGAGGAGCACGTACGCCTCTCGCCAGATCATCTGCGAGTCGCCGAGGTGGACGCGGGCATAGCCTAGCTCCTCGGCCAGCTGGGTGAGATAGATGATCCGTTGTGGCGGCTCGATCGGAAACAGCCCGAGACTGATGCTGACCCTGCCCACCTGCCCTGTCCTCCGTGGCGAATGGTGGCACGGACGACCGGCCACTTGCCGGACATTGTGCGGGCCGCGCGCTGGCGGGGCAAGCGCGGCCGCCAGCGGCTTGGCCCTGTGCTGGGCCGCGCGGTACACTGTGTGCACCGGACGGCGACAAGCGACGGGCCGCCGCTCGGATGAGACAACCGCATAGGCGCACGGGAGCTTGGGGAAGCCAGGCTGAGAGGGTGGCCAGCCCGCCACCGACCGCCGCACCTGATCTGGGTAATGCCAGCGTAGGGAACGTCGCCGCTCGCCGGCCGAGGCGCGGGGCGGTGTGCGAGTCGGTTTGGGCGTCCTCTCTGCTGAGCGGGCGCTTCTTTGTTGCCCGATATTGCCTCGGCGCCACGCACACGACGGAGCCCGCGCATGATCGACGGAGCCGCGCCTCATCCAGGTACCCCACCCCCTGCCAGCCGGCCGCGCGGCGGCGCTCCCGCGGTGCCGGGCACCATGCCCGCAGCGCGCTACTACGGCCCGTCCGACCATCTGGTCGTGGAGCAAGTGCCGGTGCCCACCCCGGGCCCGCACGATGCGGTCGTGCGCGTTCTCGCCGCCGGAGTGTGTCACACCGAGCTACAGATGCTGGCCGGCACGCTGAACCTGGGAGTGAGCCCGCTGACGCTCGGGCACGAGATCGCCGGCGAGGTGGCCGCTGTGGGCGAGGCGGTGCGCGCGGTGCAGCCCAGCGACCGGGTGGTGGTGTACTACTACGCGCCGTGCGGGACTTGTCGCTGGTGTCGCGGCGGGGCCGAGCAGCTCTGCCCGGACGCCGCGCCTCAGGTCGGCTTCACGGCGGACGGCGGCTTCGCGCCGTATGTGCGCGTGCCAGCCACCAGCCTCGTCCCGCTGCCCGCCACCGTCCCGCTCGACGAGGCCGCCACCATCGGCTGCTCGGTCGCCACCGGCCTGCACGCCGTGCGCGCGATCGCCGACGTGCGCCTGGATGAGACGGTGGTGGTGTACGGGG
>JADGHJ010000404.1 GCA_019686175.1 Chloroflexota bacterium | reverse complement strand
CTGACATCGGGCTCCTGGGGCGGTAACCTCGCCGGTGTGGCCGAGTCGTGGTGGAGACCGCGTATGTTCTGCCCACACTGCGGCGCTCTCCTCCGCTGGGAGTACAAGGACAGCACCGTTCCCTTGGACGGCCTGGAAACCTGGGACACACCGGAAGGTCTGACCCGACAGCGCCGCGTCCTGCCCGGCGAATTCACGGATGCCTATGACGCACGTGTGCGGCGGCACCTGCGACGGGAGGCCGACGGCGGCTGGGAACCCGCCGAGCCGACCGACTTCACCACCGCTTGGGCCACCGAGCGGGTCCAGTTCAAACGACGCTGGGGTCTGCTCGACCTGCTGTTCGGCTCGGTTTGCTGCCGGTACATCGCGGTTACCATCCGGCTCCGGCGCCTGGTGCCGTGACGGGACCAACGTCGGCCAGGCCGCGAGGTCTCGTCGGGAGCGCGGAGACCGCCTGCGCCGAGCGTCAGGGCGTGGTAGCGGGCGCCATCACACGGCCGGATGACGGCTTACAGCTTACAATGGAGGGGGACTGGGAAGAGGGAGGCAGGCCGATGTGGCTGGCACGCATCCACGTCACGCTGAAGCCGGTGGTGAACGACCCGCAGGGGCTGGCGGTGCTGGGCGGCCTGCACCAGCTCGGGTATAGCAGCGTAGCGAGCGTGCGCATCGGCAAGTACCTGGAGGTGCAGCTCCAGGCCCCGGACGAGGCAACGGCGGCGCGACAGGTGGACGAGATGTGCCGCCGGCTGCTCGCCAACCCGGTCATCGAGGACTACCGCTTCACCCTGGAGCCAGCGCCCACGCCCGCCACCACCTGATGTGACCCGCCGCGCCCAGCGCATTCCCACGCACAGGCGCTGTTGGAATCCTGGTAGTTCGCTGTGCCGTGCGCGTCTGCGGTGACGGAGACCTGCTTGGTATGCTGCTGCGGGCGTCAGGTGGAAGGATGCGGCGCGAAGTCCTCCAGCAACAGCACCTGCAAGTCGCGGATGCGGCGCAGTTCTCGGTCGTTGGTAAGGAAAGCGGTCGCTCCTTGTTCGAGGCAGGTGGCTACCTGGAGCGCGTCGGCTGGGCGCAGGCGGTATTGAGCACGCAGCGCGGCTGCGCGTAGCGCGGCGCGGGCGTCGATGGCGACGACAGCGAGGTTCGGATAGTTCGCCAGTAGCAGTGCATACTCCTCTGCGACCGCGGGCCGCCCGCGCTGCAGCGGTCGGACCGCGATCTCCATGAGGGTTAGCGTTGAGGTCACGCCCGCGAAAGCGCCGCGCGCCAGGGCATCCAGCGCCGTCCCAGCCGGATCGGCGAGGCGCTGGGTACCCTCGATGTGGTAAATGAACACGGGCGTATCGAGCCCCACCCGGGCCGCGCGCTGTAATGCTGCAACTAGGTCTGCCACGCCGCGCGCTCTTGCTGCACGTACTCTTGAGGGTCGACACCCTCCCACATCTCGCGGTGCAACCCCCGCAGTCGCTGGGCGTAGTCGTGCGGCGCGGGCAAGAGCACCGCGTAGTTGCCGCGCAACTCGACCAGCAGCTCATCGCCTTGCCGGATACCGAGCTGCCTGCGCACCTGAGCAGGCACCGCAATCTGGTACTTCTTGCTGACCTTGACCCGTACTGCCACGCGCCGCCTCCACCCCCGCTGTTGCTAAGCATTGTACCAGATCTGCTAAGCATCGCCGGCTGCGGAGATGCTCTTTTGCTCCTTGCTCGGCCCCCTTCAAGGGTAGAGACTCTCGGAGAGAGGCTCGCGCGTTCTGTCCGGCGGCGTAGCGAGCGTGCGCATCGGCAAGTACCTGGAGGTGCAGCTCCAGGCCCCGGACGAGGCAACGGCGGCGCGACAGGTGGACGAGATGTGCCGCCGGCTGCTCGCCAACCCGGTCATCGAGGACTACCGCTTCACCCTGGAGCCAGCGCCCAGCCCCGCCGCTACCGCCTAGCCTCCTGAAGTAGCTGCCGTGTGGACACATCGGGTGTCGTGTACTGGCTCTGCTGGCGCGTGTAGCGGCGATGGTTGGGGTTGGCGTAGCAGTAGATGCAGGCGTAGCCGCACTCCTGTGTCTGGTAGTCGCCGATGTCGGTGTGCAGGGTGCAGCCGCACGCCTCGCGGCCCGGCATCTTGGTGTCCGTCGCGGGCGCTGCCGAGGCTTGCTGGCACGCCGCGGCGCTCAGCAGCCGCCCGTCGATACAGGCGCCCCGCTCTAGGCCGCGCTCGACTAGCGGCTGCTCGGTGCAGGCGAACAGCTGGATGCCGTGGGCCGCGGCTAGCTCGCGCATGGTGGTGACGATCGCGTCGAGCTCGTC
>JADGHJ010000403.1 GCA_019686175.1 Chloroflexota bacterium | reverse complement strand
GCCCTGTCCCCTCCCCGCACCCCGGCCCGTCGAGGGCGGCCAGGGTCGCGCGGCCCAGCACCCGCGCCGCCACCGCGAGCGCGGCCTCGTCGAAATCGAACCCGGGGTTGTGGTGGGAGCGGTCCAAGCCGCGCGCCTCGTTGCGCGCTCCCACGAAGAAGTAACAGCCCGGGCGGAGGGCCAGATAGTCGGCCATGTCGTCGCCGCCGAGCGTGCCGCGGGTCTCCACCACGGCCGCCTCGCCCAGCTCGGCGGCCGCCGCCCGGCGCACCAGCTCGGTTAGCGCGGGGTCGTTCACGACAGCTGGACAGCTTGGGCGGGTCTGGACCGTGGCCTCCGCACGGAACGCTGCGGTCAGTCCTCGGCTGAGGGCCACCAAGCGCTCGAGGAGAACCTCGC
The DNA here is from genome assembly GCA_019686175.1 of Chloroflexota bacterium. GTDB lineage: Bacteria > Chloroflexota > UBA6077 > UBA6077 > JAJPHF01 > JADGHJ01. The sequence goes on along the minus strand of JADGHJ010000403.1, from coordinate 1,911 downwards.
GCACCCGCGGGTCGAAGGTACGCAGGGTACCGAGCAGTTCGACCTGCTCGGGAATGATGTTGAAGGCCGTGCCACCGTGGACTGCCCCGATGGTCAGCACGGTGGGCTCCTGGGGCGAGGTCTCACGGCTGACCAGCGCTTGCAGCGCCGTGATCAGATGGGCGGCGACGAGCACCGGATCGACCGCGTCGTGGGGGATCGCCCCGTGGCCTCCCCGCCCGCGGATGGTGATCCGCAGCTCGTCCACGCTCGCGAAGATGGGCCCCGCTTTCACGGCCACCTGCCCCACCGGCACGTAGTTCCACAGGTGCAGGCCCAGCACGCGGTCCACCCGCGGCGCCTCCAGCACGCCCTCGGCGATCATCCGCTCGGCACCGCCGGCCGTCTCCTCTGCGGGCTGGAAGATGAACTTGATGCGGCCGGGCAGCGTCGCGCGGTGCCGGGCGAAAATCTCCGCGAGCGTCACCGCGATAGCCGTGTGCCCATCGTGACCGCAGGCGTGCATCACACCGGGCGTCTGCGAGCGATAGGGTCGATCGCCTACCTCGTCCAGAGGCAGCGCGTCCATGTCGGCCCGCACGGCGACGGTGGGGCCTGGCCGGCCGCCTTCGAGCAGGCCGACGACGCCTGTCGCGCCGACCCCCTCCTGCACCTGCAGCCCGGCCGCGCGCAGGCGCTCGGCCACCAGGCGCGCCGTGCGGTGCTCCTGGAACGCCAGCTCCGGATGCTGGTGGAGATCGCGGCGCAGCGCCACGAGCTGCGGGTACGCCGCCGCCACCTCCGCGCTCAGATCGATGTCGCTGGCCATGGGGCTCCTCCTGCCGCGCGTGTCTGCCGCAGCGGCCGTCACGGGCGCGCGATCACGAGCCGCTGGCCGACCATGATGTGGTCGGGGTTATCGAGGCCGTTGGCTTGCAGCAGCGCCTCGATCGTCGTCTCATACTGTAAGGCGATATCGCCCAGCGTGTCGCCCTCGGCCACGATGTGGTAAACGGGCTCGCCAGCGGCCGTGGGGACCGGGCTCGGCGCCGCGGCCGTCGGGGCCGGCGTGGCCGGGGACAAGGTGGGAGATGGTCGCGGGCTCGGCGTCGCGGTGGGCGCGGCTCGCCCCAGCGGCGGGAGCGCGCCGTGGCCGATGGCGAGGCCGATGACCAGCCCACAGACCACCACCGCGAGCGCCAGCAGCACACCGAGCAGCCAGCCTAGCGGACGCCGTGGCAACGCCGCGCCGTTCGGAGGCCGGGCGCCCGCGGGTCCGGGGGCTGGCGCGGGGGGTCTGGGTGACGGCGACTCCCCACTCAGGATCGGCGGCACCATGGGACTGGGAGCTGCCGCGCCCTCCGCGTGGGTGGCACGCCCTGGGATCGCAGCGCCGCCAGAACTCGCACGGCGCTGGACCAGGTAGGCCAGGGCGCCGAACACCGGCAGGAGCAGCGCACAGGCGCCCCATCCGAGCGCCGTCTGGCCGTGGGCCCGGGCGTCGCGCGCCACGGCGACGGCCACCACGAGGATGCCGATCGCCGCCCAGGCCGCGACGAGCAGGACCAGCACGCTGGGCAAGCCATCCACGGCACGCCCCTTACGGAATGATCAGCTTCTCGCCAGCGCGCAAGCGATTGTAGTCGCGGAGGTTGTTCATGCCGGCGATGGCCTCGACCGTAGTCCCGAAGCGGCGGGCGATGCGCTCCAACGTGTCGCCGGGCATCACCGTGTAGTTGGTCTCCACGGGCCGCACGGACACGCGCAGCTCGCTGGCCGGCGTGGCGCTCGCAACCTGGCTGCTGGCCGTTGCCCCCTCCGCTGCAGGGGGCGCGCCGGACGAGAGCGCGCCACCGCTGGCGGCCAGCGCGGCCACGGCCAGGAGGCCAACCAGCGCGCCCCAGCGCCATCGTGCGCGCCCTTTGCGGCGCG
>JADGHJ010000402.1 GCA_019686175.1 Chloroflexota bacterium | reverse complement strand
CGCTGCTGCGGGCCGCCCGACAGCTCGTGCGGCCAGCGCTGGCCAAGCCCGTTGAGACCGACCTGTGCCAGGAGGGCCTCGACCCGTTTCGCTCGCGCGGGGCCGCGCGGCAGGCCGAAACCGATGTTGTCGGCGACGCGCAGGTGTGGAAACAGGGCGTAGTCCTGGAACACCATGCCCACCCGGCGCCGCTCGGGCGGCACGTACGTGCGCTCGTCCGCGACGACTTGGCCGTCGAGGACGATGCGGCCGGCGTCCGGGCGCTCGAGCCCCGCGATCAGCCGCAGCGCTGTGGTCTTGCCGCAGCCGCTGGGGCCCAGCAGCGCCAAGATACGTCCGGGCGGAACCGTGAAGTCCATCCCGTCCACGGCCCGCACGCGCCCGAAGTGCTTGACCAGCCCCTCGACCTGCACGGCCGGCTGAGCGGAGGGCGCTAGCGCGGAGGCGTCAGCATGGACGCTCTGTTGCGGCATCAGCGCGTCGTCTCCCGCGGTCTGCCCTGGCGCGCGGCTAGTCACCCTCTGCTCCGACGCGTGAACGTGTGATGGCGATGCTCAGGACGATCACTGGGAGCAGGCCCACCACCACAATCGCCAGCGCGGCCGTGGACGCCTCGGCCAGCCGCTCGTCGGTGGCGAGGCGATAGACGCGGATCGCCAGCGTGTCGAAGTTGAACGGCCGGATGGCCAGCGTGGCCGGCAGCTCCTTCATCACGTCCACGAACACCAGCAGCGCCGCGGTGAGCAGTCCGCCGCGCAGCAACGGGACATGGACGCGTCGCAGCGTGCTGAGCAAGCCATGGCCGAGGGTGCGAGGGGCTTCGTCGAGACTGGGGCTGATGCGGGTCAGGCTGGCCTCCACGGTGGTGAAACTGGCCGTGAGATAGCGGACGAGGTAGGCGAACACAAGCGCGGCCACGGTGCCACCAAATACGAGCCCCGGCGACAGTCCGAGCCACTGGCGCAGTCCGCCGAGCAACCGGTTGTCGATCCAGCCCGCCACGATCAGGACTCCGACCGCGATCACGGCTCCCGGTACCGCGTAGCCAAGGGCAGCCAGCCGGGCGGTGATCCGTGTCACCGGGCTGGGAGCCAGCCGCAAGCTGTAGGCGAGCAGCAGCGCGAGCAGCACCGCAAGTGCCGCCGTTATGGCGGACAACGTGAAAGTATTGCTGATCAACTGCAGGAACGCTGGGCCCCAGAGCGGGTCGCCGCCGCGCTGGGTCATCCGCACGAACGCCCCGGCCGGCACGAGGAACCCCAGCGTGAACGGGAGCGCGCAAGCGAGGACGGCCAGCGCCGCGCGCACCCCGCCCAGGCGATAAGCGGGTAGGGGCCGCAAGCTGTGGGTCGTGGCGTGGAAGCGCGCACGTCCGCGCCCCAACCGCTCCAGCGCCAGCACGGCGAGCACGACCAGCACGAGGCAGGCGGCGAGCTGGGTAGCCGTGGGCAGGGAGTTCATGCCGAACCAGGTGCGGTAGATGCCCGTGCTGAAGGTGTCTACCGCGAAGTACTGGACCGCCCCGTAGTCGGCCAGCGCCTCCATGATCGCCAGCGCGGTGCCGGCGACCAGGGCCGGGCGGGCCAGCGGCAGCGCCACGGTGAAGAAGCTATGCCAAGGCCCCCGGCCGAGCAGGCGGCTCGCTTCCAGCAACGCGACCGACTGCTGGAGGAACGCGGCGCGCGCCAGCAGGTAGACGTAGGGATACAACACCAGCGCCATCACCACGATGGCGCCCTCGAGCGACCGGATCTGGGGGAACCAGTAATCGTGCCGGCTCCAGCCGGTCCAGGCGCGGAGCGTGCTCTGCACCGGCCCCGTGAACTGGAGTAGGTCGGTGTAGGCGTAGGCGATCAGGTAGGTGGGCATGGCCATGGGGAGCAGCAGAGCCCACTCGAATAGGCCGCGCCCCGGGAACCGACACATGGTCACCAGCCACGCCGTGCCCGTGCCCAGGACCAGCGTGCCCAGACCGACGCCGACGGCCAGCCACAGGGTGTTGGCGAGATAGGTCGGCAGCACCGTGCGCGCCAGATGCTCCCAGATGGGGTCCTTCGGTTGGAGCAGGCTCACGAGCACGGTGAGGATAGGGAGCGCGAGCGCGACGGCAATGAGGCTGGAGACGAGCGGCCACGCGCTGCGGTGGTGGCCGACTAGGTCGCTCCACCGCCAGCCCCACCAGGGGCTCGGAGCCGTGAGGGAGCGCTGATGGCGCGCTGGCGCACGAGGGATGACCGCCATGAACTCCACCTGCGAGTGTGGGGGCCCCCCCCCCGCCGGGGGCGGGGCCCCCGGGGGGCCCCGCCCGGGGCGGGCGGTCC
>JADGHJ010000401.1 GCA_019686175.1 Chloroflexota bacterium | reverse complement strand
GGGGTGGGGTGGTGGCCTGACGGGGCAGCACACGCAGCAGCTCCGACACACAGCGGTCGGCGTCGGCGTGCACCTCGCGGCCGCTGAACCAGATCAGTCGCCAGCGTTCGGCGCCGAGCTGCTCCTCGCGCTCGCGCGGCCCGCGGCGCGCCTCCCAGCCGCCCACCTCGACCGCGACGCGGAAGCGGGGCAGCGCGAAGTCCAGCCGCAGGTGCCCGATCACGTACTGGCACTGTAGGCGCAGGCCGCGCCGGCAGGCGCGAGCGTAGAACCAGCGCTGCAGCGGCGACTCGCAGCGCGCCGCCTCCTGGCGCAGCGCGTCGGGCAGGTGTGCTAGGAGGTCGGGCGCGGGCACCGTCTCGGGCTCCGGTCCCGCCGCCCGGGCCATGCCTGCGGGCCAGCTCACCAGCTCACAGACGAGCTGGTCTTCAAGCATGGCGCCTAGCACCTCGGCCAGCCGCTCGCGGACGAGCGGCTCGCGCAGGGCCACGAGGTCCGGCGGCCACCAGCAGCCCAGCACCAGCAGCAGGCGGCCGTCGAGCTGCCGCTCCGCCGCGAGCGGGCGCACCGAGCGGCCCAGCGGGCGCCCCAGCTCGGGCGCGTCGTGCTGCAGGCGGGCGAGCATCGTCTCCCACGCCCAGACGACCTGGCGTAGTTCCACCACCGGCCTCCGCACCGAGCATAGCAGACGCTGTGGGCTGTCCACTGCAGAACGTGGGCCGCGATTGCACCCGCGCCTGGGAGCGGGGCACAATCGCGCTGGAGCGCCATCGGCGGCGAGTGCGTCGGCGGCGTGCCCAATGTGGAGAGCAGATGCGACCCGAGCGATGGATCTTCCTCGCTGGCGCGCCCCACCAGCGCGCGACCCACGTGATAGCGGGCCTCTGCGCGGCGGTCGCGCTGGCGCTGGTGCTGCTCGGCGCTGGCATGCGGGGCGGCGAGCTGCGCGACGATCTCATCGCACTCGCCTCGCGCCTCAGCGCGCGCCCGGTCCTGACGGCCGACGCGGCGGTGCCGCCAGCGGTCGGCCTCCATCCCGTGGGCGTGAACACTTTTCTCGAGCAGGAGGTCGAGTCGGAGAAGCGGCGCAAGACGCTGGCGCTGGTGCGCGCCGCGGGGTTCGGCGCCATCCGCCAGCAGTTCCCGTGGATGGAGATCGAGCCGGACCAGAAGGGCGTGTACTGGGATGCCCGCTGGCAGCACAGCACCTGGGCCAAGTACGACGAGATCGTGGCGCTGGCCGAGGAGTACGGCTTGGACGTGCTGGCGCGGCTCGACACGACCCCGGCCTGGGCGCGACCCGGCAACCCCTCGCCCAGCGCGCCGCCCGCCGACGTCACCGACTACGGCGATTTCGTGGCCACCTTCGTGCAGCGCTACGCGGGACGGATCCGCTACATCCAGCTCTGGAACGAGCCGAACCTGGCCAGCGAGTGGGGTGACCAGCCGGTCGACCCGCAAGCGTTCGCCGCCCTGCTGGCCGAGGGCTACCGGCGCGCCAAGGCGGCCGATCCCGACGTGGTGGTCGTGGCGCCCGCGCTGGCGCCCACCGTGGAGGATAGTCCCTGGGCGCAGAGCGAGCTGCGCTACCTAGACGCCTTGTATGCCGCGGGCGCGGGGGGTAGCTTCGACATCCTCGCCGTGCAGGCCTACGGGCTGCGCGACGGGCCGGACGACCGGCGTCTCGACCCGGAGCGCGTGAACTTCTCGCGCCCGCTATTGGTCCGCGAGCTGATGGTGCGACACGGCGACGCCCATAAGCCCGTGTGGGCGACCGAGCTGGGCTGGAACGCGCTGCCCGACGGCTTCGCAGGCCCCGCGGTGTATGGGCGGGTGACCGAGGCGCAGCAGGCCCGCTACACGGTGCGCGCGCTGGAGCGCATCCGCGAGGAGTGGCCCTGGCTCCAGCGCAGCTTCATCTGGTACCTGAAGCGTGCGGACGATCAGCGGCGCGACGAGGCCTGGTACTATTTCCGGCTCCTGGAACCCGACTTCACACCGCTGCCCGTGTTCACGGCGCTCCAGGAGTACCTGCGGGGCCGCGGTGCGCCGGTCAGTCGCTAGCCTGCAATTTGCCATCCGGTTGAGTCGCTCGGCAGGGCGGGCCATCAGAACCGGCGCTCCACGATGAAGCGGATACTCGACCGGAGGTGGGCGCGGGCCGGCTCCTGCGCTAGGAAGCGCAGCTCCGTATCGAACACCCTTGTCGCCGCCGCTGCTAGCTCTAGCGCCACGCCCCGCGCGTAGTCCAGGCTACCGTACGCGCGCATCAGCTCGAGCACCGCCCGCACATCGCGCCGGTTGCGACGCGAGCGGGGCTTCGCCA